>NZ_PSOW01000062.1:0-454 GCF_003013335.1 Rhizobium sp. H4
CACATATAATTCTGTTCACGGTAACCTGCCTTGTGCGTGCGATTGGAGCCAAGCGACTATTCGGTCGTACGTGACGATGACGAAGATCCCAGGCTCATCCACGGTTGTAACCGGAGGGGGGACGGGCGACTTCGTCAAGCCTCTGGCCGGGTGGCCACCCGGCCAGAGGCTCAATCGCTTCCATCGCACGAAATTACTAACGTGCAGATACAAGGGGGCCGCACGGAACATCCTTTCCGTGATAGTCTATTCCCGCCAGCGCAACGTAGCGCCCCAATGTGGTCTATGCTCGTACGGCGGATCAGTTGAAAGACCGGCGTCACCGGCCCCCTTGCATGTTCAATTTGCGCTGATTGTTGGATGATCGGTGCGCACTCCGGCGGATGGCCATCCGCCGGAGTGCGGACGGCCGGGACCGCAGGCCCCTTGGCTTGAACCGGGGATGAGATTGGTC
>NZ_PSOW01000007.1:0-298963 GCF_003013335.1 Rhizobium sp. H4
GCCCAGGCTTCCTGGTTGTGAGAAACTCCAATGAGGTCTCCATGGAGTAACTCCCGTTCTTCATCCATGGAAATCTCGATCACAGACTAGGCGGCGAAGGACAATGTGGGGGGAGAACACCGGTTACGCTGATCGATGCGAGGATCGAGGAGCTCAAGGATTGGCGCGGCGAGACGCTTGCGCGGGTCCGGGCGCTGATCAGGCAGGCCGAGCCTGACGTTGTCGAGGAATGGAATTGGCGAGGGGTTCCGGTCTGGGAGCGCAGCGGCATCATCTGCACCGGCGAGACCTATAAGACGGTGGTGAAACTGACGTTTGCCAGGGGTGCCGCGCTGGAGGATCCTTCGGGGCTCTTCAACTCCAGCCTCGAAGGCAACACTCGGCGCGCCATCGATATCCACGAGAGCGACAAGATCGACGAGGAGGCATTGAAGGCGCTCGTTCGCGCCGCCGCCGCGTTGAACATGTCAGCCAAGGCCTCTCGTTCTAAAAAGTGATTCAATATCTGAAACTTGCTAATGGATCGGGCTTGTCTCGCGCTCGAGAAAGAGTTCAAGATTGTCGAGGCCGATTTCGGTGCCCTGAAGACGGGCGCCGTTGTCGGCATAGCCGTCAAGGAACACCGCTTGTTCGGTAAAGACCATCTTTGTGCCGCCGGGTTCGACTTCGAAGGCGACGGTGGCGAGTGAGACCGAGATGCGGGCTTCGCCGAGCTTCATCTCATAAGCGTAGATGATCCGCGCATCGGGCACGATGTCAATGTAACGGGCGTCATAGGCGTGCAGGAGTCCGTCCGTAACGCCGACATAATTCCTCTCCAGTCCGCCGGGGCGGAAATCCAGGCCGTATTCCAGCGGCACCCAATCGCCGTGGCAGGCAAACCACTGGCGCTTGGATTCCGGCATCGACCAGGCGCGGAAGACCCGGGCGACGGGCGCCTTCAGGTGGCGTTCGATGACGAGGGTGGCGTGTTCTGCGGATCGTGTCGTCATTCGGGGAGGGTCTCCGGCTCATCGGCGAGAAATTGGTCCAGCCTGTCGAAGGTGGTGGTCCAGCGGCTCTTTCGCTGTTCCACCCAGCGCTCGACAGCGGCAAGCGCATCCTGCTGCAGGCGGTAGGTCCGCACCCGACCGGATTTTTCGGAGAATACGAGGCCGCTGTCTTCCAACACCTGCAGATGTTTCATCACCGTCGGCAGGGCTACGGCGAGCGGCGCCGCCAGTTCGGTGACGGAGGCCGGGCCGCGGCCGAGGCGGTCGATCATACCGCGGCGGCTGCGGTCGGAAAGCGCATGGAACATGCGGTCGAGATCCGCCTGGCCGTCGATCATCCCGCTGCATCCCGGAAGCCGGCGGGCAGCCTGTCATGGTAAGGGTAAAACTTGAAATAAGGACGAGCCTCCTCCAATGCCCTGGCGAAGGACGGGCGCGCCAGCAGCCGCTCGTAATAGGCGCGCAGTCTCGGCTGATCGGGTGAAAAGGGAACTAGCGTCTCGGCGTAGAAGAGAGAAGGGGCTGCGGCGCAGTCCGCCATGGTGAAGGCCCCGCCGGTTATCCATGGGCTGCCGCCCAACTGCTTTTCGATCATTGCGTAGGCCGTGGCGAGCGTCTCCCGGGAAGAGGCAATTTCGATTTCGTCCGCCTTGCCTTCGGGGCGCCGGCGATTGCTGACCAGTGTCTGCATTGGCACCTGGATGTAGTGGTCGAAGAAACGGTCCCAGAGACGGACCTGCAGCGCCCGGTCGATTTCCTGCGGCAGCAAGGGTGCGGGACCGGGATAATAATGATCGAGATATTCGATGATGATCGAGGTTTCGGGGATGGTGCTGTCGCGGGCCTCGTCACGCAGCAGCGGCATCTTGCCGATTGGCCAGAACCGAAAGAGATCGGCGCGTGAGGTCTCGTCGGAAAGATCGACGAGACGGTTCTCGAAGGGGGTGTCGTTTTCGTAAAGCGCAATCAACACTTTGTGGCAGAAGGAGGCGAGCGGATGCCCATAAAGCACGAGCGACATGGGGCGACCTTTCCAATTCGGAAAAACTTTACCGATCGACTAAGTAACAGGTTGCTGCGCATCACGCAATAGATACTTCGCCGATCATGCAAGTATTCCGTCAGCCGATGTATCTGGCGATGACCAAATGGCCGGGCGTCGGCTGTCCCTCTTCCATGCGCACGTTGATATCCGATATCTCGACAAGCTCGAAACCGGTGGCGGTCAGCCGTTCTCTCACATAGGCGTCGGCGTGGGCGAAGCGCTGGTGCGGTCCGACCATGAAGGCGCGGCCGGCGAGAATTTCTGCCGGGAGGGTTTCGGAGGAGAAGATGAAGAGGCCGCCCGCCGTCAGATTCTCGGCGGCACCGAAGAACAACGGTTCGAGCGCGCCGAGATAGGGCAGGACGTCGGTTGCAGTAATGATGTCGAAGGCTTCCTCGTCATTGTCCTCGAGGAAATCCTCGACCTCGGCGACGAAAAGCGTTTCATAAAGATCCTTCTCATGGGCAATCTCGACCATCTTTTCCGATATGTCGATGCCGGTCATATCTTCGCACAGGTCGCGCAGGGCGCCGCCGGTCAGACCCGTGCCGCAGCCGAGATCGAGCAGCCGCTTGAACGGTCCGAGCTTCAAATGCTGCAGGCGCTGGCGCACCAGCATCGGCACGTGATAGCCAAGCTGCTCGACGAGCACATCCTCGAAGACCTCGGCATGCTGGTCGAACAAGGTCTCGATATAGGCGTCCGGCGCCTTGGCCGGCGTTTCACCGCGGCCCATGGCGGCGATGCGGACGGCGGCTCCGCCGTGGTCGTCCGGGTCGATCGCCAATACTTCCTGATAGGCCGCCACGGCCGCGTCGACATCACCGGCCTTTTCCAGCGCCAGTGCGCGGTTATAGGCCTCGGCAAGAGCTTCTTCATCGATCTTCTTTGCCATCGCGGTCACCATCCTTCTGTTCAAGGCACGGCTCTAAGGCGGCTTTCAATCTTTTGCAATGGCGTGGCTGCAGGCGCAGAATGGTCGGGCGCCCTATGAGAGGCAGCCGAAAGGGAGACGAAGGGAGGAAAATTATGGAGACGGAGCAGGACAGGATATCAACGATAAGGGAAAGAGAGGATGTGCGGATGTCGCTGCTGCCGGGTACGCCAGGTGAGACCACCAATACGCTCATCCATTATTACCGTGGCGAACTCGGACGCATGACGAGCTGGCGCGATCGCATCGACCGGACGTCCAATTGGGCGATCACCGTGGTGGCGGCACTGCTCTCAGTGTCCCTGTCGACGCCGACCTCGCATCACGGCGTGCTGGTGTTCGGGATGATGCTGATTACATTGCTTCTGATGATAGAGGCGCGGCGCTATCGATTCTTCGACATTTACCGCGCCCGCATCCGCCAGATCGAGCGTTGCTATTTCGCACAGATTCTGGCGCCCGACCCCAATAGCGGCAGGGAATGGGCCTCGGTGATCGCCGGCAGCCTGCGCCATCCGCGATTCCTGCTGAGTTATGGTGAGGCGATGCATCGCCGTCTCAAGCGCAATTACGGCTGGATGTACTTCATCCTGCTGCTTGCCTGGTGCCTGAAGATCTCGACGCCGAAGCTGCAGACGGAGGGCGCGCCGGCGCTGCAGGCGCATTCATGGGCCTATGTTGTCGACAACGCGGTGCTCGGGCCGATGCCCGGCCTTGCGGTCATTGCTGCGGTCGTCGCCTTCTATCTCGGCATTCTCTGTTTTGCACTGCGTCCGGATCGTGACGAGGGCGAGTTCGGCCGTGGCGAGGCGCATGTCTGATCAGTGCAGGATGAGCTCACCCCTCAGCGCCCGCCATTCGCTTGCCGAGATCAGCTTGCGGTGGACGTAGCGCACCGAATGCAGCGGTCCGTCGAGCTTCTCCTGCCAGAATCTCAGGAAGCCGCGCATCTCGGGAAAATCCGGGGCGAGATCGTAATCCTGCCAGACGTAGGTCTGCAGGATCGTCGGGTGGTCCGGCAGTCGGTAGAGGATCTGGGCGGTCGTCAGGCCGTAACCTTGCAGTTGTCTTTCCATGTCCGTGTGCATTTTATTCCGCTTCTTCTCGTTCCCACTCGCGCGCTTATTAGCGCTACGTGATATGGAAACATGCGAGTGGTTAACGGAAACTTTACAGATACTTTGGGAAAGGACAATTTATTTTTAATATCAATGGCTTGGCAGCACGGGTCGAAGAGTGCTGCCAGCGCCGTCAGCGCTTGAGATGGCGGGTCAGCCGACGCTCGATCCACGCCCAGAGATGGCGCAGCGCCTCGACGATGGCGAGATAGAAGATCGCCGCCCAGAGATAGGTCTGGTAGTCGAAGGTGCGGGAGAAGGCGTAGCGGGTTTCGCCCATCAGATCGAGCACGGTGATGATGGCAACGACTGCCGAGCCCTTGATCAGAAGGATAATCTCGTTGCCATAAGGGCGCAGCGCCACGATGAAGGCTTGCGGCAGGATGATCTTGCGGAAAGCAATGGCCTTGTGAATGCCAAGTGCGGCGGCCGCCTCGTGCTGGCCGTGCGGCACGCTCTCGATTGCGCCGCGCAGGATTTCCGCCTGATAGGCGGCCGTATTGATGGTCATGGCGAAGAGGCCGCAATACCAGGCCTCGCGGAAGAACCACCAGATGCCGATGGCTTCCAGCTGCGGACGGAAAACGCCGAGGCCGTAATAGACCAGAAAGAGCTGCGCAAGCAGCGGCGTGCCGCGAAAGAAATAAATATAGCAATAGGCGAACCAGTTGAGCGCCCGGTTCTTCGACAGCCGCGCCATGGCGAGAGGCAGCGACAGGATGGCGCCGCAGACGACGGAGATGGCGACAAGGCTCAGCGTCACCCAGAGACCGTGCAGATAACGCGGCCCATAGCGGGTAAACTTTTCAGGATCCCAGCCATTGACGACGGTAAAGATCAGCAGCGTTGCGAGCAGCGCCCAGAAGGCAACGAGGATATAGCCGCTGAGGCGGGTCGCGGTCATCGGCTTTGCCACCTCTCGAGGGGCGGGCTGCGGCGGGATCAAGGTTTCGGCATAGCTCATCGGCGGACCTCGGAACGTTTGGCCCAGCGGTCGATGCGGACGAGCAGGAACGAAGAGAGGATGGCGAGCACCAGATAGAGACAGCAGGCGATGCCATAGAAGAAGAAGGGTTCCTTGGTCACCCGCACGGCGACGCTCGTCTGGCGCAGGATGTCGGCAAGGCTGATAATCGAGACATAGGACGTGTCCTTCAGCAGCACCATCCAGAGGTTCGTCAGGCCGGGGAGTGCGATTCGCACAAGCTGCGGCAGGATGATGAGCCGCAGCGTGCGGCCGCGATGCAGGCCGAGCGAGTCTCCCGCCTCATACTGGCCCTTGGGTATGGCGCGGAAAGCCGAGAGCAGCACTTCCGAACAGTAGGCGGAGAAGACGACCGACAGCGCGATCACGCCGGCGAGAAAAGCGTTGATCTCGATCGGCGGTCCGACATAGCCGGCAAGCTCCAGAAGGGACTGGATCAGCATCTGCATGCCATAATAGATGATGAAGAGCGTCAAAAGCTCCGGCAGGCCGCGGAAGATCGTCGTGTAGATGCCGGCGGCCAGCCGCAGCGGCTTCTCCTCCGACTGTTGGCCCAGCGCCACGAGGAAACCGATCACGAGCCCGATCGGCAGGGTGACGATTGCCACCGAAACGGTAACCTGCAAGCCGAGAGCGATTTCGTCGCCCCAGCCAGTATCGCCGCAGGCAAGAATCGTCGACTGACCAAACCAGGTGAAGATGCCGACGGGTCCGCACAGCGGATCGAAAATGTGCACAAGTGAGCTCCAGAAGGAGCCAAGCGCGGAAAATAATCCGCCCATGCGAGAATTCCCCTCACGGCTTTTGCCGTTTTGATCTTGCCACCTTTGTCAAACAAAAATGGCGGAAGAGCAAGCCTTCCGCCATTCGCTTGATCGGCCAGATACCGAATTTCTCAGTCGCCGTAAACGTCGAAATCGAAGTACTTGTCCTGGATCTTCTTGTACTCGCCGTTGGCGCGGATCGCTGCGATCGCGGTGTTCAGCTTTTCCTTCAGCGGATCACCCTTACGGATGGCGATGCCTGCGCCTTCGCCGTTGATTTCCTTGTCGACCGGCAAGGTTGTCAGGATCTTGCAGCAGGCGCCGGCGTCGGACTTGACCCATTCGGAGAGAACCACGACATCGTCGATGACGGCGTCGACACGGCCGCTGGAAACGTCGAGCTTGTATTCGTCAGCGGTCGGATAGAGCTTCAGCTCGGTGTCGGCAAGGTGCTTCTCGGCGTAGTTGGCGTGCGTCGTCGAGGTCTGCGCGCCGATCACCTTGCCCTTGAGGCCAGCAACGTCGGTGATCTTGGAATCCTTCGGGACGGCGATGGCCGGCGGGGTGTTGTAGTACTTATTGGAGAAGTCGACGAGCTTCAGGCGTTCCGGCGTAATCGACATGGAAGAGACGATCATGTCGAATTTCTTGGCGTTGAGCGCCGGAATGATGCCGTCCCAATCGGTACTGACGAAGCTGCATTCAGCCTTCATCTCGGCACAGAGCGCCTTGGCGATATCGATGTCGAAGCCCTGGATCGTGCCGCTGGCGTCGACGAATTCGAAGGGCGGATAGGTCGAATCGGTGCCGATCACGTATTTTTCGCCTTCGGCCATGGCCGAGCCGGCAAAGAGCGACATTGCCGCGATCGAGGCTGCCGCGAAGATGCGGGTGGAGTTAAACATGAGGATCCTCTCTGTTGGTGGCCGCTGTCTGTTTTTCTCTTGGACTCGCGACCGCAATTCAACGGTGTCGACACCGCCTTGCGGCGATAATCAGACTTTTTTTCATGAAATTGCAACACAAATTCCCGCGCAATTGTGCGGTGCAAATAACAGGCGAGATGAACGAAAGCAGACCGCAACATTCACGGGAGGTTAATCAAGGGCTTCCTAGAACCGGAACAAATCGGCGACTTGGCGCTTTGCCAATTCGCCGTTTCGCCTCATTGCGAAGCTAGGGGCGAAGCAAGGCCTGTCGGCCTTCAGGAAGCTCAAACAGGATCGAGGAAACCCGATGGGCAAGAAATCTAGATTGTTTGCGAGTGCAGCTTTCCCGCTGCTTTCCCTATCGCTGGCTCTCCAGCCCGCCACGACGATGGCTGCCGTCCGCGACGTCGCGACGCCGGCCGCGGCCGTGCAGCAGGCGGAACAAGGCAGTTTCGAAGTGGCGCAGGACGCGCCGTCGGAAGAGGAACTGCTGAAGAAGAAGCGCAAGGAAAAGAAGGAGGCCCCGGCCGAACAGGCGCCGGCAGCCGAGCAGCAGAAGGAAGAACCTGCCGAAAAGCCGAGGAAGGCCGAGCAGAAGGAGGCCCCGGCGCCCGAGCCGAAGGCAGCGCCGGAACCGTCGAAGGCAGAAGCGCCAAGGGAGGAGCCCGCACCGAAGGCCGAAAGCAAACCCCAGCGCAAAGCCAAGCAGGAGGCTCAGTCCGAAGTAGAGCCCGAGGCCCAGCCGCAGCAGGAAGAGCAGCAGCCGGTGACGCAGGAAAAGCCGAAGAAGCCCAAGAAGCCTCAGGTACAGCAGGCCGAGCCGGAAGCTCAGCCGGAGCCCGAACAGCAGCCGGCCGCCAAGGAAGCTCAGCCGCAGGTGGAACAGGCTGAGCCTGAAGCCAAGCCGGAGGGCAAGCAACGTCAGGAGAGGGCCCAAGGCAAGGACAAAGGCAAGGGCAAGGCCGAGACCGCCGCCCCTGAGGCGGTAACGCCGGCCGAGGAGCAGGCCAAGCCCGAAGCAAAACCCGAGGTAAAACCGACAGCCGAGGCGCCGGCCGAGAAGAAGCCGGCAAAGGGCGAGGCCACAGCGCCGGGAGATAAGCCAACCGAAGACAAGGCTGCCGCACCTGAGGCCGCGCCCGTTGAAAAGCCGATGGAAGGCACGGCCGAAAAACTTTCCGAGGCACCAACGGTCGCGCCCAGCACCGACACTGCCCAGCCGGCGCCGGATTCCAGCGGCGGCCAGCAGGTCGAGCAGGCGCTTCCGGCACCGGAAAAGGTTTCTCCCGAGGAACTGGAGCGCCGCAAGAAGATTGCCGCGGATCCGGCCAAGAGCAACGAGACCGTCGTGCTGCCGGTCGAGAACGGTGCCGCCGTGCTTGACAGCGACAAGGATGCCGATCGCAGCAAGGGCCGCGAAAGCCGCCGCGATCGCGACAAGCTGCGCGCCGAGAGCCAGGAGGTGAAGGTGCCGACCTCGGATGCCGATGCGCAGGCCGCTGCAGCTGCTGCTGCGCCGGCGATAAAGCTCGAGGCAGTCACCAGCGAGAAGGGCACGAGGCTCGACACGCGGCCGCAATTTGCCCGTCCCGAGGGAGCGCGCATCGACGACCAAACCGACGATAACCGGGTGATCATCCAATACAACAACCAGGTGATCGTGCGCAGCGACGACGACAGACGGTTCCTGCGCGACGGTGAACGACCGATCTATGAAGAGCTCCCGGACAATCGCTATCGCGAGACCATCACGCGGCCGGAAGGCTATCGTATCGTCACCATTCGCAACCGCTACGGCGACATCATCCAGCGGTCGCGCGTCGATGCCCGCGGGCGCGAATACGTGCTCTACTACTCACCTGATCTCTACGAGGATCCTGATCGCGGCTATTTCGACGACCCGGGCGCTGATCTGCCGCCAATGCGGCTGCGTGTCCCGCTCAACGACTATATCATCGACACCAGCAGCGATCCTGACCGGGACTATTACGAGTTCCTCAGCGAGCCGCCGGTCGAGCAGGTGGAGCGGGTCTATTCGCTTGACGAGGTGAAGTACTCCGCTCGTATTCGCGACAAGGTGCGCCGCATCGACCTCGATACGATCACCTTCGCCACCGGCAGCGCCGAGATCCCGATGACGCAGGCACGCACGCTGCGCAAGGTTGCCGACGCAATCAACCAGGTGCTCGAAAAGGATCCGAGCGAGACTTTCCTGATTGAAGGCCATACGGATGCGGTCGGCTCCGACCAGAGCAACCTGATCCTTTCCGACCAGCGGGCGGAATCGGTCGCCAACGTGCTCACCGACGTCTACGGCATCGCGCCGGAAAACCTTGCAACGCAGGGCTATGGCGAGCGCTACTTGAAGGTCAATACATCAGACCCGGAGCAGGAAAACCGCCGCGTCACCATCCGCCGCGTCACGCCGCTGGTTCGTCCGGTAGCCGCCAAACAGTAAACGATGTTGCCCCTCTCCATTCGTCGAGAGGGGCAAACTGGACTGGCTGTCCCACACTCTATGGGGACAAAAGTTGGATAGGGACGGCATGCGGGCTTCGAGCACCTGCCGCCCCATACTGCCGGTTCTACTCGCCGGCTTTTCTGGCCGCCTTTTCGATGACGTCGGCAGCTTTTTCCGGTTGGGATGCGAAGACGGCGTGGCTGGACTTGATCTCCGTCACTTCGCTGCCGGCGCGTTTGGCCATATCACGCTCCAGTTCGGGGTTGATGGAGCGGTCCTCGGTGGCGACAATCGACCAGCTGGGCTTCGTGCGCCATGCGGGTTCCGCGATCTTGGCTGCGAAGGCTTGCTTTGAGGCGAGGACTTGCGACTTTGCCAGGAAATCGGTCTCGGCTTTCGGAAGGTCGGCTGCGAAATCCGCCGCAAAAGCCGCGGGGTCGAGATAGAGGTATTTGCCATCCTTCGTCTCCTTGATGTCCATGCTGCCGGCCGGCTTCGAGCTGGCGAGGCTCAGCAGGCTTTCGCCCTGGTCGGGCTGGAACGCGGCGACATAGACGAGGCCGGCGACATGAGGATCGTTGCCGGCCTCGGTGATCACCATGCCGCCATAGCTGTGGCCGACGAGCAGGGACGGTCCTTCCTGGAGGTCGAGAACCCGTTTCGTCGCCGCTACGTCGTCTTCGAGAGAGGTGAGGGGTTCCTGGACGATTGTGACGTTGAAGCCGCGCCTTTCGAGGATCTCTGTCGCCTTGCGCCAGCCCGAGCCGTCGGCCAGCGCGCCGTGGACGATCACGATGTTGAGGCAGCCTCGGCTGCAAATGCGATCCCGGCGGTGGCAAAGGCAAGGGCTGCGATGAAAGTCAGATGCTTGTTCATGGGTTTACTCCTTGTGGTCGATGTTGAAGGTCTTGAAATGGAACGGTGTCGGGTCAGCCGAACGTGAAGGCGTAGGCCTGGACGCCGGGATCGAGGAAGCGGATCTCGAAGTTGCGGGCAGCGACGGTGCCCGACTGCCGCACGAGCTGGTAAAGACGCGTCGCGGTGACCGCGCCGTTGCCGTCGGCATCGATGTCGGAGCCGTGGTCCGGGCCCGGAGACTTGCCGTCGATCTTCACCTGGAAACGGACCGGTTTAGCTTCATCGCCGGGTCCGAGAACCAGATGCAGGTCACGGGCGCTGAAGCGATAGGTGATGCCACCGCCTGCCTGATCGAGCGTTGCCTGATCCTTACCAACGGTCCAGGTTCCCGACAGGCCCCAGCCATTGAGGCTCGGCTTGCTGATCGAGTAGTTCTGCGGAGCATCTGCCTGCAGCCCCTCGGGTGAGCTGAAGTTCGTCGCCTGCTCGTAGCCGAGATAGGTCTCGCCGGAGCGGATGTTGCCGAGATCGGGACCGGCTTCCACGCCCTTTGCATCGGGGGTGACCGGCGCGCTGGCGGTCATTTCACTTCCGGCTTCGCGCAGCAGGTCCTGAATGGCCTTCTCGGTCCTGCCGTAATTGCCTTCGCCGAAGTGGTGGTAGCGGATCTGGCCCTTGGCATCGATCAGGTAGGCGGCTGGCCAGTAGCTGTTCTCGAAGGCGCGCCAGATCTTGTAGTCGTTGTCGACGGCAACGGGATAGCCGATCTTGAAGTCATCGATTGCGCTTTTGACGTTGTCGATCTTCTTTTCGAAAGCGAATTCCGGGGCGTGGACGCCGATCACTACGAGACCTTGATCGGCATATTTTTCCGCCCAGGCCTTGGTGTAGGGGATCGTGCGAATGCAGTTGATGCAGGAATAGGTCCAGAAGTCGACGAGAACGACCTTGCTAGGCAGCTCTTCGGTGGTCAGGGGCTTGGAGTTCAGCCATTCGACTGCGCCGTTGAGCGAGGGCGCATAACCCTCGACCGGCAGATCGCTGCGGAAAGGCTTCTTCGCATCGGCCGCGACGATCGTCGCGTCGTTGCTTGCGAGTTCGGAGGGTGCAGCGGCGAGCTCCTTTGCATGCAGCCGGTGGAGCACGGCCTGTTCCAGAGATGCGGTGCTGGCATAGGAGAGGCGGGACAGCAGGCTGGTGTCGAGCCCGAGGGCAATGATGGCGACACCGGCGAGCACGGCAGCGCCGAGCACCTGGCGAATGCGATCACCAAGACCGAGCGAACGCTTCATGGCGGCAAATATCTTTCCGCCGACCGACAAGGCGACGGCAAGGGAGGTCGCGGCACCGGCTGCATAGGCAGCGAGCAGGAAGCTGGTCTCAAGGTTGGCGCCCTGCAAGGCAGCACCCGTCAGCACGAGGCCGAGGATCGGCCCGGCGCAAGGCGCCCAGAGCAAGCCGGTGGCAACGCCGAGAATGAGGGCGCTCCGGACCGTCGGCGCCGTGCGTCCGCCGCCGCTGGCGTTCACGAGGTTATTTCCCAGATCGACGATCGGACGGGCAAGGGTGCTGGCAAAGCGCGGCGAAAGCAGGCTCACGCCGAAGAGAGCAAGCAGGACGATGGCGGCAAGGCGGCCATATTCATTGGCGCGGATGGCCCAGCTGCCGCCGACCGCGGCAAGGGTGGCAACGAGCGCGAAAGTGGCGGCCATGCCCGTCAGCATCGGCAGCGTGCTTTTGACGAAGGGCTGGCCGGCGCGGGCGAAGACGAAGGGGAGGATGGGGAGGATGCAGGGGCTGAGGATGGTCAGCACGCCTCCGAGATAGGCAATGATCAGAAGTGTCATCATCTTTTCCTCTGAAACCGATTGATCGGACTCTGGACGGCGATGGGCCTGAACCAGCAACGGCGCGATGTAGCTGGGCGGAGGTATCTCCGATGTGTCTGGTTTGGCGGGAAAATGTACCAAACTATTGCGCTGGGGCAGGAGCGATACAAAAGAAAACATACTGCCTCATCCGCAGAAGCGGCGGCAAAATAGTCGAGGCGGACCCGCGATGCTCTGCGCAGTCAACGCGATTGTATCAGAGTGTATCTGACAGGGCGGAGTCTACATTCGTATTCAAAAACCGCGCCTTTGCGACATACGGGCGATACAAGCCGAACGTCTTCTGAGCACCGTGATCCATTCGACAGGAGAGTCCGATGTCCGAGCAAATCAACCACCACCGCCGCCGCTTCTTCGGCATGACAGCCATCGCCCTTGCGGCAGTGGAATTCGGCGTAGCAGGCGCGGTCTCTGCCCAGCCGTCGCCGGCTTCGCCCGCGTCCTTGCCTGATGTGAAGGCCGGAACCCATACGTCCTTCGAAGCGCTGAAGCAGATCAAGACCGACGTGCTCGATATCGGCTATGCCGAGGCCGGCAAGGCGGATGGTCCTGTTGTCCTGCTGCTGCACGGCTGGCCCTATGACATCTATAGTTTCGTCGACGTCGCGCCGCTGCTTGCGTCGGCCGGCTACCGGGTGATCATACCTTATCTGCGCGGCTACGGCACGACGCGTTTCCTCGATGACAAGACGCCTCGAAACGGCCAGCCTTCGGCACTCGCCGCCGATATGATCGCCCTGCTCGACGCGCTCAACATCGAAAAGGCGGTGATTGCCGGCTACGATTGGGGCGGGCGGACCGCCAATATCATGGCCGCGCTCTGGCCGGAGCGGTGCAAGGCGATGGTATCGGTCAGCGGCTACCTGATCGGCAGCCAGAAAGCCAACAAGAAGCCGCTGCCGCCGAAGGCCGAGCTTGCCTGGTGGTACCAGTTCTACTTCGCCACCGAGCGCGGCCGGCTGGGCTATGCCAGCAACACCCATGATTTCGCAAAGCTCATCTGGCAGACGGCCTCGCCGAAGTGGAATTTCGACGATGCGACCTTCGACCGATCCGCTGCCGCCTTCGACAATCCCGACCATGTCGACATCGTCATTCACAATTATCGCTGGCGCCTGGGGCTCGTCGAAGGCGAGGCCAAGTACGACGCCTATGAGAAGAAGCTGGCCGTCTTGCCGATGATTTCGGTGCCGACGATCACCATGGAGGGTGATGCAAACGGAGCGCCGCATCCGGAGCCCTCCGCCTATGCCGCAAAGTTCTCCGGCAGATACGAGCATCGCACGATCGGTGGCGGCATCGGCCATAACCTGCCGCAGGAGGCGCCGCAGGCCTTTGCGCAAGCCGTGATCGACGTCGATCGCTTCTAAAGCACTTCGCGATCTGTCAGATTCGCTTCCCGCGCTTTAGGTCTTTATTTTCTCGCATGTCGTCAACGCAAAACCGCAGCACACTTTTGCGCGACATGCTTAGAGGCGGCATCAAGCCGCAGAGCCTCGTTGCTCCGACTGGCGGAATATGCGTAGGTCGCGTCTGTCGCTTCGGCATCATGGCTGAGGCGGCGGGCGCGGCCATATCGTTGAGGAATAAGCAAATATGGATCATGTCGATCATATCCTGATCGTCGACGACGATCGTGAAATCCGCGAGCTGGTCTCGGGCTATCTGCAGAAGAATGGCCTCAGGACCAGCGTTGCCGCGGACGGGCGCCAGATGCGCAGTTTTCTGGACGCCAATGCCGTCGATCTGATCGTGCTCGACGTGATGATGCCCGGCGATGACGGTCTGGTGCTGTGCCGCGAACTGCGCGGCGGGCGGCACAAGGCGATCCCGATCCTGATGCTGACAGCCCGCACCGACGAGATGGACAGGATCCTCGGGCTGGAGATGGGCGCCGACGACTATCTCGCCAAGCCGTTCGCAGCGCGCGAGCTGCTGGCCCGCATCAAAGCAGTGCTGCGCCGCACGCGCATGCTGCCGCCCAACCTGCAGATCAGCGAGGCGGGACAATTGTTGACATTCGGCGACTGGCGGCTCGACACGGTTGCGCGCCACCTCCTGGACAAGGAAGGGACGGCGATTGCGCTGAGCGGCGCCGAATACCGCCTGCTGCGTGTTTTCATCGACCATCCGCAGCGGGTGCTCAACCGCGATCAGCTTCTGAGCCTGACGCAGGGGCGCGACGCCGAGCTCTTCGATCGCTCGATCGATCTGTTGGTGAGCCGCCTGCGGCAGCGGCTGGGAGACGATGCGCGCGAGCCGACCTACATCAAGACGGTGCGCAGCGAAGGCTATGTCTTCTCGGTTCCGGTCGAAATTTCGGAGCCGCGCCAATGAGGAGTGCGATCGCCATGCTGCCGGGCCTGATGTGGCCGAGAACACTGCGATCGAGGATTTTTCTCATCCTGCTGATCGGCCTGGCCTTCGCCTACGGGCTTTCCTTCAGCGTTCTCTACATGGAGCGCTACATGTCGGCCAAAGCGGTAATGCTCGGCACGCTGGAGAACGATGTTGCAACATCGATTGCCGTTCTCGACCGACTCCCGGCAACCGAGCGCGGTGACCTTGTGGACTGGCTGAGCCGCGGCAACTATCGTTTCGAACTCGGGCCCGGTTTGGCCGGCGTGCCCGACGCCTCCAGCAAGGGCAGGGAGATCGCAGGAAAGATAGAGGCGGCCGTCGGGCACCGCTTCCCGATCCGCATCGAACGGATACCGGGCGAAGTCAACCGGCTGCAGGCACATCTGACGCTGAGCGACGGCAGCCCGCTCACCATCGATGTGACGCCAAGGGGCGTCATGCCGATTGCGGAATGGCTACCCTATGTCTTTGCCGTCCAGATGGCGCTGCTCGTCCTCTGTACCTGGTTTGCTGTCCGCCAGGCGATCCGGCCGCTCGGCGAGCTTGCCGCGGCCGCCGATGCCCTCGACCCCGACAAGAACGGTCCTGATTTGAGCGAGGCGGGGCCAAGCGAGGTTGCGCATGCGGCGCGAGCTTTCAACGCGATGCGGGAGAGGATCGCCCACTACCTCGAGGAGCGTGTGCAGATCCTGGCGGCGATCTCGCATGACCTGCAGACACCGATCACTCGCATGCGGCTGCGGGCCGACATGGCGGAGGATTCGCCCGAGAAGGAGAAGCTGGTGCGCGACCTTGCCGAGATCCAGCGCCTCGTCCAGGACGGCATCGCCTATGCGCGCAGCGCTCACGGGAGCGGCGAAAAGAATGCCCGCATCGATCTCGCCTCTTTTATCGACAGCATAGCCTATGACTATCAGGACACCGGAAAGTCCGTCACGGTCACTGGGCTGGTTGAGGGCGCCGCCTTCACCAGACCGCATGCCCTGCGCCGGATACTGTCGAACTTCATCGACAATGCCCTGAAGTTTGCGGGCTCCGCCGAGATCACCGTCGAGCATAACGCGGAGAAGGCGGTCGTCATTTCAGTCATGGATCGCGGGCCGGGGATTCCTGATGACATGCTGGAAGCCGCCATGCAGCCGTTCTTCCGGCTCGAGCAATCCCGCAACCGCGAGACCGGCGGCACGGGCCTCGGTCTTGCGATCGCCCAGCAGCTGACGGCGAAGCTCGGCGGCTCGCTCAGGCTCTACAATCGGCCCGGCGGCGGACTGGCGGCGGAAGTTACCCTTCGGTGATTTTGGACGCCGGGATTTTCCGGCAGTTTGTACGAAAAGATGTCTCGGATACCGGAAGCTACGTTTTGTGACATTTCAGCCGATTTCGGAAACATGCAGGATATATCGGCCGGTCAAAACTCACTTCGTCAACCCGGCCGCAGCAGCGATCTCCTCGCTTACGGCGCCCATATACGGAGTGTTCAATGACAAAGATCGAAAAAGTTCTCTACACCGGCAAGACCCGCACGACAGGCGGGCGCGACGGCGCTTCGCAAAGCGATGACGGGCAGCTCGACATCAAGCTCTCTCCTCCCGGCAGCGCGCGGCCCGGTACCAATCCCGAACAGCTCTTCGCCGCAGGCTGGTCTGCCTGCTTCATCGGCGCGATCGGCATTGCCGCCGGCAAGCTGAAGATCAGGCTACCCACTGATACGGCTGTGAACGCCGAAGTCGATCTCGGAACGACGGAGGGCGACTATTTCCTGCAAGCCCGTCTCAAGGTCAGACTGCCCGGCATCGAAGCGGATGTCGCGAAGGCGCTTGTCGACGAGGCGCACCGGACCTGCCCCTATTCGAAGGCGACACGCGGCAATATCCATGTGGAGCTGAGCATTGCCTGACCGGCAGACGCCGAAGGAACAGGGCGAGGCTGTCGGGCCTCGCCGCTGGAGGATTTCATGAGATTGATGATCGTCTGCGTTCTGGGAGCGGCGGTGTTTGCCGCGCCCTGCATTTACGACATACGCTCGCAGGAGCCTTCGCCCCTCGCGGGCCTTGTGACGGCGGCATCGGCCGCGTCTTCCGCGGAGGGGTTGCCGCTCCTCCGCGACCATAAGGGAGAAAGACAATGAAGCTTTACCAGAACGAAATTTCCTCGGCGACATCGAGGGTCCGGATTGCCCTCGCCCTGAAGGGGCTGACGGCGGAGGCGTTGCCGGTCACCATTCTCGGCGAGGAGGCAGAAAGCCGGCAGGCCGGATACCGCAGCGTCAATCCTCAGGGGCTGGTGCCGGCCCTGCTCACCGACGGCGGCGTCCTCGTCACCCAGTCGCTGGCCATCATCGAATATCTCGATGAGATCCAGCCTGAACCGCCGCTGCTGCCCGACACGGCGGAAGACAGGGCGCAGGCGCGGTCCATCGCGCTTGCGATCGCGGCCGAAATCCATGCGCTGCTGCCGCCGCGGATCGGCCTGCATCTCAAAACCGCCTTCAAAGCTGATGCCGACTCGATTGCGGCATGGGGCCGTCACTGGGTCGGCGAGGGAATGGCCGCTGTGGAGACGATGATTGCCAGCCGCAGGCGTGGGGCGTTCGCGGTCTCCGATCAGCCTGGCATTGCCGACATATTCCTCTTCCCGCAGGCGATCAGCGCCAGGCGCATGGGGTTCGATCTCGCGCGGTGGCCGAACATCGCCGAGATTGTCGGCAGGCTGGAGGCGTTACCGGCTTTTCAGGAGAATGCGCCGGCGCCGAGGAAATGACGTTATCGGTGAGGACGCGGCCGCAACGGATTGCGGCCATTTCCGTCTCAGCGGTTGACCCTAGCCTGCAGCTGGGACGCCGTGCAGGCCTATCTTGAGGACGGGCAACTGGTGCGGGTGCTCGAAGTCCAGTGTCCGCCGTTTTCCGAGTAGCATCTTGATTATCCCTCCGGCTGGCATGCATCGGTGGCCTTTGTGGTCGTCGCCGATGCGCTTCGGTATCGAGGGTAGAGACTTATATTTAGCCCTGTGGGCGGCGCGTTGAAGCAGTGTCAGGTCATAGCGCGCCTGCCGTTTGACATTCCATCCTTCACCACTAATTCAAAGTGAAAATGAAGGAAACAATGAATGAATACTGCTATTCCTGCCGCGAAAGCTCGGACCGGAGTGTCCGGTTTGGACACAATTCTGGCAGGGGGCCTTTCCGCCGGCCACGTGTTTCTACTCGAGGGAAATCCAGGGGCTGGAAAGACCACTATTGCACTGCAGTTTCTGATTGAAGGCGCGCGGCTTGGCGAGCGCGGGCTCTACATCACGCTCTCGGAAACCGAGAGCGAATTGCGAGCTGGAGCCGCGTCGCACGGCATGATCATCGATGGCAATATCGAAGTCTTTGAGGTCGTGCCCCCGGAAAGCCTGCTGGATTCCGACCAGCAGCAGAGCTTGCTTTATTCGTCAGACCTTGAGCTCGGGGAGACGACCAAGGAAATTTTCGCCGCGTTCGAGAGGGTTCGGCCAAGCCGTGTCGTTCTTGACAGCCTGTCGGAGATAAGGCTGCTGGCGCAAAGCTCGCTGCGCTACCGCCGGCAGATCCTTGCGCTCAAACATTACTTCGCCCGGCAGGGGGCGACCGTGCTTCTGCTCGACGACCTGACGTCAGACGTCCTCGACAAGACGGTTCACAGCGTCGTACATGGGGTCATCCATCTCGAGGAACTGGCGCCCGGCTACGGCTCCGAACGGCGACGCCTGAGGGTCATAAAATATCGCGGCCAAGCCTTCCGCGGTGGTTATCACGATTTCACCATTCAAACCGGCGGCGTCGTCGTATTCCCCCGCCTCATTGCATCAGAGCACAGGACGAGTTACGCCCGTGACGATGTTTCGAGCGATATTGCGGAACTGGACCTTCTGTTGGGCGGCGGACTCGAGAGGGGCTCCAGTACGCTCATTCTTGGGCCGGCCGGGACCGGGAAAAGCACTTTTTCGTTTCAATTCCTTGCCGCAGCGATCGGGCGGGGAGAGAAGGCGGCGGCCTTCATTTTCGATGAAGAGCTTGGCTTGCTTTTCGGGCGGCTGAAGCTGCTTGGAATCGATCTGGAAGCGATGAGGGACGCTGGCCTTGTTCATATCGAGCAAGTGGATGCCGCCGAATTGTCACCCGGCGAATTTGCGCATCGTGTGCGGGACTGCGTCGACAAGTCAGGCGCCAAAACCGTCATCATCGACAGCATCAACGGATATCAGGCTTCGATGCCGGATGAGAATTCGTTGATCCTCCACATGCATGAGCTACTGCAATATTTGAACAGACAAGGCGCAAACACCTTCCTCACCGTCGCCCAACACGGGTTGGTCGGTGACATGAAGGCGCCGGTCGACGTCACCTATCTTGCCGATACCGTCATTCTGCTGCGCTATTTCGAGGCGGCGGGAAGGGTACGACGCGCAGTATCGGTGATCAAGAAGAGGACCGGATTCCACGAGGATACAATCCGGGAATATCGCATCGGCGCGGCGGGCCTGACATTCGGAGGACCGCTTGTCGGATTTCAGGGAGTGCTGCGCGGCGTTCCGGAATTTGTTTCAGACACCGCGTCGCTTATGTCGCGCGATAGCGGGGTTGGCGGCAATTCCTAATTCCGGTCAACCAAAGGCGCTGATCTACGCACCGACCGGACGCGATGCTCTGGTGGCGGCATCCCTGGTGAACGAAGCCGGCGCAACAGCGGTTACTGCTCAGGACCTTCCGATGTTCGCGGCATTGCTTGATGACGATGTCGCCTTCGGCATCCTGACGGAGGAGGCTGTTCGCTCAAGTGATCTGAAGCCGATCGCTGCCTGGATTTCGTCTCAGCCGAGCTGGTCTGATCTGCCGTTCATCGTGCTCACCACGCGGGGCGGCGGGCCGGAGCGAAATCCAGCTGCTGCCAGGCTTTCCGAGGTCCTTGCCAATGTTACCTTCCTGGAGAGACCTTTTCACGCCACATCATTCATCAGTATTGCCAGGACGGCGTTGAGGGGACGGCTGCGACAGTACCAGGCGCGCGCCCATCTTGAGGCTCTCAGCGAGGGAGAGCGGCGGCTGCAGGGCGCGCTTGCTGCCGGCCGCCTCGGTGCATGGGAACTCGAACTATTCTCAATGAGATTATCGGCCTCCGATACCTGCAAGGCGATCTTCGGCCGAGGTCCGAACGAGGAATTCACTTATCCCGATTTGATTGCGAGCATCCATCGCGATGATCGAGAGCTCGTTCAGACAAACCTAGATTGGACGATCGAAACAGGACGCGATTATTCGGTCGAACACAGAACGATCTGGCCGGATGGATCGCTGCATTGGGTGGAGGTGCATGCGCAGCTTTATGCCGACAGATATGGCTCGGCGAAGAAGCTCGTCGGCGTTTCCTCCGATGCCACGGCCCGCAAGACCACCGAGGAGAACCTCAGACGACTGAATGAGAGCCTCGAAGAGCGGGTGAGGGAACGGACCGGCGAGGTGCATGCTGCCCATCGGAGCTTGCTCGAGGAGGTAGCTCAGAGAGAACAGGCCCAGGAGCAGCTTCGCCATTCGCAGAAAATGGAAGCGATCGGCCAACTGACCGGCGGCGTCGCGCATGATTTCAACAATTTGCTGATGGTCGTTCTCGGCAATCTCGAACTGCTCGGTAAGCATGTAACGGGAGATCGGAAAGCGTCGCGGCTGGTCGAAGGCGCCGTTCAGGGCGCTCGCCGCGGGGCGGCCCTAACACAGCGTCTGCTGGCTTTCGCCAGACGGCAGGATCTTCAGGTAAAGCCGGTCGATCTGGCCGAACTGGTATCCGGAATGAACGACCTCTTGCGTCGCTCGGTGGGATCGTCAGTCAGCATCGAAACCCGGCTGCTGCCGGGGCTGCAGCCGGCACTGGTCGATGCCAACCAGGTCGAACTGGCGCTGCTCAACCTTGCCGTCAATGCGCGCGATGCGATGCCGGATGGAGGCGTGCTGTCGATCTCGCTGCGCGAAGAACAAGTCGTAGGTGACGCCGGCGACCTCGACGGGGGGACCTATCTCGTCCTCAGCGTGACCGACAACGGCAGCGGGATGGACGCGGAGACGCTGAAGAAGGCCGTCGATCCCTTCTTCTCGACCAAGGAGCTCGGAAAGGGCACTGGCCTTGGGCTGTCAATGATTCACGGCCTTGCCGTCCAGCTCAATGGCGCGCTGCGCCTGACGAGCAAGCTCGGCGTGGGAACGACTGCCGAATTATGGCTTCCCGCAACCGAACGGCGCCCTGAGCAGCCGGCTGAAACCGATTTGCCTCTCCCGCAAACCGCATCGAAGCTAAAAATCCTTCTAGTCGACGATGATACCTTAATTGCCATGAGTTCGGTCGAGATGCTTGAAGATCTCGGCCATGAAGTCGTCGAAGCAAATTCCGGCTCGCAGGCGCTGGAGCTGATCAGGACCGGCGGACATTTCGACGTGATGATTACTGACTATTCGATGCCGGGCATGACCGGCGCGCAGCTTGCCCAGGCGGTGCGGACCATTCGGCCGACACTGCCGATCGTGCTGGCAACGGGTTATGCCGATCTTCCTGCCGGCGCCGAGGTCGACCTTCCAAGATTGGGAAAGCCGTACAACCAGGATCAGCTCGCAAGGGAAATTCACAAGGCGATGGCAAGAGACACGGACATGCCCCTCAAATCAGCGAGCTAGCTAACGCCGGTCTCAAGACCGAGAATCTCAGCGATGAAATCGGCAATAGCGGCGGTGTCGTCGAGGTTGAAGACAGGCAGGGCCGTATCGGTGACGGGATGATCGGCAGCAATCGCCGCGATGTGAGGATCGTCAGGCGCGAGCGGCGTACGGTTTGCGGCTTCCAGGCGGCGGGCTTCGATCTTCGGGATCGGCTCGCGCTTATAGCCTTCGATCAGAACGAGATCGCAGGGGGCGAGACGGGCGAGGATTTCCTCGAACTCGGGTTCGGGCGCGCCGCGTAGCTCATGCATGATCGCGTAACGCGTGCCGGAAACGATGGTAACCTCGTGGGCGCCGGCCTGGCGGTGGCGGTAGCTGTCGGCGCCGACCTTGTCGATATCGAAATCATGATGGGCATGCTTGATCGTCGAGATCCTGTAGCCGCGGCGCGTAAACTCGGTCACCAGCCGGACGGCGAGGCCGGTCTTGCCCGAGTTCTTCCAGCCGGCGATGCCGAAGATTTTCGGTGCGGTCATGCGCGAAGGGCCTCCAGCCAGCGTTGCGCCTCGACAAGATCGTCCGGCGTGTTGATGTTGAAGAAGGGATCGAGAAGGCTGGCGCGGGTCGGATGAAGCGGAAACGCGACTTCCGTAACGTCATGCCGCAACAGGAAGTCGCGCACGCGGCGTTTCTCGTCGTTGGCGATCCAGGCTTCGAGATCGGCGGCGAGCGTCACCGGCCAGAGCCCGAAAACGGGATGGCTGCGGCCTTCGGAGGCCGCGATGGCGATCTGCGACGGGCGTTCGAGCGCTGCTGCCAGCCGGGCGACGAGGTCGGCGGGGAAGAACGGGCAATCCACCGAGACGGTGACGACATGGGTGATCCCGGGAAGGCCGGCGGCATAGAGCATGGCCGCGTGAATGCCGGCCAATGGCCCGGCCTTGCCGGGAAGACGGTCGGGCACGACGGGCACATCTTCTGCAGCGGCATCGGCATTGACGGCGACGGCGGCGACCTGTTGCGAGAGGCGGCTCAGGACATGGTGCAACAGGCTTTCGGCTCCGAGCATGACGTTCGCCTTGTCGCGGCCCATGCGCTGTGAGCGGCCGCCGGCCAGCACGACGCCTGCTATTTCGGATCTGTCGAGCGAGAACTCCGTCATCAATCCTGCCTCAAACCGGTGAGCGCGGCGCGGATTCCTGAGCGATCGGCGGCACACGGCGCTTGGCTTCACGATAGAACGTATAGAGGCCGGAGGCGATGACGATTGCAGCGCCCAGGAGCGTCCAACTGTCGGGCACTTCGGCGAAGAAGAAAAAGCCGAGCAGCGAGGAAAAGATCAGGCTGGTATAGCGGAAGGGCGCGACGAAGGAGATTTCGCCAGTGCGCATGGCGAGAATGACCGACTGGTAGCCGACGAGCACCAGCACTGAGGCGAGCAGCAGATGCCCTAGCGACGTCGCGCTGACCGGTTGCCAGCCGCCGAGCATCGGGATGAGCAAAGCGCCGAAGAAGGAGGCGGAGATGGCGGTGATGACGGTGATCATCAGCGAGGGAATCTCCGGATCGATCGAGCGGGTGGCGAGATCGCGGCTGGCCGTCGTCAGCACCGCGCTGACGCAGAGGAGGGCGGCGACAGTGAAGCCTTCGGGGCCGGGACGGATGATGATCATCACCCCGACGAGGCCGACCAGGATCGCCAACCAGCGCCGCCAGCCGACCGGCTCGTTGAAGAACAGCGCGGCACCGAAGGTGACGACCAGCGGCAGCGACTGCAGGATCGCCGAGGCATTGGCGATCGGCATCATGCCGAGCGCGGTGATATAGGTGACCGCCGACAGCATCTCGCAGATGATCCTGAAGATGATCATCGGCTGCAGCACAATGCGCCAAGAGCGCAGCGCGCCCATTTTCCAGGCGATCAGATAGACGAGCACGCTGGTGAACAGGCCGCGCAGGAACATGATCTCGCCGGCATTCATAGAGGCGATCACCGATTTGGAGAGAGCGTCGCTTGCGGAAAAGCCGGCCATCGCCAAGCTCATATAGATGGCGCCCTCAGTATTGCGTGACCGCGGCATGAAGAGATTCCCATTACCTGTGCGCCCCTTCTTAGTCGGGAAGATACATCAAGGGAATCGAATGAATGCCACACCGCGGATAAATCGTTGATGCAGCGCACAATGGTGCCGACGTTGCGGCAGGTGAATGTTTGAAAACCGCCGCAAGTGAAGGTTTGCAGTGTGAATCCGATACTTCCAATGCGTATCGATGCTTCCGTCCTCCATCGGCGATCGAGTTGATCGCCGACCGAGAACATCGATTGCGTGCGGTTTTCGTTTGTGCGCGCGGGAAACGGGTGGCTGCATCGCCTGATGTTTGAGATTTGGGATGCCTCGACAACTGAGGAGATACGGACATGACACTTCTGAACGACAAGGTCGCAATCATCACAGGCGCGAGCTCCGGCATCGGCCGCGCGGCGGCGAAACTCTTTGCGCGAGAGGGTGCGAAGCTCGTGGTCACGGGACGGCGACAGGAGGCGCTCGATGCCGTCGTCGGCGAAATCGAGGCGGGGGGCGGGCAGGCCGTCGCCATATCGGGCGATGTCAAGGACGAGGCGTTGCAGGCAAGGCTCGTCGATACGGCGGTTTCGCGTTTCGGCAAGCTCGATATCGCGTTCAACAATGCCGGCGGCGTCGGGGAGATGGGACCAGTGGCGGAGCTGTCGCCGGAGGGCTGGCGCGAGACGCTCGAGACCAACCTCACCGCCGCCTTCCTCGGCGCCAAACACCAATCGGCGGCGATGGGAAAAGGTGGATCATTGATCTTCACCTCAACCTTCGTCGGCCACACTGCCGGCATGCCTGGCATGGCTGCCTATGCGGCGAGCAAGGCCGGGCTGATAGGTTTCGTGCAGGTGCTCGCCGCCGAACTCGGACGGCAGAACATCCGCGTCAACGCCCTGCTTCCCGGCGGCACCGATACGCCGGCCAGCATTACCAATGCGCCCGACGCGACGTCGGAAGTCCTGGCTTTTGTGGAGGGGCTGCATGCGCTGAAACGTATGGCCCAGCCTGAGGAGATCGCCAATGCCGCATTGTTCCTGGCGTCCGATATGGCGAGCTTCGTGACAGGCACGGCGATGCTCGCCGATGGCGGGGTTTCGATCAGCCGGACGTAGGGTGGGCGAGGGCGGGATCGGCCTGTTGCAGGTCGAGCCACCCGCCCTCGTCCTTCGAGGCTCCGGCCCGCGGCCTGCACGCCTCAGGATGAGGGCTGATTGTGGTGCCATGCGGCTGCGGCTTTTGGTGCGACAAGCGCTACAGGCCTCTCGCCGACCTCATCCTGAGGTGCCCCGAATGGGGCCTCGAAGGACGAGGTCGGCCACCGTCCCTGGGCTCAGGACATAATCAACCCACCGTCGACATTGATCGTCTGGCCGGTGATGTAGGCGGCGTCGTCGCTGGCGAGGAAGGTGACCAGGCCGGCGACATCTTCGCCGGTTCCGGCCCGCTTCATCGGAATGCCTTCGACCCATTCCTTCATCAGTTCGCCGGGGGCGTAGTTGCCGAGGAGCTTGCCCCAGGCTTGGTCGTTATAAGCCCACATGTCGGTTTCGATGATGCCGGGGCAGAAGGCGTTGACGGTGATGTTGTCGGTCGCGACTTCCTTGGCCAGGCTCTGGGTGATGCCGACGACGCCCATTTTCGAGGCGGCGTAGTGCGGCGTGTAGATGAAGCCGTCGCGGGCCTGGCCGGAGGCGGTGTTGATGATGCGGCCGCCGCGCTTGTGCTTGCGCATTCTGGCAATGGCCTCCTGGGCGCAGAGGAAGACGCCCTTGGTGTTGACGGCCATGACCTTGTCCCACTCGTTTTCGGTCATGTTCTCGATGCGGGCGATGGTGATGACGCCGGCATTCTGGATCGAGACGTCAACCGCGCCGAACTCACCCTCGGCGGCATCGTAGAGCGCCTGGACGCTCGCCTTGTCGGTGACATCGCCGATGAAGGAGATCGCCTTGCCGCCTTCGGCCCTTATCGCTTCGGCAACGCCGTGGACCAGATCCTCGTTCGCCGAGACGACGAGATTGGCGCCTTCGCGCGCAAAGCGCTTGGCGATGGCCGCGCCGATGCCGCGGCTGGCCCCTGTGATAACGACAGTCTTGTTTTCGAAGCGTTTCATCCTCTTTCCTTTCAAATATCCCTCGGCGATGGCAATCCGTTCCACGGATGCGCGCGTTCTTGAACGCCAATGGCGGCGCCGTGGCCTCAGCTCGTTTATCGGCGGGAAGGGCGGGCGGACGACGATATCGCGCCGTCTTGCCCGTTGCTCCCTTCAGCGCCTCGATCTCAGCCAGGGAGGAAGCGAGATCGTTTCAGGTGCCGGTTGCCGGCAGCAAGCTTTCACATCCGCATCACCAGCAGCAGAAACCGCCATCGACGAGAAGATCGACGCCCGTCACGAAACTTGCTGCGTTCGACAGCAGGAACACGGCCGGACCGACCATCTCGTCGACATCAGCCATGCGCTGCATCGGCGTCTGCTCTTCGAAGAGCTTGGTCTGATGAACCATCTCCGGACGGGTATTCATCGGCGTTGCCGTATATCCCGGCGAGATGGTGTTGACGCGAATGCCGCGGCCGACCCATTCCATCGCCATCGACTTCGACATATGGATGACACCGGCCTTGGAGGCGTTGTAATGCGCTTGGCTGAGGCCCCGGTTGATGATGACGCCCGACATGGAGGCGATGTTGACGATGGAGCCGCGTCCATTCTTCAGCATGGCGCGGGCCTCGGCCTGGCAGGAAAGGAATATGCCCTTCAGGTTGATATCCATCAACGTCTGGTATTGATCCTCCTCCATATCTTCCGCCGGGTTCGCGTTGGCGATGCCTGCAGCGTTGACGGCCAAAGTCAGGGCGCCGAGTTCCGCTTCGGTTCGTGCGACGGCATCGGCAAGCGAGGATCTGTTTGTGACATCGGCCGCGATCTCGATCGAACGGCGGCCGGCGGCGCGAATATGTTCAGCAGTCTTGGCCAGTCCGTCGTCGGTTCGACGGTCGAGCAGCGCCACATCAGCGCCGCATTGCGCAAGTCCAATGGCAATGCGCTGCCCGATGCCGCTGCCGGCACCGGTGACGATGGCAACCTGGCCGCTGAGATCGAAAAGCTTCGGGGCGTTCAGAGTGATGTCGGACACCGCTCTTCCTTTCTCTGTCTGTTTAGATGGTCGCTAATTCCATGACTGAGACGTCATTTGCCTGGTCACGATCGAGGATGCCTGCCTGCTTGCCCTGGGCAAGCACGAGAATGCGATTGGAAATTCCGAGAACTTCCTCGAGGTCGGAGCTTACGACGATGACGGCCACACCCTGTTTGGCAAGATTGACGATGATGTCGTAGATGCCCGCGCGGGCGCCGACGTCGATGCCTCGCGTCGGTTCGTCGAGCACGACGACCTTGGGATCACGCAACAGCCACTTCGCGATCACCACCTTCTGCTGGTTGCCGCCGGAAAGGTCAGAGGCGAATTGCTCGGCGCGGCCCTTGACGCCGAACTTCGCAACAGCCTTTTCCGCAAACGAGCGCTTGATGCGCGGCGTAATCCAGCCACCGCCCAATTTGTCGAGGTTGGCGTAGACAATGTTCTCGCTGATCCGGTGCCCGACGATCAGGCCCTGCTCCTTGCGGTCTTCCGGAACCATCACGATGCCTTTGGCGATCGCGTCGGCCGGGTCCCGCAGCCTGAGTTCCTCGCCTTCCAGCTTGATCGAACCCGCACTGATCGGGTCTGCTCCCGAAATCGCCCGCACCAGTTCGGTGCGGCCGGCGCCGACCAGTCCGGCGATGCCGAGAATTTCGCCTGCCCGAACCTCGAAGGTAACGTCACGGAAAGAGTTCTCAGGCGAGCTCAGCCCGGACACCTCAAGGACCGGGCGGTCGGTTGGAACCGGCAGGGCAGGGAACAGGCGATCAAGCGGGCGTCCGACCATGCTCTCGACGATCGTTCGCACCGGGGTGGCACTGTCTGAGAATTCCTGCACCCGCTCCCCGTCGCGAAGAACGACGATCCGGTCGGTGATCTGCTTGATCTCTTCCATGCGGTGCGAGATGTAGACGATGCCGACACCTTCCGAGCGAAGCTTGCGAACCTGTTCGAACAGAGCTTCCGTCTCGGCGCCGCCAAGGGCGGCTGTCGGTTCATCGAGGATCAGGAGCTTGGCATTGAGAGCGAGCGCCTTGGCGATCTCGATGAGCTGTTGATTTGCCGTGGAAAGGCCGGCGACCATCCGTGTGGCAGGTATATGAAGGTTCAAGCGAGCGAGCTGGTCCTGGGCCCGGCGGACCATCTGAGCTCGATCGACGACGCCGTTCTTCATCGGCCAGCGTCCGATGAAGACGTTTTCGGCGATCGACAGCTGCGGCAGAAGCTGCAGTTCCTGATGGATCAGGACAACGCCCTTGTCGATCGCTTCGCGTGGGGTGGCCGGGGCATAAGGCTGCCCCAGCCACGTCATCGATCCCTCGGAGGGTGTGCGTGAGCCGGCAATGATGCCCGACAGCGTCGACTTGCCCGCTCCGTTTTCACCGAGAAGTGCGACCACTTCACCGGGATAGACGTCCAGGCTGACATTCTTCAGCACCTGGAGCGGCCCATACCACTTGGATATGCCCCTCAGGGAAAGAACGGGATCAGTCACGGCACACCTCCTCAAGACCTCGACTTCATCATTAGAGCGCCGTGCGTCCTTTCGGACGTACAAAGGACGCTCTAACACTTTGAATCTGCACATCGTGCTTTCCGAAAATCGTTCCCGATTTTCGGGCCGATGCGCTAAAGCGCATCGCGTCAAACTTGATTCATGCGACGCGCTTTAGCTCTTTGTTTTTACGCATGTCGTTGCCGCAAAACCGCGGCACACTTTGCGCGACATGCTTTAGGGATGGTTGGCGATGAAGCCTGCGACGTTTTCCTTGGTGGTCAGCGTGGCATCCAAGAGCTGTACCGGCGGCACCTTTTCACCGGCGACAAGCTTGGCGGCGTTTTCGACTGCATCGCGGCCCATCTTCTGCGTCTGCTGCGTCGCCGTCACGTTGAAGACGCCCTTGCTGAGGGCTTCGAGAGCTGCGGTATCGCCGTCGAAGCCGCCGACCACGATCTTTTGCGAGGGATTTGCGACCTTGATCGCCTGAGCGGCGCCAAGCGCGAGGCCGTCGGCCTGTGCGAAGACGATCGAGACGTCGGGGTTGGCCTGCAGCATGTTCTGCATGATCTGGAAGCCTTCGTCCTGGCTCCAGATGTTCGAATATTGCTCGGCGACGACCTTCACATCCGGATAGGCCTTGAGCGATTCACCGCAGCCCTTGGAGCGATCGACTTCCGGGGTCGTGCCCTTCTGGCCGTGGATGATGACCATCTTCCCCTTGCCGCCGGCTTCCTTCAGGATGTAGTCGCACACCGCCTTGGCAGAAGCGACGGAATCCGTGGCAAGGAATGTATCGCCCGGCGCGCCTTCGGCGTTGCGGTCGACGTTGACAACGGGGATGCCGGCGTTCTTCGCGAGCTTGACCGGAACCGTCGCCGCTGCCGCACCTGCCGGAATATAGATCAGCGCGTCGATCTTTTGGGTCAGAAGATCCTGGATCTGATTGACCTGCGTCGGCCCGTCGCCCTTCGCATCGACCGTGATAACCTCGATGCCGCGCTTCTTGGCTTCGGCCTCGACCGATTGCTTGATCTGGTTGAAGAAGTTTGCCTGAAGGTTGGCAACGGCGAGGCCAAGCTTTTTCAGTTCCGCTGCGTGAACGGGACCGAGCATGAGACCGAGCAGTGCAGCGGACGCGAGCATGGTGCGCGCAATTTTCATTGTAGTTCCTCCGTTGTTTAATGGACCCTAGGGTATGTCCTCCCCCTTGGGTTATTGATCCGCCCCGAATTTCCGGGACGGAATTCCGGGTCCGCCAATGCGGCGGACCATGTGCGTCAGGCGCGACGCCGACGAATGGTCTCTGCGCCGACCGCAAGCACGATGACGATCCCGATGATCACCTGCTGCAGGAAGGGCGAGACGTTGAGAAGGTTGAGACCGTTGCGAAGCACGCCGATGATCAGGACGCCGATCAGCGTTCCCCCGATGCCGCCCGCGCCGCCGGAGAGCGACGTGCCGCCGATGACGACTGCAGCGATGGTGTCCAGCTCATAACCAAGACCACTGGACGGCTGGACAGAATCCAGGCGGGCGGCGAGCACGATGCCGGCAAGCCCCGCAAGCACGGCGCTCACGACATAGACAGCTATCGTCACCAGCGGAACGTTGATGCCGGCGAGGCGTGCGACTTCGGGGTTGCCGCCCACCGCATAGAGCATGCGGCCTTCGGAGCGGAAGTGCAGGAAGAGCCACGCCGCGAGAACAACCGCGAGCATGAGGAAGACCGTGGCAGTCATCACGCCGAAATGGCGATCGATTGCCAGCATCATGAACCAGTCGGGGAATCCGACGATCTGCTGACCGTCGGTGATCATGTTTGCAACGCCGCGGGCTGCCGACATCATCGCCAGCGTGGCGATGAAGGCTGGAACCCTGAACTGCGTCACCAATAGCCCGACGATCAGGCCCGAAATAGCCGATGCGATCAGCGCGAAGGCGATCCCGACGGGCAGCGGCAGGCCGGCGACATTGGCGGTCCAGCCCATGACCATCATCGCCAGGGCGAGGGCGGAGCCGACGGAGAGATCGATGCCGCCGATCAGGATGACGAACGTCATTCCGACCGCCATGATGCCGAGGACGGTGATCTGGTCGAGGATATTGAGGCCGTTTCGAACCGAAAGAAACGTGTCTGTGCTGAAGCTCAGAAAGATGCACAGCGCGAGCAATCCCACGAGCGGACCGGTTGCTCCCTTGAGCTTGCCGAGCCAAGCGCCGGACGAAAGCCTTTGTTCATTGATATCGAGCGCCACCATTGCTCCTCCCTATGCTTAGGCTTGTATCCGATATTTGTGCAAGCTAGAATAATTATTCAGTGTTGCTGGAAAATTCATTAACAACTTGCTTTTCCCCTGTCAACAGGATTTGTTCCGGCATGGCGCTGCCAGCTTCTCGCTTAGAGGCTTGACTAATCGGCGCGTTATGCAAAAATATTGAACAGTGAATATTTATGCATGAAGAGGAACCCATGGATACGACAGAACTTGAGCGCATCGCCCGCGAGATCCGATTGCGCGATCTCCAGGCGGTCTTTGAAGCGGGCGCCGGCCATATTGGCGGGGAGATGTCGGTCATCGACATTTTGACGGCGCTCTATTTTCGTGTGCTGAATGTCTGGCCGGATCAGCCGAGACATCCCGACCGCGACAGGTTCGTTCTTTCAAAGGGACATACGGCTTGCGCTCTCTATGTGACGCTCGCAAAACGCGGCTTCATCCCGGAGGGGGAGATTTCCACCTTCCTGCAGCCGCATTCGAGGCTGAACGGGCATCCGAACTGCAACAAGGTTCCCGGCGTCGAAACGAATACAGGGCCGCTCGGCCACGGTCTTCCGGTTGCAGTCGGAATGGCGAAAGCCGCTAAACTCTCGGGCGCTGGATATCACACCTATGTCGTCACCGGCGACGGTGAGATGCAGGAGGGCTCCAACTGGGAAGCGATCATGGCGGCGGCCCAGTTCAAGCTCGATAACTTGACCTTGATCATCGATCACAACAGGTTCCAGCAGGGTGCTGCGCTGGCCGAAACCAACGATCTCGCGCCCCTTCGTCCGAAGCTCGAAGCCTTCGGCTGGGAAGTCACCGAAATCGACGGCAACAGTATGGGCGAGATCGTTCCGGCTCTCGAACACCGGGGTTCAGGACCGCACTGCATCGTCGCCCATACCAACAAGGGCCACGGAATCTCCTTCATGCAGGACCGGGTCGAGTGGCACCATAAGGTGCCGAGTAGGGAACAATACGAAATCGCATTGGCAGAATTGTCGGAGGCACTGTAATGAACGCGCCAGTAAACCCACCCAAGCTCCACGATTGCCGCGACTCATTCGCCTCTACGCTCGAGCGGCTGGCAGCTGAAAACGAAACGATCGTTGCCGTCTGTAACGACTCCGTCGGTTCCTCCAAGCTCGGCGGCTTCAAGTCGAGGTTTCCGGAGCGTCTCGTCAATGTCGGCATCGCGGAGCAGAACATGGTCGGCGTCGGAGCAGGGCTCGCCAATGGCGGACGGCTGCCCTTCGTGTGCGGCGCTGCTCCGTTTCTCACGGGGAGGTCGCTGGAGCAGATCAAGGCCGACATTTCCTACTCGAACGCCAACGTCAAGCTGGTGGGCATTTCGTCCGGAATGGCATATGGCGAACTCGGTCCGACTCATCATTCGATCGAGGACTTCGCCTGGACGCGGGTCCTGCCCAATCTTCCCGTCATTGCGCCTTGCGACCGGATCGAGACCGCTGCCGCCGTTGCCTGGGCGGCGACCTACATCGGACCCTGCTTCCTGCGTCTGTCACGCGTCGGTGTGCCCGACCTCCTTCCGGAGGGGCATAGGTTCGAACTCGGCAAGGCGAATCTCCTTCGCAAGGGTTCCGACGTCACCCTGATCGCCAACGGTACCTTGACCCATCGCATCGTGAAGGCTGCCGAGATTCTTGCAGATCGCGGTATCGATGCCAGAGTGCTCAACCTCGCAACGGTTCGTCCGATCGACGAGGAGGCCATCATCGCCGCGGCGAGGGAAACCGGCGCGATCGTTACGGCCGAAGAGCATTCGATCTTTGGCGGGCTCGGCTCGGCCGTGGCAGAAGTGGTGGTCGATTATGCTCCAGTTCCGATGAAGCGTCTTGGCGTTCCCGGCGTCTACGCCCCGACCGGTTCGGCAGAGTTTCTGCTCGACGAATATGGGATGTCGCCGTCCGCAATCGCCGACGCTGCACAGGCGCTGATCAAGCGCAAGTAACTGGGGATCGCGTGTAGCGGTCGGGGCGCATTTTGGCGCCGCGGCCGCCGCCTGATCTGTGGAGGATAGAATGCGGGCAATTCTGGCAATCGACCAGGGCACGACCAATTCAAAGGCAGTTCTCGTTTCCGAGACGGGGGAAATCATCGGCAGAGGTTCGTCTCCTGTCGGAATCTCCTATCCGAGGGAGGGGTGGGTCGAACAAGATCCACACCGGCTCTACGCTTCGGTCTGCGAAGCGATCGACGCCTGCCTGAAGGCCGGCCTTGACGCGACCATCGAGGCCATTGCCATTTCCAACCAGCGCGAGTCCGTCACCGCCTGGGACGCAAAAACGGGAGAGGCGATTGGGCCGGTGGTCAGCTGGCAGTGCCGTCGAACGGCGCAGGATTGCGAACGTCTCATCGCCGAAGGCCGCCTCGACCGTGTGCAGGCGCTGACGGGCCTGCCACTGGATCCGATGTTCCCGGGCTCGAAATTCAGATGGCTGCTCGATCGGATTCCAGCCGAGCGATCGGTGCGGCTGGGAACGGTCGACAGTTGGCTCATCCACTGCCTGACGGGCGGGCGCCGGCATGTCTGCGACGCCTCGAATGCCGCCAGGAGCCAGTTGTTCGATCTCAGAGAACAGAGATGGAGCGAGGAACTTGGCGAGATCTTCGGCGTCGATATCGCGCTCTTGCCCGAGGTGCTCGACAGCTCTGCCGATTTTGGCAGGACGCAAGGATTGCCAGGGGTGCCGGACGGCACGCCTGTCATGGCCGCGATCGGAGACAGTCACGCAGCCCTTTTCGGCCATGGAGCATTCAAGCCGGGCGACGGCAAGGTGACTTTCGGAACCGGCTCTTCTATCATGACGACGCTGCCGCAATTTATAGCCCCGCGCAACGGCATCACGACCACCGTCGCATGGCGGATCGCGGGAAAGCCGACTTTCGCTTTCGAGGGCAATATCCTCGTTTGCGCCGCCAGCCTTCCCTGGATGGCTGACATTCTCGGCCTGGCGGATGTTGCTGCCCTTGTCGAACTTGCGGCGAGTGCTGCGCCGGGCGCGCCTGGCTTCGTGCCGGCGTTCGTGGGGCTCGGTGCGCCTTACTGGAATTCCGACGCCCGTGCTCTGTTCTCCCAAATCAACTTCAATACATCACGTGCGCAAATGGCGCGGTCGGTAACCGATTCCATCGCCTTCCAGGTGCATGATGTGATTGCAGCCATGCGGGCGCAGAGCGGCGGCGAGCTCGGCGCGCTCTATGTGGACGGCGGACCGAGCCAGAACCGCTTCCTGATGCAGTGTGTCTCGAATCTCATCGAACATCCCGTGATTCAATGCGAAGCGCCCGAATCGTCGGCCCTGGGCGCCGCTTATCTGGCGGGGCTCTCCCTCGGCTTATGGAGCGATCTGCATGTCATCTCGGAGCTGCCGCGAAACACCCAAACCATTGAGCCGCAAGCCGTGGATCGAGCTGCCCTTCTGGCGACTTGGAATGATGCGCTAGCCCGCTCGACGTCCCGCGAAACACAGGTTAAAGGTGAATAAAAATTCACTCCGGGATCAGTGATGACTCGCCTCAACGAACTCCGCCTCATTTCACGCGTCGCCCAGATGTACCACATCGAGGGGCGGCGACAGGCGGAGATCGCAGAGCACCTTCGCCTGTCGCAGGCGACGGTATCGCGCATGCTCAAACGTGCCGAGGCTGAAGATATCGTGCGAACCAGCGTGATCCCTCCCGTCGGCACCTATAGCGAGCTGGAGGGCGCGCTTCGCGAGAAATACGATCTGCCGGAGGCAATCGTCGTGGAGTGCACGGAAGATCGGGACGGAGCCATCATGGCTCGTATCGGGGAGGCGGCGGCGCATCTCCTGGAGGTGACGCTTGCGCCCGGCGAGATCATCGGCGTTTCGAGTTGGAGCCAGACCATCTTCAAGATGGTCGAGAACATTCATCCGCAGAAGAGCGCTCAGGCGAAGTATGTCGTCCAGACCCTTGGAGGCATGGGTGACCCTTCCGTGCAGACGCATGCGACGCAGCTGACCACGCGGCTTGCCCGGCTGACCGGCGCCGAGCCGAAATTGCTCCCGGTGCAAGGCGTGACGACATCAAGAGAAGCAAAACTTCTGATGCAGGCCGACCCGTTCGTCCGCGAGACAATGGACCTGTTCGGCAGCATAACGCTTGCGATCGTCGGCATCGGAGCGGTCGAACCATCCGAACTTCTCGCTCGATCAGGGAATATCTTTTCCTCGCGCGAACTCTCTGATCTCGCGGAAGCGGGCGCCGTCGGCGATATCTCGCTGCGCTTCTTCGATAAGAACGGCAAGCCGGTCAAGACGCCCCTGGATGACCGAGTCATCGGGCTTCCACTTGAGGATCTTGAGCGGGTGGACCGGGTCATTGCCCTTGCCGGCGGTGCCAAAAAGACCGACGCAATTGCAGGTGCGCTCCGCGTCGGGGTCATCGACATGCTGGTTACGGACAAGTTTACCGCGCAGCGATTGATTGATTGAAGGGCAGCGGCATCCTCCACGGGTCCTCATCCTGAGGTGTGATCCGCAGGCTCGCCTCGAAGGATGCTGCCGCAGCGTGCCTATGTGCTTACTCAAGATGGTTGCGCCTGGGTGGGAGCGCCCGCCTGGTCCTTCGAGGCTTCGCCCTACGGGCTACGCGCCTCAGGATGAGGCTCTCTTGGGCGTTGGCATCTTAGGCTGACGCGTTCTCGGGTGTTGGCACTTCAGGCTGAGGCTCTCATGCATGTGGGCTTCAGGATGCGCTGTCTTTCGCGTTGGCCGTGCCAGCCTCAATGCGCCGTCCCGTCGACGATGACATGGTCGTGGTCCAGCGAGCATTTCTCCACCCTAGCTTCGACCCGGTAGATCTCCCGCAGCATTTCGGCGGTGAGCACATCCCTGGGGGCGCCGCAGGCGCGCATGCGGCCGTTGGCGATGACGAGGACTTTGTCGGCGAAGCGGAGCGCTTGGTTGAGGTCGTGGATGGCGATGAGGACGAGCATGCCTTTGGCGCGGGCCCGGCGGCGCATGAAATCGAGGACCTCGATCTGGCGGTGGAGGTCGAGGGCGCTTGTGGGTTCGTCCATCAGCATGATTTCGGGTTCGCGGACGAGCGCCTGGGCGATGGAGACGAGCTGGCGCTGGCCGCCGGACAGCGCGCCGAGATCGCGGAAGGCCAGCGCGGTGATGTCGAGTGCTGCCATGATCTCGTCGATGAAGCGCAGGTCGCTGTCGCCGACGGCCCAAGACTGTCCTTGTTTGCGGGCGAGCAGGATGGATTCGTAGACGGTCAGCACCGCATTGGCTGAGGTATCCTGCGGCATGTAGCTGATAGCGTTTTTCGCCTTCGAGCCTTCGACGACGACATCGCCCGGGCCCTTGAGCAGGCCGGTGATGCGCTTGAAAAGCGTCGACTTGCCGGCGGCGTTCGGTCCGATGACCGCGACGATCTCGCCCGATTTCATCACCGGCGTCGTGACATCTTCGACGAAGAGCTTGCGGCCGTGATAGGCGCCGACCGACTGTAACTGAAGCGCTACCATGACCGGCTCCTGTTCGAGAGGATGAGCGAGAAGAAGAAGGGCACGCCGACAAGTGCGGTGATGATGCCGATCGGGAAGACGACGCCGGGGATGATCGATTTCGAGACGATCGAGGTCAGCGACAGCAGCAGCGCGCCGGAGAGGATCGAGCCCGGCAGGAAGAAGCGCTGATCCTCGCCCAGGATCATGCGTGCGATATGGGGACCAACGAGGCCGACGAAACCGATGGTGCCGACGAAGCTGACGGGCACGGCGGCAAGCAGCGAAACGACAAGCATGGTTTCCAGCCGAATGCGACGGACATTGACGCCAAAGCTTGCGGCCTTGTCCTCTCCGAGGCGGATCGCGGTTAGCGCCCAGGCATTGCGGGCGAAGAGCGGCAGGGCGATCAGAAGGATGGCAAGTGTCACCCAGATCTTCGGCCATGTCGCCTTGGTGAGGCTGCCCATCGTCCAGAAGACGACGGCCGACAGCGCCTGTTCGGAGGCGAGATATTGCAGGAAGGCGAGCAATGCATTGAAGGTGAAGACTAGCGCGATGCCGAGGAGGACGACCGTCTGTACTGATACGCCGCGGGCCTGCGAGACGAAATGGATGAAGAGCGTGGCGATCAGCGCCATGACGAAGGCATTGACCGGCACGAGCAGGCCGGCAGCGACCGGCAGCAGCGGAACGCTGGTGACGATTGCGAGCGCCGCACCGAAGCTTGCTGCGGCCGAGATGCCGAGCGTGAAGGGGCTGGCGAGCGGATTGGCGAGGATCGTCTGCATCTGGGCTCCGGCAACGGAGAGTGACGCGCCGACGACGATCGCCATGACGGCGACCGGCATGCGGATGTTCCAGACGACGGCCCGCACCTGATCGGAAACGGAGGAGGGATCGACGAGGGCGGTGATGACCTCGCCGAGGCTGTAGCGGGCCGGCCCCCAGGCGAGATCGACGGCGAAGGACAGGCAAAGCGCTGCCGTCATGGCGGCCAGGATCAAAAGCTTGCGCCGGGTGAGGGCGCGGTAGCGCTCCCTCCCGGCTTCTGCTTCAACCGATATGGCGGCGATCTCGGCCATTTCGGACTACTGGCTCGCCTTGGCGTCGACCCAATAACCCGGCCGATAGGCGACCGGCAGGAATTTCTCGTGGAACTCCTTGAAGGTGGCGTCCGGCTCGAGATCGGCGAAGAGGTTCGGATGGAACCATTTGGCGAGCTGCTGGACGGCGACGAACTGGTAGGGGCTGGTATAGAACTGATGCCAGATCGCATGGACATTGCCGCCGGCGACTGCCTTGGAGCCGGTGAAAGCAGGGTTTTCCATCAGCGTGTTCAGCACCTTGCGGCTGTCGCCGAGGGTAGACGCAGCGCTCGGGCCGACATTCACATAATCCTTGGCATTCTTGGTCTGGCTCCAGTTGGAACCGGTGACGACGATGACCTCAGGATTGGAGGCGACGACCTGTTCGGCGTTGATGGAGCCGGTATAGCCCGGCAGGAAATCGGAGCCGAGATTGTGGCCGCCGGCCCAATCGACCATCAGCCCGAAATTATCAGGCCCGAAGGTGCCGCAGCACTCCACCAGGCCTGCGGCGCGGTACATGAAGACCTTCGGCTTCGGCGGATTGGCGGCCTTCAGCTTGTCGGTCACGCGCGCCATCTGCTCCTTCCAGTAGGCGGCGACGGCGTCCGCGCGATCCTCGTGGCCGAAGAGCTTGCCGAGGATCTTCAGGCTCGGCTCGGTGTTGGCGAGAATGTGCTCGCGGAAATCGATATAGACGATCTTCACGCCGATGCCGGCGAGCATCTCTTCGAGCTTGACTTCGTCGGCGGCGGTCTTGTTGCCGATCGGCAGCAGCAGCACGTCGGGATCAAGCTTGACGACCGTTTCGGTCTGCAGCGTGCCGTCGGTCAGGTTGCCGAGAAAGGGCAGGTCCTTGCCCTTGGGAAACTTCTCGACATAGGCGTTGAAGCCATCCTTGTCTGTGGTCCAGAGGTCGTTACGCCAGCCGACGATCTTGGCGAAGGGATCTTCCTTTTCGATCGGCGCGACGGCGTAGAGCATGCGGCCTTCCCCAAGGATCACACGCTCGACCGGCTTTTCGAAGCTGACTTCACGGCCTGCCACATCCTTGATGGTGAAGGACTGCGCCCAGGCCGAAAGCGGCATCAAGCCGGCAATCGCAGCGGCGGAAACTGCGAGCATTTTCACGAAATTCATCTGGAAATTCCCCTGACGTCTGAATAATGTCCGCAGGCATAGGAAATATGACTTTATGAATCAAGTTATATGTTTTAGAGCGTTTCCAAACTAATCCGATGCCGGGGCACTTGAGATGAATTCGATGAATACAAATTATTCGATCCGCGATGAAATCCGCGATTTCTGGTCGGAAAGGGCGGCGACCTTCGACCAGAGCGTCGGCCATGAAATCTTTTCGGAAGGCGAGCGGAAGGGCTGGCAGCGGCTGATCCGAAAGCATCTCGGCGAGGGGCAGGGACGCGCGGCGCTCGATCTTGCCTGCGGTACGGCCGTGATCTCACATCTGATGAACGATGTCGGTTTCAAGGTCACCGGGCTCGACTGGTCGGACGCGATGCTGGCGCAGGCGCGCGCCAAGGCGAACAAGCGCGGCACCGATATTCGTTTCGTTTCCGGCGACGCCGAAAACACCATGGAGCCGCGCGACAGCTACGATGTCATCACCAACCGGCATCTCGTCTGGACGCTGGTCGATCCGGCTTCGGCTTTCAAGGAATGGTTCGCGGTGTTGAAGCCGGGCGGCAAGGTGCTGATCCTCGACGGCAATATGGGTCGGGAAACCTGGGTCAAGGGCCTGCAGAAGCTCTGGACGAAGATATCAGGCAAGCCTGCGGCGAGCCATATGTCGCCTGAGATGATGGCGCGGCACCAGAAGATCCGCTCGCGCGTGCATTTTTCGCACGAGATGCCGGCCGAAGCGGTCGTCGATCTTCTGCGCAAGGCCGGCTTTGTGGACGTCGTCGTCGACCGCAAGCTCGGGGATATTCACTGGGCACAGGCGCGCAAGATGCCGTTTTTGCGTGGGTTGGAGCGCATGGTGCAGGAGCGGTTTGCGATTTGTGCGCGCAAGCCCGGGTGAGGGGTTTGTGCTGACGTCCGGTGCGCCAGGCGATGTCCTCTTTCCGACCTCATCCTGTGGTGCCCGGAGGGGCCTCGAAGGACGAGGGCTGCCACTGCTGACGCCACTCTCTCGGCAGAAAATCCGGCGCAGGCATCAACCTATTCTCCCTCATTCCTGTGCTTGTCACAGGAATCCAGTGCGCCCAAGTCCTTGGGCGCGAGAGACTTCTTCAACCGTCCTATTGCCTCATTCACCGCGCGGACGCGCGGTGGCTGGATTCCTGTGACGAGCACAGGAATGAGGGTGGGCGGTGTGGGCGTACCCGCCAGCTTATCACCCACCCGTGACACTCATATGCCGCGCCACCGCCGGGCGGTTATGCGTGCGGTCGATGATAAAATCGTGGCCTTTCGGTTTGCGGGTGATGGCCTCGTCGATGGCGGTGTGGAGGAGGGCGTCGTCTTCGGTGGCGCGCAGTGCGGCGCGCAGATCGGCGGCGTCGTTCTGGCCGAGGCACATATAGAGCGTGCCGGTGCAGGTGAGGCGCACACGGTTGCAGCTTTCGCAGAAGTTATGAGTCATCGGCGTGATGAAGCCGAGGCGGCCGCCGGTCTCTGTGACCCTGACGTAACGGGCCGGGCCGCCGGTCTGGTAGTCGATATCGGTCAGCGTGAACTGACCTTCGAGATCGGCGCGGAGCTCGGAGAGCGGCAGGTACTGGTCGGTGCGGTCCTCGTCGATCTCGCCCATCGGCATGGTTTCGATCACCGTCAGGTCCATGCCACGGCCATGGGCGAAGCGCAGGAGATCGGGTATCTCGGCGTCGTTGAAATCCTTGAGCGCCACGGCGTTGAGCTTGATCTTGATGCCGGCCTTCTGAGCCGCATCGATGCCCTCCATGACCTTGGCAAAATCACCCCAGCGGGTGATCTTGCGGAATTTGTCGGGGTCGAGCGTATCGAGCGAGACATTGATGCGGCGCACGCCGAATTCATAGAGCTCCTCGGCATGGCGCGACAGCTGCGAGCCGTTGGTGGTCAGCGTCAGCTCATCGAGGCCGGAGCCGATCTTTTCGCCGAGCCGGCGCACGAGATACATGATGTTCTTGCGCACCAAAGGCTCGCCGCCGGTCAGCCGAATCTTACGCACGCCCTTGGCGATGAAGGCGGAACAGAGCCGATCGAGTTCCTCGAGCGTCAGCAGATCCTTCTTCGGCAGGAAGGTCATGTTCTCGGCCATGCAATAGGTGCAGCGGAAATCGCAGCGGTCAGTGACGGAGACGCGGAGATAGGTGACTGCCCGGCCGAAAGGGTCGATCATTGGGTGTGCGCCCGCAGCCAGCGGCGATGCGGCGCCTATCGTTCCTATTCTCGTATTCACTTATTCCTCCGCAACCGGATCTGACGAGCCAGACCGTGTGCCTGCCTGTTTTCAAGCGATATCTTTCTATTTGTGCATATGTGATTGCGCCGTCAAGGGAAACGGATTTCGCACACGCTAATTTGCGCTTGCCACGAAAAAGGCGAACGCCTACTTCTCCAGGGGAAAGAGGGTGATAGAGATGAGCGATACCTGGCCCAGCGAGCTTCGTGTTTCGAAAGACCGGCAGCGGCTGGCAATAACCTTCGACGACGGCCGCAGCTTCGACCTGTCGGCCGAGCTTTTGCGCGTGTTGTCGCCATCGGCCGAGGTGCAGGGCCACGGGCCAGGCCAGAAGGTGACGGTGCCGGGGAAACGCAACGTGGCAATCATCTCGATGACGCCGACCGGCAATTATGCCGTCAGGATCGGCTTCGACGACATGCACGATACCGGCATCTATACCTGGACCTATCTGCGCGAACTCGGCGAACGGGGTGCGGAGCTGTTTTCGGTCTATGAGGAAGAGCTCAGGGAAAAGGGCATGAACCGCGACACGGCGGAAAAGCCGCGCTGAAATCAATGGGTATTGGGGGATACATGGCGAAAGCGAACGGAAAGAACTGGCTGCGCGCTAAGGGGAGTGCGGCCGGCAGCAAGGTGACCTTCCTCGAGCTGTTCTTCGATCTGGTCTTCGTCTTTTCGATCTCGCAGCTTTCGCATGCGCTCGCCGCCCATTATACGCCGCTCGGTGCCGCCGAAGCGGCGCTGATGACCTTTGCCGTCTGGTGGGTGTGGATCTTCACCGCCTGGGTGACGAACTGGCTCGATCCCGACAAGATGCCGGTGCGCGGCATGCTAGTGGTGCTGATGATGCTAGGGCTGGTGCTGTCAGCCTCCATTCCCGAAGCTTTCGGCGACAAGGGGCTGCTTTTTGCCGGAGCCTATGTAGCGATGCAGGTCGGGCGTTCGCTTTTTACGACTTATGCGATGACGCGCGTCGACCGCGCCAACACGCTGAATTTCATCCGCATTACCGCCTGGCTCGTGGCAGCCGCCGTCTTCTGGATTGCCGGTGGATTGCTGGAGCATGAAGCTCGGCTGATCGCCTGGGTGATCGCGCTTGCGATCGAATATATCGGGCCGGCCGCGGGTTTTGCCGTGCCTCGGCTCGGCCGGTCGAGGCCGAGCGACTGGGATGTGTCCGGCGCGCATATGGCCGAGCGCTGCGCGCTCTTCGTTATCATCTGCCTCGGCGAGGCGATCCTCGTTTCCGGCCGCACCTTTTCGGAGCTGCCGGTTTCGGGGCTGACCAGCATCGTCTTCGTCACCGGCTTCATCGGCACGGTCGCCATGTGGTGGCTCTATTTCCGCTTCGGCCACGGGCGCGCCGCCCACCGTATCGAGCATGAGGCGACGCCGGGAGCCTTGGCGCGGCAAGCCTTCACCTATGGGCATATCCCGATCCTGGCCGGGATCATTGTCCATGCGGTCGCGGTCGAGTTCATGTTCTCGCATCCGCATGAGACGGGCGATCTCGGCATCGCCGCAGCGGTGCTCGGCGGTTCCGGCCTGTTCCTGATCGGCAATCTCTGGTTCAAGGGCGCGACCAGCGGGCGAATGCCGCTGTCGCACCTGGCCGGTCTCGTGATTGTGATCCTGCTCGCCTTTGTGGCGCCGTTCATCGAGATCTATCTGTTGGGCATCCTGGCGACGCTGGTGCTGATCATTGTCGCGGCCTGGGAATACCGTTCGCTGACCGGCACAGCGGCGGCGCCGACGATACATTGAATGTCAGTCCTCTTCCCTGAGATCCTGTAGCAGCACGCCGATGATCCGCTCCATCGAGGTGGCGGTCGCCATGCACTGCTCGATCGGCTCGTCGGAGAGCGTGCGCTCGATGAGGTCGGTCTGGATCGCCATCGCCGCTTCGGTTAGCCTGCGGCCTTCCGTGGTAAGGTAAAGGCGCAGCACGCGCTTGTCACGCGTGTCGCCGCGTCGCTCGATCAGCCCCCGCTTTTCCATCTGCGGCAAGAGCATGCTCATATTGGAGCGGCCGACCAGCAACTTGCGGGCCAGCTCCTGCTGCGAGATGCCTTCGAAACGGTAGAGATTGACGAGAATGTCGAGGTGAGGCGGCTTGATGTCGAGATCGGCAAGCTGGCGGGTCAGCGACTGCTGCATCAGCTGGCAGGCGCGCGCCACTGCGATCCAGCTGCGAAAACGCGGATGATCCCAGGGAAGGGATTGATTTTTGTTCATCGTTGTACTTTATTGTTCAGTGTTGAACAGTCTTTTGGATTCTCACTATGGCAAATTTTGCGCTTGAGGTCACCCACCTGGGTATTTCGGCTCTGCAGGCAATTTCGCCTGGTCTGGCCGGCAAAGCGGCGTTCCGGCTGTTCTGCCGCACACCGTCGCCCCGGCCGAAGGGAGCAAGGGCGAAGGCGGCGCACGCGTCGGGCGCCGCCCGGCTCGCCGACGCAGAACGCTTTACGCTCAAGCTTGCAGGCGGGGCGAAAGCGCATGCCTATCGGCTGAATGGCGGGGCGCGGGGGAAGCGCAAGCGTTTCCTGGTGACGCATGGTTGGGGCTCGAGCGCCGAATATATGGCCGAGCTGGTATCGATGCTTTCGGCGACCGGTGCGGAGGTGGTGGCGCTCGATTTTCCCGGACACGGGCGTGCCGGCGGGCATTTCCTGCACATGGGACTTGCCGTCCGGTCGATCGCCGCGGCCGAGGAGCGTTTCGGTGTCTTCGATGCGGTCATCGGCCATTCCTTCGGCGGTGCGGCGCTGATGGTTTCAGCGGCTGGCCTGCTGCCAGCCGCGGCGCCGGTCGCCTGCGGGCGACTGGTGCTGATCGGCGCGCCGAGCGAGATGCGCTGGCTGTTTGTCGATTTCGGCCGGATGATCGGCCTTCGCCCCGCTGCGCAAGCGGCACTGCAGAATGAGGTCCATCGCGTCACCGGACGGAGACTTGACGAGTTCGACGCCGGCAATACGGTGGGCGCGATCAGCCGGCCTGTGCTCGTCATCCATGCCGAGGACGACAAGGAGGTGCCGCCGGTCCATGCGAGGCGCTATGACGCAGCCGGCGAGAATGTGCGGCTGTTCTGGGCGAACGGCTTCGGGCACCGGCGCATAGTCGGCGCAGCTCCCGTCCTTGGCGCAATTGCGGCATTTCTCGAAGGTGGTCGGGGCGAAGACGGCGCTTCCGACGAAAGCATCAAAAAAGATGCGGAAATCATTCCGATTTTTGAGCTTCCGGCACGGCGCGCGGCATTGTAGCGTCCGGCGCGAAGATCAAGCCGCGGCGGGACGCCTCATGAGAATCATCAGCAGCATCGAAGAACTCAATACGATCTATGGCGCAGGCCTATCGCAGGCCTCAGTCGACAAGGTAACCAAGCGGCTGACGCCGCTTTACCGTGAGATGATCGAGATCTCGCCCTTTGCCGCGCTTGCGACCGTCGGGCCGGAAGGGCTCGACTGTTCGCCGCGTGGTGATCTCGGCGGCGTGGTGCGTGTCGTCGACGATGAGACGCTGCAACTGCCGGATTGGCGCGGCAACAACCGCGTCGATTCGCTTTCCAATATCGTCCGCGATCCCAGGCTTGCGCTGATGTTCCTGATCCCCGGCTCGAACACGACGATGCGCATCAATGGCCGCGGCGTCGTCTCCGACGACGAGACGCTGCTCCGGGGCTTTGAGATGGACGGCAAACATCCGCGTACCGTCGTGGTCATTTCGATCGACGAGGTCTATTTCCAATGCGCGCGCGCCGTGATGCGGGCCGAACTCTGGAATGCCGAGCATTTCGCTGATCCGGCAGGCCTGCCGACGCCGGGGCAGATGCTGAAGGCCGCCGTCGGCGATTTCGACCAGGAAACCTACGACCGGGAATGGCCCGGTCGCGCGGCGAAGACGATGTGGTGAAAGCCGTCAGGCCTTGTAGATCAGCCAGCTCTTGCTGAAATCTTTCTGCATCCCGTCCTGATAGAGGACGATGCAGTTGCGCCCGGCATTCTTGGCGCCGTAAAGGGCGATGTCGGTCTTGCTGTAAAGCTCGCCGGCATCCTCGGCATTCGAGGCCATGCAGATGCCGATCGACACGGTGATCGGGCCGTAATTCACCCGTGTGCGCGAGTTTTTGAACGGGGTGGTCTCCAGCGTGCGGCGTATGCGTTCGGCGATCGCCGACACTTCCTCGGCCGTGTTGCCCTCGATGATCAGCGCGAATTCCTCACCGCCGGCGCGGGCGACGAAGACGTCGCGCCGGACATTGCTGCGGATGACGGAGGCGACGGTGGCGAGGATCTTGTCACCGACGGGATGCCCGTAGGTGTCGTTGATCTTCTTGAAATTGTCGATGTCGGCAAGCAGCAGAGCCGTCACCGGCCGCATGCCGGGATTGTCGAAAACGGCAGCAAGGCGATCGTCGAAGGCGCGGCGGTTGGATAGGCGCGTCAGCGAATCGGTGTTGGCGATGCGCTTATATTCGTCGAGTTCCTTGCGGACCTGATCCATCTCCTGGGAACGCTGGACGACGTCCTCCACGGTGCGTTCGCCATGCGCCATGGTATCGCCCGTCGCCCGGCTTAAAAGTTCTATAGCGTTTTCGATCAGTTCGACGCTGGCATTGCTCTTGGAGGTGATCCGCTTATGGGTTTCGCCGAGCAGCCTGGTATAGCTTTCGAGTGAACTCTGCTCCTGCCGCAGAATCCGAAGCAAGCCGTCGAGTTCGCCTGATATGCGGGTATGGGCGTCATCGAAGACCTGACCTGGGCTCGTGTTGAAATATTGCGCGCCGAGCGCGTCGAGTTCGGCCTGTGTCGCCTGGGTGCCGAGGGCCGCAAGTTCTCGGGTCAGGGCAGGATTGGAGCCGATATAGGCTTCGTAGAAGAGTTCGTAATTGCGGGGTATCGGGGCAACGCCCATCGAGCGCATGGCATAGGTGATCTGACCCGCTACGTCGGGGACCTGCACCTTGGGCGCGACAGCCGTATTCATCCGGCGAACTCCTCATGTATTCGAAGGCAATATTCTATTTGGTAGCTTAAATTTCTTGGGAAAAGATTAAAGCGACATATACCAAAGATTACATATGAGAACTACGAAGTGAGGCGGCGCCTCGAGTAGGCCTATGATTCTGCATCAGAAAACGTATCTTCGTCGGGACAATCCGTACCCGCTTGGCGAGTACGGTTTTTCGAAAACTTACAGTTATTCTCTGCTTCACGGATCGTATTCATCTTGTCGACACCTGCAGACCAAGAGATGAGAACATGAAAAGGTCTCGTCCCATCTCTGTCGCCATCCTCGGCTTAACTGCCATCGCCGCCAGTGCCGTGCTGCTGGAGCATGCCGGTACCTTCGCCGGAGTATTCCGTACGGAGATCCTGGCCAGGGTGGATGACGCAGATGTTGCGCGTTCCCGCCCATGGCCGTGATGGCGCAGGATATCAGTGTCTTGGACAAGGCGTCGACCCGGTAGACGCGGTGTGAGAGGCAGATACCGCAGACGATTCCGGTTGTTCCATGCCTCTCGCTGACGTTCAACACACTCTTGGCTCTGCTGCTCGCCAACCGATTGGCGCCGCAATTACCCCAAGTTCAATTCCTGGAAGAAATCATTGCCCTTGTCGTCGATGACGACGAAGGCGGGGAAGTCTTCGACCTCGATCTTCCAGACCGCTTCCATGCCGAGTTCGGGATATTCGAATACTTCGACCTTGCGGATGCAGTCCTGCGCGAGGCGGGCGGCGGGGCCGCCGATCGAGCCGAGGTAGAAACCCCCATGCTTCTTGCAGGCCTCGCGTACGGCGCGCGAGCGGTTGCCCTTGGCGAGCATCACCATCGAGCCGCCGAAGGACTGGAACTGGTCGACGTAGCTATCCATGCGGCCGGCCGTCGTCGGGCCGAAGGAGCCGGAGGCGTAGCCGGCCGGCGTCTTTGCCGGGCCGGCGTAGTAGACCGGGTGGTTTTTCAGGTAATCAGGCATGCCTTCGCCCTTTTCCAGCCGTTCGCGGATTTTGGCGTGGGCGAGGTCGCGGGCGACGATGATCGTCCCGGTCAAGGACAGGCGCGTCTTGACCGGATGCCGCGACAGCTCGGCAAGCACCTCGGCCATCGGCCGGTTGAGGTCGATATGAACGGTCGATTCCGAGAGTTTCGCCTCGTCGATCTCGGGCATGTATTTCGACGGGTCGGTTTCGAGCTGCTCGATGAAGATGCCGTCGCGGGTGATCTTGCCCTTTGCCTGGCGGTCGGCGGAACAGGAGACGCCAAGGCCGATCGGCAGCGAGGCGCCGTGGCGGGGCAGGCGGATGACACGCACGTCATGACAGAAATACTTGCCGCCGAACTGGGCGCCGACGCCCATCTGCTGTGTCAGCTTGTGGATTTCCTTTTCCATCTCGAGGTCGCGGAAGGCATGGCCGCTTTCCGAACCTTCGGTCGGCAGCTCGTCGAGATAGCGCGTCGAGGCGAGCTTGACCGTTTTCAGGTTCATCTCGGCCGAGGTGCCGCCGATGACGATCGCCAGATGATAGGGCGGACAGGCCGCCGTCCCCAACGTCAGAATCTTCTCCTTGAGGAAGTCGATCATCCTGTCATGCGTCAGGAGCGAGGGCGTGCCCTGATAGAGGAAGGTTTTGTTGGCCGAGCCGCCGCCCTTGGCGACAAAGAGGAATTCGTAGGCGTCGGTACCTTCCTCGTAAATATCGATCTGCGCCGGCAGGTTGTTCCTAGTGTTCTTCTCCTCGAACATCTTCACCGGCGCGAGCTGCGAATAACGCAGGTTCTTCTTCTCATAGGCATCCATGACGCCGCGGGCGAGTGCGGCGGAATCCCCGCCCTCGGTCCAAACCCTGCGGCCCTTCTTGCCCATGATGATCGCCGTGCCGGTATCCTGGCACATCGGCAACACGCCGCCGGCGGCGATATTGGCATTCTTCAACAGGTCGTAGGCGACGAAGCGGTCGTTATCGGTCGACTCTGGATCATCAAGGATCGAGGCGAGCTGCTTCAGATGGCCGGGCCGGAGCAGATGGTTGATATCGGCAAAGGCGGTTTCGGCAAGCATGCGGATGCCTTCCGGCTCGACGGTCAGGATTTCCTGACCCTTGAAGCTATCGACCGAGACGTAATCGCTGCTGATCTTGCGATAGGGGGTGGCATCCTTGCCGAGCGGAAAAAGATCGTCAGCCATCGAAGTGACCTTTCTGGTGGGCGCGTCGCTAAATTGGAACCGGTCTAAATCTCCTGTCGGGCAAAAGCAATCAGGATGCCGCGAGAGTTCGGCGGGTGCGCCAAGCGAAGTGGACGAGGCGAGGCGGCGACCGCGTCGACACAAGACCACTTCAGTTGCCTTCGGTTCGGAGCCAGTCCATATTCCCGGTCGCGTTAACTTGCAGGAGCTTCCGATGACGAACGCAAAGCCAACTGCTAACGACGACCTCTTCATTTCTTTCGAACATGATCCGATCAGAGGGAACCTGCTCGATAACGACAGCGATCCTGAGGGCGCGCCTCTCTATCTTCGCTTTTTCGACGGTGTCCGCGTCGATGCGAAACAGGGATCGACGCAGGAGACGATCATACAGGGGAAATACGGGACTTTCACCGTGCGGCCCGATGGTCATTTTACCTACGAGCTGGATTACACGCTCGACGTGATGAAGAACCTGCGGGCGCACGAACAGCTGATTGAAGAGATCCGCTACAAGATCTCGGATGGCGCCGGGGGGACGGATGTCGGCATTTTGACTCAGGCGATCGACGGCGTCAACGAAGAGGACAAATACCATGAGGTCCTGGATTTCGACGATATGGGCGTCTTATCGAGGGCAGATAATTTCTCCCTTCCCAATTACCGGGGCTTTGCGCTCTCCGTGAATGGCAGCCACGACGTGACGCTTCTGAACGGCATCGTCTATGATACCATTCCTGGTGTCGACGCCATTACCGAGGACGGTTTCAGCGATACCGTACTAGCCCCCGGTTCTGCGCCCGTAACCCTGAAAATGCTCGATGGCGGGGAGTTCACCTTTCAGAGCGTCTCGATCGACGAACTGTCTGCATCGCCCTTTCACCTGACGCTCACCGCCCTGAACGACGGCCAGATTGTCTATCAGCAGGAGCTTGAGGTCACCGGTCCCAATCTCGAGCTCAATATCGAAGACATCGAAGAAATCCGTTTCGATTTCATGGGGAATTCTGTCGTGATGGACAATTTTTCGCTGCTGGTATGAGGCTCGTCAGTCGCTCATATCGTGCCCGCGCTATCGCCTTTTCTTTCGAATTAGCGAGGCCGAAGCCTCGGCAAAAACGCCCGTCCGGTTGATAGCGCGCTATTTAAGTTTTCGAAACTTTGATTGAATGTACAACTCTCTCGTGTCATGTTGCGACGCACAAAGCGAGGAGCTCATGGTTTACTCTATACAATACCTCCGTGCTGTTGCGGCTATTGCGGTTACGATCTTTCATGTTGCGTTCATTTTTGGTTGGAATTTTGTTCCGCTGGCAGCTGGCGTAGACCTGTTTTTCATCATCAGTGGCTTCATCATGTGGACTATTTCGGACGCGAGACCGACCGCACCGCTACAGTTCATCCGAAACCGCATTCAGCGGGTTCTGCCCATCTATTGGATCTGCACTCTGCTATTTGTGATTGCAGCTACCGTTTCGCCCAAAAATTACGACAATGCCGTCTTTAACGCAGCCGATATCATCCGGTCACTGCTGTTTGTCCCCTATGCAGACGGCACTGGTGTCGTTCAGCCGGTTCTCGTTCCAGGTTGGACGCTGAATTATGAGATGTTCTTTTATACCGCCTTTTGCCTTGTCCTGTTTTTGAAAGGAAGAACGCAGCGTCTTCTGGCGATAACGGGTTTTCTGACGCTTTGCGTGGCAATCGGCCTGTTCGCGCCAGTGACCCCATATTCTATCGTTTACGCATCGCCACTGTTGCTGGAGTTTCTGGCCGGCGTCGTCATCGCATTCGTTATGTCGAGAGCCGACGTCGCGTCGACCAGGCTGGCGGTGGCATTGATGGTAGTGGGTCTCGTGTCCATCGCCGCTTCCTCCTTCCTTGACAAGCCACACGGTTTCGTTCGGGTTCTCGTATGGGGCGTTCCGTCGGTCCTTATCGTCCTGGGTGCCCTGGTCGGCGAACGTGCAAGCCTTTTTCCGAAATTGACATGGTTGAAGATATTGGGGGATTCGTCCTACTCGCTCTACCTCACTCATATGATTGCGATCGGTGTGGCAAAGCTCGCCATCTATGTTGCCGGGGTGGAACGCTGGACTGCGCCGCTTGCCCTGCGAATTCCATTGTTCGTGGTCACGACGATATTCTGCGTTTCTGTTGGACTCGTCTTTTACTTCTGCGTCGAAAAGAAGATTGCGCAGTTTATCAAACGGTTGGAGAGAGGCAGAAAAGCCGCTTCATACATGCCTGCTGAATAAGTCGCGGCCGCGTCGGAATGGAAGGGTGGGTCGAACCTGTGGCTCAACCCGACACTTGTCGCGGGCGGGATGGGAAACCGGCTTATTTCGGGCCGATCATCGTTTCCGGGCGGACGATCGCGTTATAATCCTCGGCTGATACGAGGCCGCTGGCGAGGGCCTCTTGCTTCAGCGTCGTGCCGTTCTTGTGGGCAGTCTTGGCGATCTTGGCGGCCGCGTCATAGCCGATCTTCGGGGCAAGTGCCGTCACCAGCATCAGCGAGCGTTCGAGGCCGGCCTTGATATTGTCCTCGCGCGCCTCGATGCCGACGACGCAGTTGTCGGTGAAGGAGACGGCGGCGTCGGCAAGCAGCTGTACCGACTGCAGGAAATTATAGGCCATCATCGGATTGTAGACGTTGAGCTCGAAATGGCCCTGGCTGTCGGCGAACGTCAGGGCGGCGTGATTGCCGAAGATGTGGATGCAGACCTGGGTCAGCGCCTCGCATTGCGTCGGGTTGACCTTGCCGGGCATGATCGACGAGCCGGGCTCGTTTTCCGGAAGCGCCAGTTCGCCGAGACCGGCGCGCGGGCCGGAGCCGAGGAGGCGAATGTCGTTGGCGATCTTGAAGAGGGCAGCTGCTGCGGCGTTGATGGCGCCATGGGAAAAGACCATGCTGTCATGCGAGGCAAGCGCCTCGAACTTGTTCGGCGCGGTGACGAAGGGCATGCCGGTGATGGCGGCGATCTCTTCGGCCACCTTCTCGGCAAAGCCCACCGGCGCATTGAGGCCAGTGCCGACGGCGGTACCGCCCTGGGCGAGTTCGCAAAGGCCGGGCAGGGTCATCTCGATGCGCCTGATGGCGGAGCCGACCTGGGCGGCATAGCCCGAAAATTCCTGGCCGAGGGTCAGCGGCGTCGCATCCTGGGTATGGGTCCGGCCGATCTTGATGATGTGGCTGAATTCGGTGACCTTCATGTCGAGGGCGGCATGCAGGTGCTTCAGGGACGGGAGCAGATGATGGGCGATCCGTTCGGCGCAGGCGATGTGCATCGCCGTCGGGTAGGTGTCATTGGACGACTGGCTCATGTTGACGTGATCGTTCGGGTGCACCGGCTTCTTGGAACCCATGACGCCGCCCAGCATTTCTATGGCACGATTGGAGATCACTTCGTTGGCGTTCATGTTGGACTGCGTGCCGGATCCGGTCTGCCAGACGACCAGCGGAAAATGGTCGTCGAGCTTGCCGTCGATCACCTCCTGGGCGGCATTGACGATCGCCTCGCCGAGGGCTGGGTCGAGCTGGCCGAGCGACATATTGGCACGGGCGGCCGCCTGCTTGACGATGCCGAGTGCGCGCACGATCGAGAGCGGCTGCTTTTCCCAGCCGATCTTGAAATTGCCGAGCGAACGCTCGGCCTGTGCCCCCCAATATCGGTCGGCGGCGACATTGATGGGGCCAAAAGTATCGGTTTCGGTACGGGTTGCGGTCATTGGGGCCTGCCTTCCTGTGCTGTTTCGGGCATCTTCGAAAGATGAGGTTTTATAGGTTGGAAACCAGGCCAAGAAAACCGGATGTCATGAGAAATATTGAAAATGCCAGTCAGGTTTATGCTGACTGGCGGCCGTGCTTTTTCGGCCACTTCGAAAATTTTATGCATAGGCCGGTGTTTGCCGCACTGGTCTGGCGGCAAAAATTCGGTAAAAAATTAACTAATAATTTCATAATTTTGTGTGAACTGTTGCGCGGCGCCGTGCAGCATTTCCGTCACAGAGAATTGAGTCCGCCGGCGCTGGCGGCGAAGGCCGGTTTCTGATCAATGAGCCCCTACGCTGCCTGAGTTTCGCGGGATTTGAGCTGAGAACAGCATGACATCGGGACTGGAATATATATGACGTTCTTTTTGAAAAGCGCGGTATCCGCATTGGCAGTTTCCAGCGGCTTGGCAGTGATGGCCGCTCCCGCGCATGCCTATACGCTGATGGATATGCTGCGTGGCGACAGGCAGCGGAGCCAGAGCACCATCTTCATGGATCAGGCGCCGGGCCGACCGGTGCCGCGTGGTGCCGCCGGAGGCTCGCTCGGCGGGCTTGATCCGGAAGCGCCGCTGCCGAAGGTCAGCGGTCCGCGTTATTACACCTATAAAACCGAAACGCTGCAGTTCGTCGACACCGGCAAGTTTGCCGATCCCGTCGTCACCGGCGCGGTCGCCGAGGTTTCGCCGAGCGGCGAGGCCGGCGCCGAACCGGCCGTGCAGCGCCGTTTCCTGGCGCAGGCCAAGGTGCGCGCCAATGCCGACGTCGGCAAGGCGCTCGAGGCCTACTACGGTGACAGCCGAAACCCGCTCGTCTGGGTCGAAGGCAATGGGATCAACGAGCGCGCCAAATCGGCGATGGCGGCACTTGCCGATGCGGCCTCCGTCGGCCTTGATCCCGCCGATTACGCCATCCAGACACCTGCTATCGATCCGGCCAATCCCGATCCCGCCGCCCGCGACCGGGCGCTGACCCAGTTCGAACTCGAACTCTCGGCCAAGGTGCTTGCCTTCGTGCAGGACACGGTTCGCGGCCGCATCGATCCGAACAAGATTTCCGGCTATCACGATTTCCAGCGCAAGGTCGTCAATCTGGCGCCGGTCCTGAAGCTTGCCCGCTTGAGCCACGATACCGGCGCTTATATCGCCAGCCGCTCGCCGGATAGTCCGCAGTTCGAGGCGCTGAAGGCGGAGCTAGCCAAGCTTCGCGCCGCCGATGGCGGCAATGAGGAGCAGATCGTCGTCTCGCTCAGCGGCCTGCTGAGGCCCGGCGACAGCTCGCCCGAGATCGCCAACATCGTCAAGGCCGTCCAGAAGCACGGTTCCGAGACGCTGAGGACCGATCACGCCGCGACCTTTGCAGCTTACGCCGGCGGCAGCGACTATTCGCCTGAGATCGTCGCGCTGGTCGAGGATTTCCAGAAGGAGCGCGGGCTGAAGGCCGACGGCGTTATCGGTCAGGCGACGGTGCGCGCCATGACCGGCGGCGACACAAATGCCTCCAAGATCGACAAGCTCGAAGTTGCCATGGAACAGGCGCGCTGGCTGCCGGAAGATCTCGGTTCGCGTTACGTCATGATCAATCAGCCGGCCTACATGGCCTACTATCACGATGACGGCAAGGAACAGCTGTCGATGCGTGTCGTCGTCGGCGGCAAGAACAATCAGACCTATTTCTTCAACGACGAGATCGAGACGGTGGAGTTCAACCCGTTCTGGGGCGTGCCGCAGTCGATCATTATCAACGAGATGCTGCCGAAGCTGCGCTCGGATCCAAACTATCTCGATCAGCTCGGCTACGAGGTCGAAGTGAACGGCCACGCTGTCGCCTCGTCCAGCGTCGACTGGTACGGCTCGACCGACAATGTTTCGGTCCGCCAGCCGCCAAGCAGCGACAATGCCCTCGGTGAACTCAAGATCCTGTTCCCGAACAGCCATGCGATCTACATGCACGACACGCCGTCGAAGAGCTTCTTCAAGCGCGACATGCGGGCTCTCAGCCACGGCTGTGTGCGCCTTTCCAATCCGCGCGCAATGGCTGCCGCCGTGCTCGGCACGACGGTCGACGACGTTGCCAAGCAGATCGCCAACGGGCAGAATCATGCGGTGAAGGTGCCGCAGAAGATCCCGGTCTACGTGTCCTACTTCACCGCCTGGCCGAACAAGGACGGCGTCGTGGAATATTTTGACGACGTGTACGGCCGTGATGCCTATGTCAAAAAGGCCTTCGACGCGACGACGAAGGCGCGCGGCGCGCAAATCTGACGTAGGCTTTATTGGGTTATCGAATGGGCGGTCTCCGGGCCGCCCGTTTTGTTTTGGGGCGGTCTTTTGGAAAGGGCTGTGCCGCGTGGCCCCCTCATCCGTAATCGCTTCAGCCAGATTTATTAGTCTTACACCGCGACCTTCTGCGCATGCTCCCGCAATAACCGCTCCACCAGCTCCGGCGTCAGCTCATCGTAATGCGTGATGATCACATCCGGATCGAGGCTTGAAACCGGCACATCCGAATAACCGAAAGGCACGGCGATCGAAGGCACGGCAGCGTTCTTCGCCACGGCGATGTCGTTGATGCTGTCGCCGATCATCACTGTGCGGGCGATGTCGCCGCCGGCGCGGTCGATGGTGCCGGTGAGATGGCGGGCGTCGGGTTTGCGATATTCGAAAGTATCGCCACCGGTGATGGCGTCAAAGTAGCTGACAAGGTCGAGCTTGTCGAGCAGGCCGAACGCCAGGCTTTCCAACTTGTTGGTGCAGACGGCGAGGCGGTAGCCGTCGGCTTTCAGCCGGTCCATCGCGGCGACCAGACCGGGATAGGGTGCGGTGTGGCCGGGCATGTTGCCGGCATAATGGGCGACGAAGCGTTCGAGCAGCTGCGGGACGGCGGCGCTTTCGAGCGAATGGCCGCGCAACCGGCAGGCACGCTCGATCATCACGCGCGCGCCCTGGCCGACGAGATGGGTGAGATCGTCATAGCTGACCGGTTCGAGGCCAAGGGCTGCGATCGTATGGTTCAGGCTTTCGACCAGGTCTGCATGGGTATCGAGAAGAGTACCGTCGAGATCGAAGACGATGAGCGCCGGGTGCATGGGGGCAGGGGTCAAGGGCTTGCCTCTTTGAGCGATGGGTCCTCCGGGCAAGCGACGGGTCGCGCCTCGGACGAGGGATCGTTCCTGAGGTAGGCGATCGCGCGGAGGAAAGCAACTTCCTGTGATGGCCGGGGCGGCCGCAGGCATTTGTTTCGGCTTTTCATTTTCCGTGATGATTTTGACTTTCGTTTGCCAGGCCAGCCGTGTAAACAGCACATCCAACGCAATAAATCGGAGCTGGCGGCGCATGGATGCCCGCGAAATGAAGATCAAGGCCGCCGAGGCCGCACTCGCCCATGTCGAAGACGGAATGCGTCTCGGGATCGGGACGGGCAGCACGGCGGAAGAATTCGTCCGGCTGCTGGCGGAAAAAGTTGCGGGCGGCTTCAGGGTCGAAGGCGTTCCGACATCCGAAAGAACGGCGCGGCTCTGCGTCGAGCTCGGTGTCCCGCTGAAGTCGCTCGACGAGCTGCCGGCGCTCGATCTGACGGTGGACGGCGCCGACGAGGTCGATCCGGCGCTCAGATTGATCAAGGGCGGCGGCGGCGCGCTGCTGCGCGAAAAGATCGTTGCCGCCGCTTCGGAGCGGATGATCGTCATCGCCGACGAGAGCAAGCTGGTCGATACGCTTGGCGCCTACGCGCTGCCGATCGAGGTCAACCCGTTCGGTCTCGTGTCGACACGGATCGCCATCGAAAAGGTTGCGGCCCGGCTCGGCCTTTCCGGCGAACTCAGCCTGCGCCAGTCGGGTGACGGAGAGTTTACCACGGATGGCGGCCATCACATTATCGATGCATCTTTTGGCCGCATTCCTGATGCAGAGGCGCTTTCGAGCGAGCTGAATTCCATACCCGGCGTCGTCGAACACGGGCTCTTTATCAATATGGCGGCACTTGCGATCATTGCCGGTCCTGCAGGTGCACGCACGCTGCAGGCAAACAGATAACAGGAGCATACACTCATGATGAACATTGCAGGTCTTGGCCGTCTCGCCGCTGCGACCCTCGTTCTTTCCGGGCTTGCCTTCGGCTCCGCCGTCAAGGCGCAGGAAGTCTCCGAGGAACAGCTGAAGGCGTCTCGCGCCGCGATCGACGCCATCGGCGCCACTGCCCAGTTCGACAACATCCTGCCCGGTCTCGCCGAGCGCCTGAAGGCCGGCCTGATTCAGGATTCGCCAAACTACCAGGACATTATTTCCTCGACGGTCGACGAGCAGGCGCTGAAGCTGGCGCCGCGCCGCGGTGATCTCGAAAAGGAGGCGGCACTCACCTATGCCAAGACCTTTACGATCGACGAGCTGAAGGCGATTGCCGATTTCTATAATTCCGACGTCGGCAAGAAGCTGCTGCGCGATGGCCCGGTCGCCTCCCGCGAAACGGCCAAGGCTGCCGACATCTGGGCGCAGGGAATTTCGCGCGACTTGGAAAAGCAGAGCAATGCAGAGCTTTCCAAGGTTATCAAGGCACCGCCGCCGGCAACCGACAGTCCGGTCGCTCCGGCACCGGCCGCCCAGCAGTAACGACTGCTGGCCAGAATTCGCGAAAGCCCGGCATCGCCCGGGCTTTTTTGTTATGATGCATCGGAGCATGATGCCGAAAGTGTGAGCGGTTTCCGGACGACATCATGCTCTTTGGCCCATCGGGCCTAAAATCATCTAGAGCCGGTGGCGAAGGTTGGCGAGGCAGACATGTCCGATCGTTACGAGGCTGTGCGGGTACGAATATCAGGCAGGGTCCAAGGTGTGGGTTTTCGCATGTGGACGCGGGATGAGGCGCTGCGGCTCGGGCTGACCGGCTGGGTGCGCAACGAAGCGGACGGATCCGTCGCCGCCTTGATCGCCGGGCCGGACAATGCGATCTCAACGATAATCGAGCGTTTGAGGCGCGGGCCTGCAGGGGCATGGGTTTCTGGCGTGGAGACGGAAGCGATCCGGCTTGATGAGATGCCGACGGATTTCCGCATCACAGGCTGATAGCGGCAATCCACCAAGGGCGGCCATCGCAGATGGATGTGACGCTCAGCCCCAATCCTTCGAGCTCTTGGCCAATTGCCATGCTCCTGTCTCGTCCGGCTCAACGCGCTTGTTGCCGCGGTAGAAAATCGGCAGTCCGGTTTTCTTGTCCATCGCAAAGCGGCTCGGCGTGAATTTCTCGTCTTCGTGGCCCTCGATGGCGAGATTCAGCGCCTCCTTGAATTTGCCGGCCTTGCATAGCTTGGCGAACAGAGTTTGATCCATCTTTTGCTCCGGCATCCTTTTGCGTCTCAAGCATTGCCCTGCCAGCCTCAACCGGCCGGGTCAACCGTAAACGGTGACCGGGTCACCCGTAAACGGTGACGAGCTCAATCCTAAACGCTCACCGGTTCAGACCATGATTCGGCGATGGAGACTTGGAAGAGGCAGGAGCGGGGCTTTTGTTTTCATAAGGATCGCCCCTATATCAGGAACGTCCCTTCCTGCGATTCCCTTCCGGAGTTCCTCATGTCTTCCTACGACTACGACCTCTTCGTCATCGGCGGCGGTTCCGGAGGCGTGCGCACCGCCCGCGTTGCCGCCTCGCTTGGCAAGAGGGTGGCGATCGCCGAGGAATATCGCTATGGCGGCACATGCGTCATCCGCGGCTGCGTGCCGAAGAAGCTCTTCGTCTATGCCTCCCAATTTCACGAGCATTTCGAGGATGCGAAGGGCTTCGGCTGGACGGTCGGCGAAAGCAGCTTCGACTGGAAGAAGCTGGTGGCGGCAAAGGATGCCGAGATTGCGCGGCTGGAAGGCCTCTACAAGAAGGGGCTCGCCGGCGCCAATGCCGATATCCTGGAAACGCGCGCCGAACTGGTCGATTCTCATACGGTCCGGCTTGCGAAAACAGGGCAGACGGTGACCGCAAAAACGATCGTCATCGCCACCGGTGGAAGGCCGAATCCACATGTCGCGCTTCCCGGTCACGAGTTCTGCATTTCCTCCAACGAGGCCTTTCATCTCGAGGAGCTGCCGAAATCAATCGTAATCGCCGGCGGCGGTTATATCGCCGTCGAGTTCGCCAATATTTTTCACGGTCTCGGCGTCGAGACGACGCTGATCTATCGCGGCGCCGAAATCCTGTCGCGTTTCGACGAGGATCTGCGGCGCGGACTGCACGAGGCGATGGTCGCCAAGGGCATACGCATTCTCTGCCACGACACGCTGCAGAAGGTCTCCAAAGGCGAGGGCGGGCTCACTCTGGAGACGATGAATAATGGCACGCTGCAGGCAGGCGTCGTCCTGCTGGCGCTCGGACGCGATCCCAACACCGAGGGGCTCGGTCTTGAGGCGGCTGGGGTCGCTGTCGACGAGCGCGGCGCCATCATCGTCGACGACTATTCCCGTACCAACATTGAAAACATCTATGCCCTCGGCGATGTCACCAACCGGGTACAGCTGACGCCGGTGGCGATCCACGAGGCAATGTGCTTCATCGAAACCGAGTACAAGAACAATCCGACGAGGCCGGACTACGAGTTGATCCCGACCGCCGTCTTCTCGCAGCCGGAAATCGGCACGGTCGGCCTCTCGGAAGAGGAGGCGGGCAAGCGTTACGGCGAACTCGAGGTTTATCGTGCCCAGTTCCGGCCGCTGAAGGCCACGCTTTCGGGCCGTGCCGAACGCATGATCATGAAGCTGATCGTAGATGCGGCGAGCCGGAAGGTGGTCGGCGCCCACATCCTCGGCCACGACGCCGGGGAAATGGCGCAGCTGCTCGGCGTCACGCTGAAGGCCGGCTGCACCAAGGATGATTTCGACCAGACGATGGCGCTGCATCCGACCGCGGCCGAAGAGCTCGTCACCATGTACGCGCCGAGCTACCGTATCCGCGACGGGAAGCGCGTCTAAGCAAAATTCTCAACTGGTAATGCGCGGCGCGCGGATGGCCTTCAGGAACAGCGCCTTCATGGCATCGGCGATACCTTCGGTCGGGGTCACCTCGAAATAAAGGCCCGGCGAGGCGCATTCCTGCATCTTTGTCGGGATCTGGCTCTGGAAGGGGCTGATCCAGGTATTGTACCAGCCGTTTTTCGGCAGAGGCAGGTAGGTCGTGTAGAGTACTGCAATCCTGATGCCCTTGTCCTTCAGCGGCTTGCAAAAGGAGGTGTCGATCGGCTCCTGGCAGCGCTTCCCGGTGAGTTTCTTGGTGCAGCCCTTCGGTTTCTCGCTGTCGCCGACGCCGTCCGAGACGAAGAACAGGATCTTCTGCGGTGTCGTGGATGTGCTGCCGTCGCCGGGGGTGGTGATGATGTCTTTCATCTGCGTCAGCGCGTTGTCAAAGCTCGTCTGCTGGTCGTTGTTGTAGCCCTGATACGGAATGGTCATCAGATCGACGGCGTCGGTATAGGTTCGTACCTGGTCGAGATTGTCGGTCGGCGTGGATATGGTTGTGAGCTTGGCGTCTTCGGCCTTGGTGCCGAAGGTGTACACGCCCATGCGGAATTGATTGGTGGAAACGCGCGTAGCCTTCGCGGTCAACGTCAGTTCCTTGGTCGCCTGGCGCACGACGTCGATGCGCATGCTGACGCCGAGCTTCTTGGCGAGATTGTAGTAGTTGTTGCTGTTCTGCGTTTCGTGACAGGCGAAGGCGCAGCTATCGCTGGTGTTCTTTTCCATCATCGAAACGTCTTTCGCGGTGGCGCCGACGCCCATCGATGGGGTGTTGTCGAGCAGTATGTAGAAATCCATGAAGGAGGCGGTCTGATATTCAGCCGTCGCCGTGCCAGAGATAGTGATCGAGTCTCGGCCGAGAACGCGCATGAAGGTGGTCGGCACGGTCGCCGCAAATGAAACCTGTGAGTTCAGCTTGTTGGCAGCCTTGGTGACGTCGATGCTGAGATCGACTTGAACCCCGGTCAGCTCGCCTGACATCTGGGACATAAAGATGTTGCGGGCGTCGGTTTTGCCAAGCGATATCGTGCCGTTGCCGCTCATCGTCATCGCGGCGGCGACAGCTCCGGATTTTTCGGCGATTGAACCGACGGCGGCAGCATCGGCGGCGGCAAAGAGCTGGGTGCGCAGGCTCATGGCGTGAGCGAAATCCACCGCAATGCCCGCCGTGCCAAGGAGCGGCACCATCAGCAATGCCGTCATGATGCCGAAATTGCCCGAGCGGTCCGATATGAAACCGGACGGAAGGATCGCCATGCCATGTCCCCGATGTGAAACTCCTTTCGGTTCTACCTGCAAAGTCTAAAATATGGGGAAAGCGACATGGTATATGCCGGTTTAACCGGGAAATGGCCGACTGCGGCGGCCAGACGAGACGCTTTGGGCGATTGATCTTTGCAAGCCGGATCTAAAGGTCTATAAGCCGCCGGATTATCAAGGGTAGGCCGCATTCCAGGAACTGGGGCGAGAACAGGTGAGTGAGATGGCAGAGAATTGGACCCCGAGCAGCTGGCGGCAGAAACCGATCCTGCAGGTTCCCGAATATCCGGATGCAGCCGCTTTGGCGGCAACGGAGGCCACGCTCGCCAGCTATCCGCCGCTCGTTTTTGCCGGTGAGGCGCGCCGCCTGAAGAAGCATCTCGCCAGTGTCGCCGAAGGCGACGGCTTCCTGCTGCAGGGCGGCGACTGTGCCGAGAGCTTCGCCGAACACGGCGCCGACAATATCCGCGACTTTTTCCGCGCTTTCCTGCAAATGGCTGTTGTCCTGACCTTCGGCGCACAGTTGCCGGTCGTCAAGGTCGGCCGCATCGCCGGCCAGTTCGCCAAGCCGCGTTCGTCGAATGTCGAGAAGCAGGGCGACGTGACGTTGCCGGCCTATCGCGGCGACATAATCAACGGCATCGAGTTCACCGAGGAGTCGCGCATTCCGAACCCGGAACGGCAGGCGATGGCTTACCGCCAGTCGGCCGCGACTCTGAACCTTCTGCGCGCCTTCGCGATGGGCGGTTACGCCAACCTCGAAAACGTGCATCAGTGGATGCTCGGTTTCGTCAAGGACAGCCCGCAGGGTGAGCGTTACCGCAAGCTTGCAGACCGCATCAGCGAAACCATGGATTTCATGAAGGCGATCGGCATCACCTCGGAAAACCACCCGAGCCTGCGCGAGACCGATTTCTTCACCAGCCATGAGGCGCTGCTGCTCGGCTACGAGGAGGCGCTGACCCGCGTCGACTCCACCTCGGGCGACTGGTACGCCACATCAGGCCACATGATCTGGATCGGCGACCGCACGCGTCAGGCCGACCATGCGCATATCGAATATTGCCGCGGCATCAAGAACCCGATCGGGCTTAAGTGCGGCCCCTCGCTGCAGGCCGATGATCTGCTGCAGCTGATCGATATCTTGAATCCGGCTAATGAAGCCGGGCGGCTGACGCTGATCTGCCGTTTCGGCCATGAGAAGGTCGCCGAAAACCTGCCGCGCCTCATCCGCGCCGTCGAGCGCGAAGGGCGCAAGGTGGTCTGGTCCTGCGACCCAATGCACGGCAACACGATCACGCTCAACAACTACAAGACTCGTCCCTTCGAGCGGATTCTTTCCGAAGTCGAAAGCTTCTTCCAGATCCATCGCGCTGAAGGCACGCATCCGGGCGGCATCCATGTCGAGATGACCGGCAAGGACGTGACGGAATGCACTGGTGGTGCGCGCGCCGTCACCGCCGACGACCTGCAGGATCGCTACCACACCCATTGCGATCCGCGCCTCAACTCCGACCAAGCGCTCGAACTGGCCTTCCTGCTTGCCGAGCGCATGAAGGGCGGCCGCGACGAGAAGCGCATGGTCGCCAACGGCTGAGACAGCCGAAAGGAATGACGAAAACCCGGCGTGATGCCGGGTTTTTTATTGTCTTCAGATGCTGGCCTGAACGCTGTGCAGATTGGCGTAAACGCCGCCTTGCGCCATCAGATCGTCATGCGTCCCCTGTTCGACGATGCCGTCGCCCGTCAGGACCAGGATGCGGTCGGCATGGCGGACGGTCGAGAGGCGATGGGCGATGACCAGGGTGGTTCGGCCGTTCGCCAAGCTCAGCAGCGCCTGCTGCACCGCCCGTTCGCTTTCATTGTCGAGCGCGCTGGTCGCCTCGTCGAAGATCAGAATCTCAGGATTCTTGAGGAAGGCGCGGGCGATGGTGATGCGCTGGCGCTGGCCGCCGGAGAGCTTGACGCCGCGCTGGCCGATATCGGTATCATAGCCCTGGGGCAGGGCGATGATGAAGTCGTGCGCATTGGCGGCCCGGGCCGCCGCTTCCAGCTCGGCATCGCTGGCGTCGGGCCTGCCGTAGCGCAGGTTTTCCGCAACCGAGCCGGCAAAGAGGTAGACATCCTGCTGCACTACCCCGACATGGCGCCGGAGCGAGGCCAGTGTTACATCTCTTACATCGGTGCCGTCGATCCGGATCGTCCCGGCCGCGACATCGTAGAAGCGCGGGATGAGGGCGCAGAGCGTGCTCTTGCCGACGCCGGAAGGGCCGACCAAAGCGACGAACTCTCCGGGGGCGATGGTCAGCGACAGCCGGTCCAGTACACGCGGGCCATCGGCCTCGTAGCCGAAGGAGACGTCGGAGAAACTGATCTCGCCCCTTGGTGCCGGCATCGGCCGGGCGGCCGGCCGGTCGGTGATATCAGGGGCAATTTCCAGGATTTCCATGGCCCTGATGAAACCGGTATAGCCCTCCTGCCAGAGCCGCACGAAATTGGCGAGTCGCTGCACCGGATCGACCAGCACGGCGACGCAAAGCAGGAAGGTCAGCATGTCCGGAACGGTGAGATCCGCCGACAGGATACGCAATCCCCCGACGATGATCACCAATATCGTCACGAGCTGGGCGAAGGTTTCCGTGCCGACCGAAAACCAGGCCTCGCTGCGGTAGCCATCGGCGCGGCTTTGCAGGAAGCGCTGGTTCTGTACGTCGAAGCGCTGCCTTTCCAGTGCCTCGTTGGCGAATGACTGGACGACACGAATGCCTGCCAGAGCGTCCTCGACCCGCTCGTTGACGGCAGCGATCTGCCGCTTGCTGGCTTCGAGCGCGCTGTTCATGCGCCGGTTGAAATAAAGGGCATAAGTCACTGCCACAGGGGTCAGCAGCAGGATAAGGCCGGCCAATGGCGGATCGATGAAGAACAGCACCAGCATGGCGCCGCCATATTTCAGCACGGCGATGGAGAGATCCTCGGGGCCGTGGTGAAAGAGCTCTCCCAGCCACAGGGAGTCGTTGGTGATGCGGCTCATCAGCTGGCCGGTGCGCTGGCGGTCGTAGAAACTGAAGGAGAGTTTCTGGCAGTGCTCGAAGAGCTCCCGCCGGACCGTCGCCTCGATACGGGCGCCCATGACGTGGCCGCGATAATCGACGAAAAAGACCGCGGCGATCTGGACCGCCAGAACGGCCAGCATGACGCCGCCCATCACAAGGATCTGGGTGAAGGCCTGCGGCGCATCGGGCAGGGCCAGAAGCCGGCTGGTGACGATATTGGCGCAGAGCGGAAGGGCCACCGCCGTGCCTGCGACGAGGATGGCGCAAAGCAGATCCGCCAGCAACAGAGGCAGATGCGGGCGGTAGTAGGAGAGAAATTTTCGCATGCGCAACCAGCGCCGGCTGCGATCGGCGGCGGGGTCGTTGAGGAGGAATTTGAGGAAGGCGTTATGGCGTCGCGAGCTTTTCCTCGCGCGGGAGAACGGAATATTCATGAGGCAGAATGTCCTTGTGGGCGATGTTTCCTTTCTGTTTGGACAGGGTCGCTCTCATGTCAGTCTCCCAGGCTTGAATGGTTGAGCCCTCAGTATCACCGCGAACCGGCATCAATTCAACGCGGGGACGGTTAGGAGGTCGGCGGGTGTTGTCGATGGGCAACACCAGAGGGTTGTCCCTCGATGTCAGCGAGCTTCAAGATTTCTGATCTTTCATTGAACGGAATGGATTTGACGCAGGATCCGAAGGGCGGCAACGTTCTGAAAAATGGAGGAGTGGTCATGACCGAACGGCATACAGGCGGCTGCCTTTGCGGCGCCGTGCGATATTCGATTACGGGCAAGCTCGGCCCCGTCGTCGGCTGCCACTGCTCGCAATGCCGCCGGCAGACGGGGTTCTACTATGCCGCGGTCAACGTGCCGCGCACGGCTCTTTCGGTCGAAGACGCCGATACGGTGCGGTGGTATCGGTCGAGCGGCGAAGCGCAGCGCGGCTTCTGTTCGAATTGCGGATCGGCGCTGTTCTGGCAGGGAGACGAAGCGGTGGAGGTTTCGGTCCTGGCCGGAAGCTTCGACGAACCGAGCGGCCTTGTCTTCAGTCACCACATCTACTGCGCCGACAAGGGCGATTTCTATGAGATATCAGACGGACTGCCGCAATATGACAGGTATCCCGTCTAGGCTCAGGACCTATTCATTCCGGCCGCTCGACTGATACGTCCACACCTTCTTGTCAGCCATCCGCATCCCAGCCGCCATCGTCTGGCTGAACGAGCCCTGAACCTAAACCTTGCCCAGGTGCTTGGGCCAGAATTCCTGGTGGACTTCGGCGGCTTCGTCTTCGAGGCTTGTCGGGCCGACCACGGTGACGGCCCGCGCGCCGCTCTGCAACACCGCCCGACTGGGCACGTTCAACCCGATCCCGGCAATCTCGCCGAGCCGGGTTTCGGAGCAAGCAAACACCATATGTCCGATACCCGACCAGTAGATCGCCCCGGAGCACATGGCGCATGGCTCGGTGCTGGTGTAGAGCGTGCAGTCCGCGAGAAATGCCGGATCGTAGTGCTTCGCCGCTAGTTTAACCAGGTTCATCTCGGCGTGGTTTGTCATATCGTGGCCGGTGAAGACGCTGTTTTCGGCGCGCAGGATGACGTCGCCATCCCTTACCAGTACCGAGCCAAACGGTTCGTCGCCTTTTGCCATCGCGGATTTCGAGAGCGCAATCGCCTCGCGTAAAAACGGTTCGTGGTTGTCCATCAGAGTTCCCCAAAAAGCTAGAGTGGGATGATCTTCCCCCGGATCAGATGGATTTCCAAGGGCTGCAAACGTCTTTCTCGCTTTCTAATCAATGAGTCCCGAGCTTAGCTTCTCGCAGCAAGAGCGGCGGTCAGGCGAGCGACATCCTCGCGCAGCGCCTTCAACTCGGTCAGTACGCTCATGTCGATCTTCTGGTGAAGCGAAAGTACTTCGAGCTCGGACTTCAGATTGACTTCATAATCCTTGGCGGCCTCGAAGCGGTCGCGTTCGGCCTGGCGGTTTTGCGACATCATGATGATCGGCGCCTGGATGGCTGCGAGCATCGAAAGGATCAGATTGAGGAAAACGAAGGGGTAGGGGTCAAAGGCACCGCTTGCGAGAACGACGGTGTTGATCACGGTCCAGACGGCGAGGAAGGCGAGGAAAGCAATGATGAAGGACCAGGAGCCGCCGACACGAGCGATGCCGTCGGCGACACGCTCGCCGAACGAAGCTTCGGCGGAGAAGGCGGCATTGACGTCGGTCGAGATGATCTTGCGCTCATGCGTTTTCGCCAGCACGTGTTTTTCGACCGCGCCGAGTTCATCGGCCGGCTTGCCGAAATGATGGTGCACGAAGTTCGAAAGATTATTCATGGCCTTTTTCCGATGCCCGTTATCGATGCAGTGGATTTCGGCGCCAGTATTCTGCTCCGCCATGAAATTGCAATGCGGATCGGTGTCGCAAGGTTTTGATGCAGCCGTTCACAAAAATTTCGTCGACGCGATGCAACGCTTTGACAGCGAACGTGTTGCGGTAACGGAAGGCGCAGGCTAAATAAATGACATGACACAGGAAAACGCTCTTTCTGGAATCTTCCGCATCGCCATCGGCCAGCTCAACCCAACGGTCGGTGATGTGGCCGGCAATCTTGCCAAGGCGCGCGAGGCCCGCGCCGATGCTGCCCGGGAGGGTGCGCATCTGCTCGTCCTGACCGAGCTGTTTATCTCCGGCTATCCGCCGGAGGACCTGGTGCTGAAGCCGGCCTTCATCCGCGCTTGCTGGAAGGCAGTTGAGAACCTGGCCGCCGATACCGCCGACGGCGGACCTGGGGTCGTCATTGGTTTTCCCCGGCAGGACGAGACCGGGCGCTATAACTCCGTCGCTGTGCTCGACGGTGGCAAGGTCGTCGCGGTGCGTGACAAGGTCGATCTGCCAAATTACGGCGAGTTCGATGAGAAGCGCGTCTTTCATCAGGGTGCCATGCCGGGGCCGGTCAATTTCCGCGGAGTGCGCCTGGGCATTCCGATCTGCGAGGATATCTGGGGTGAGCTCGGCGTCTGCGAGACGCTGGCCGAAAGCGGCGCGGAAATCCTGCTGTCGCCGAATGGTTCTCCCTACTACCGCGGCAAGGTCGATATCCGTCATCAGGTGGTGCTGAAGCAGGTGATCGAGACCGGTCTGCCGCTGATATATGCCGCCCAACTCGGCGGCCAGGACGAGCTCGTCTTCGACGGCGCGAGTTTCGCCTTCAATGCCGACAGGTCGCTTGCCTTCCAGATGAGCGAGTTCGAGACGGCGCTTGCGGTGACGACGTGGAAGCGCGGCGAAAGCGGCTGGCACTGCGCCGAAGGGCCGATGGCGCGTATCCCCGAGGATGAGGAGGCCGATTACCGCGCCTGCCTGCTCGGCTTTCGCGATTACGTCAATAAGAACGGCTTCAAGACCGTCGTGCTCGGCCTTTCCGGCGGCATCGACTCGGCGATCTGCGCGGCCATCGCCGTCGATGCGCTCGGCGAGGAGCGGGTGCGCACCGTCATGCTGCCCTACCGCTATACATCGGAGGATTCGCTGAAGGACGCGGCCGATTGCGCCAAGGCGCTGGGCTGCCGCTACGACATCGTGCCGATCGAGCAGCCGGTGACGGGTTTCAGCAGTGCGCTTTCCGATCTCTTCGAGGGCACGGAGAGCGGCATCACCGAGGAGAACCTGCAGAGCCGCGCGCGCGGCGTCATCCTGATGGCGATCTCCAATAAGTTCGGCGCGATGGTGGTGACGACGGGCAACAAATCGGAAATGTCGGTCGGTTACGCCACGCTCTATGGCGACATGAACGGCGGCTTCAACCCGATCAAGGACCTCTACAAGATGCAGGTCTATGCGCTGGCCCGCTGGCGCAACGAGAATGTGCCGCCGAGTGCGCTGGGGCCGTCGGGCGAGGTGATCCCGCAGAACATCATCGACAAGGCACCGTCCGCCGAGCTGCGTCCCGATCAGAAGGACCAGGATTCGCTGCCGCCCTATCCTGTTCTCGACGATATCCTCGAATGCCTGGTCGAGAAGGAGATGGCTGTCGAAGAGATCGTCGCACGCGGCCATGATGTGGCGACCGTTCACCGCGTCGAGCACCTGCTCTATCTGGCCGAATACAAGCGTCGGCAGTCGGCGCCGGGCGTGAAGATCACCAAGAAGAATTTCGGCCGCGACCGGCGTTATCCCATCACCAACCGGTTCCGTGATCGCTGAAGCGATCGAGACCGTTACCCAATCGAGATCGTTAGGATGATCGGGATCGCTAGCACGATCGAGAGGTCAGGAGGAGCATTGATGCGCAGCTCGGTCGAGATCTACAATGTCAGGACGGGCAGGGCGCGTGAGGTGTGGCAGACAGATCGGCTGGTGGAAGCGCCGAATTATGCTCCCGACGGCTCCTATCTGCTGCTGAACGGTGACGGGCTGCTCTTCCGGCTTCCGCTCGATGGCGGCGAGGTTGTTCAGGTCGATACCGGCTTTGCCGTCAACTGCAATAATGATCACGGCATTTCGCCCGACGGGACCGAGATCGTCATTTCCGACAAGAGCGAGTTCGGCAAGTCAGCGATCTATATCCTGCCGATCGACGGCGGAACTCCGCGGCTCGTCACCCGGAACCAGCCATCCTACTGGCATGGCTGGTCGCCTGATGGCCGCCAGCTCGCCTATTGCGGCATCCGCGACGATCTCTTCGACATCTATACGATCTCCGTCGACGGCGGCGCCGAAACGCGGCTGACGCATGGCGAGGGCCGCAATGATGGGCCGGATTATTCCGCCGACGGGCAATGGATCTATTTCAACTCCAGCCGCACCGGCCTGATGCAGATCTGGCGCATCCATCCCGATGGCACCGGCCTCGAACAGGTGACCTCGGACAATTACGGCAACTGGTTCGCGCATCCATCGCCCAAGAACGACAAGGTGCTGATCCTGTCCTACGACCCCAGCGTTTTCGACCATCCGCGCGATCTCGATGTGCGGCTGCGGCTGATGGACATGGACGGCGGCAATCTGAAGACACTGTTCGAGCTTTTCGGCGGGCAGGGCACGATCAACGTGCCCTGCTGGTCTCCTGACGGCGAAGAATTCGCCTATGTCAGATACTTCCCGGCCGGTTAAGCTGCGGCCGCCGCCTTGCGCCGTTCGCGGGCGGAAACGGCGAGGTCTTCCAGCACGGCGACCGACATATCCCAATCGATGCAGCCGTCGGTGATGGACTGGCCGTAGACGAGCGGCTTGCCGGGGACGAGATCCTGGCGGCCGGCGACGAGGTTGCTCTCGATCATCATGCCTTTGATGTGGCGATTGCCTGCGGTGATCTGTGCGGCGACGTCCTTGACCACATGCGGCTGGTTCATCGGGTCCTTGTTGCTGTTGGCATGGCTGGCATCGATAAGGATGCGCGGGAGAACACCGAGCTTGACGGCTTCGCCGACGACAGCTTGAACATCGGCCGCTTCATAGTTCGGCCGCCTGCCGCCGCGCAGGATGATGTGGCAGTCCTCGTTGCCCTTTGTTGAGGCAATGGCAGCCTGCCCGTCCTTGGTGACGGCGGGGAAGTGATGCGGCTGCGAGGCGGCGAGGATGGCATCGAGCGCGACGCGTGCGCCGCCATCCGTGCCGTTCTTGAAGCCGATCGGGCAGGAGAGGCCGGAGGCGAGCTGGCGATGGATCTGGCTTTCGGTCGTGCGGGCGCCGATCGCCCCCCAGCTGACGAGGTCGGTAATGTATTGCGGCGTGATCGTCTCGAGGAATTCGACACCGGCGGGCAGGCCCATCGCATTGATGTCGAGCAGCAGGCGCCGGGCAATCCGAAGCCCTTCCTCGATGCGGTAGCTGCCATCGAGATGCGGGTCGTTCATCAGACCCTTCCAGCCGACCGTGGTGCGGGGCTTTTCGAAATAGACGCGCATGACGATTTCGAGATCACCGGAGAAGCGCTGCCTCTGTCGCACCAACCGCTCGGCATATTCGCGGGCGGCGGCAGGATCGTGGATAGAGCAGGGGCCGATGACGACGATCAGGCGGTCGTCCTTTCCCTCCAGAATCTTATGGATCGCATTGCGGTTACTGGTCACCGTCTCGCTGACGTCAGCGGTTCGGGGAATTTCCGCGAGGATATCGGCGGGTTTGGTCAGTGGGGTGATTTCGAGGATACGCAGATCGTCGATGGTATCGGACACGGTGTGGCTCCTGTTTGGTCATACCGTGCGGAAACAAAAAAGCCGCCAGGTAGACTAGCGGCTGTTCGGGTTGTCGTCGCGTCGACTTCAGTTACGCATGGACCCGCATCCGCTGGGAGCAGCGGTACCAATAAAATCGCGAGGCGTAGACGGAAGTGATCGACATGCGGCGTGTTTAGCGTGGCGGCCTCCCGTTGTCACGCAGAATCTGGCGGCCTGAAAGAGGGCTCCGGCGTGCAGCAATCCGTCTTCTGGCGGCAAGTTTCTTCAATGCATTTGCAAGCGTGGTCGTGACCAGCTGCTGGCTGTGCACTGGCCCGTCAGCGGGCAAATCGCTGTGCTGCCGGCGCTTGCCCGCGAAGTGCTTTCCTGAAATAGATGCTTCGTCAGGTGCCCGCTTTCGCGCGGGAGAATCGGGAATCCGGTGGAAGACCGGAACGTGCCCAACGCTGTAAGGCCGACGCCTGCCGCTTCATCATGCCACTGGCTTTTGCCGGGAAGGCTGCGGCAGACGGATGACGCCGAGTCAGAAGACCGGCCTGGCAAGATAGACCCAACCCGCGCGGACGGCGGGCGGTTGCGTTGTTGGGGATTTGACGATGCGACCCTTTGATGAGGATGCCATGTCGGCGGCATCCGGTTTTTCTCTGGCCGAACGCGAGGCCGTGTATCACGCGATCATGACGCGACGCGACGTGCGCAGCCAGTTCCTGCCCGATCCCTTGCCGGACGATGTCGTGGCGCGGCTCTTGACGGCCGCCCATCACGCCCCCTCCGTCGGCTTCATGCAGCCGTGGAACTTCATCCTGGTGAAGAGCGAAGCCGTGCGGGCGCGCATCCGGGACGCTTTTGCACAGGCCAACGAAGAGGCGGCACTGATGTTTGACGGCGAGCGGCGGCAGGCGTACCGCTCTCTCAAGCTCGAAGGCATCGTCGAGGCGCCGCTCGGCATATGCGTTACCTGCGATCCCACGCGCAGCGGCAGCGTCGTGCTGGGCCGCACGCACAATCCGCGGATGGATAGCTATTCGACGGTGTGCGCCATCCAGAACCTCTGGCTTGCGGCGCGCGCCGAAGGAATCGGCATCGGCTGGGTCAGCATCTTTCGCGAAGGCGAGCTGAAAACCATTCTCGGCATACCCGATCATATAGAGGTGGTCGCCTGGCTCTGCGCAGGCTTCGTTGACCGGCTGTATGACGAGCCGGAGCTTTCCGTCAAAGGCTGGCGCCAGCGCCTACCGCTCGAGGAGCTCGTCTTCCACGATGGCTGGGGACGGAGCGAGCCGTAGCGGTCACTGCTGTTGCGGCTGCGGGCCAGGTGTTGCCGGGTTGGCAAGATCGATCGAACCCTGGTCGCCTGCGAGGAATTGCGGGCCAACCTGCCGGACCTTGTTTTGCGCAGGGTCATAGGGACGCTCCGGGACTGACGGCCGGGGTGCCGTTGGCGCAGCCGCGGTATCTTTCGCCGGCGGATTGGTGCGGATCGTCGTGATCGAGCTCTGCTGCTGCGGTTCGCTCAGGGCCTGCTTGCCGCGCATCTCTTCGTAATAGGCGGCGAGATTGCAGGCGCAGGCATTTTTCTCGCCGGGCGCGCGGTTCTTATAGGCGAAGGCGTTCTGCATAGCGCTGTAGGGTGTGCCGGTTGCCACCGAAATCATGTTCGCGGCTTCCGTGCTCCTTACGTCGCGATAGAAAAGCTCGGTCTCGATGCCGGGGCACATCTTGGCGCAGGTCTCAGCATCGCGGCCGAAATCGACCGAAATGGCGTTCGAGCTGATCGGGAAGAAGCCGCCGTCGCAGCTGCGCACGCAGATGGTGCTGACCGGCGACATCATCTCGGCCCGCGGCAGGTCATAACGCGGATCGAACTCTTCACCGCCGCCGAGCGGAATGAAGGTATCGCCGCGCATCGCCTGTTCCTCGATGCTCGGGGCAGGATCGTTGGCGCTGCGATCGGACGGGGCGTAGAAATTCTCGCTGTTGCAGCCATTGCGCTCAAGAGCTGCCATCAGTTCGCGGCGCCCGCCGTCATCACCGCCCTGACTGCGCAGTTCGGCGCGACGATCCTGGAGATAGCGGATATTGTCGATCATCCGGGCTTCGGCCTGCGAGAGCTCGTCGCAATAATCGGCATTCTCGCCGCCGATCACCACCATGCTGCCCGAGGTGCAACCGTAGCTGCGCAGGTCGTTGCGGACCTTGCGCAGCTCGAGGTTCTGCTCGGCGATGGCACCAGCAAACTGGCGCGCTTCCAGACCATTGCCGTTGCCGATCGATCGCGGCAGGTCGGCGAGGCGACCGCGCAGGTCGTCGCAGATGGCGCTCGTCTGCGCGGCGACGGGCGTCGCGAAGGCAACGAGAAGCACAAAAGACAGGTTTCGGCGTTTCACGGCGTCGTCCCGGAATGAGCAAACGGTTGGTGGTCGAATGCGACGTCACTTCGCCGCGCGTTTCCTCTTAGCGTGTTTCTCTTAATAAGCTCAGAGAAATTCTTAGCGTATTTTCGCGATCTTATCCAGCAGAGGCCGGCGATTCCACGCGTCGCGCCAGACGTCGCTCGCGGACAGATCCGGTCGCGGACTGTCAGATCTGCTTCGAGCGCGCCATTTCGGCGTGCATCCAGCTTGAGTCTCCCCATGTCGAGAGCCAGATCATCAAATCGGTGAGTGCGGCGATGACGGGCAGGAGCAGTGTGTGGCTCATTCCGCGTGCGGTCTGGTTTTTCTCGGCCTCCCTGAGATGAGCCAATTCATCCTCTTGAATGGAGGCAATAAGGCCATGAAGCTCGGGGTCTCCGGCCGCCAGAAAGGCCAATTGATCCTCAAGGTGACGGTGAACAGTGCTTTCAACCGCCTCGGTACAGATCCAGACCATGTTACGTCCACCGAGGGCAGTCAGGAAACCCAGCAGGTAACCGCCGAGGCTCCAGAATGCCATGACGCGGCATGGCCTGGCCTTCCTGGACGGCATCGCGTCGCGAAACAGGCGGCAATGCTTGATCTCGTCATCTCGCATATCGCGGAGTGCAGGAACGATGTCGGGAAACAGCCTACGGGCCATCCAGATCTGTGCGCCATAAATGCGTATTGCGCCGAATTCGCCAGCATGATTGACCTTGAGAATACGACGTACGGTTACGGTTCGATCGCGCTTACCGGCGTTGCTCAACGGATTGTCCATGATCCACGCTGCCCCATAGTTCCCCCCTCGGCAATAGGCACCACTGCCGCTACTATCGTCAATGGTCGACACAATCGACGGGGTGCATTCCGCGTCAAGCGGCGCGCAGACCGTCGCGATAGGCGCTGGTCTGGGCGGCGAGCGTAGCAAAGGCGGGAGCGAGGCGAGAATGATAGGCATCTTTAACGAACTTAGCTTGCCTGGAGCAACCGGCCGGATGCGCGAAGCTCAACACGGCCTTCACATCTTCGTAGACGGTTGTTACGAACCCGGTTCCCAACACGGCGGCTGGGCATTTGTCACCTATCGCGATGCAGTGGAGATCGCCTCCGGATTCGGTGGCGTCCAGGAGTCGGCCAATAATTCGATGGAATTGACCGCCGTCCTGAAGGCCGCAATCTGGATCAATAGCGAAGCAGCCGGCGAAGCTGCGACCATCTGGTCCGATTCCGTCTATGCCGTCAAAGGCTGCAACAGCCGGCGACATATCTGGAAAAACAACGGCTGGAAGAAGAGCAGCCCGAATGGAAATGCTCGAAGGCGAACGATCGACAATGCGGAACTGTGGAAGGCAGTCGATCTTCAACTATCCCAGAACGCCCTGGTGACCGTTACCTGGTGCAAAGGCCATTCCGGTATTGCCGGCAACGAACGCGCCGATGCGCTCGCGGATAAAGGGCGCCTGTCGATCCGGGCTGCCTGATATTGCCGGGTTGCTAGCAGCCGGCTTAAGCCGGCTGCGATGCCTCGACGACGGCCAATGCCGCCATGTTGACGACGCCGCGGGAGGTGACCGAGGGCGCGAGGATGTGGGCGGGCATGGCGGCACCCAGCAGGATCGGTCCGACATGCAGTCCATCCGTCATCGATTTGACCACGCCAAGCGTGATGTTGGCGGCATCGAGGTTCGGGAAGACCAGCAGGTTCGCCTCGTCGTGCAGCGTCGTGTGCGGCATGACGCGCTTGCGCAGGGCTTCGGAGATGGCGCTTTCACCGTGCATTTCACCATCGACCTCGAGATCGGGGGCGGCGTCGCGCACGAGCTGCAGGGCATTGCGCATCTTGGTGGCGCTTTCGGATTCGCGCGAGCCGAAGTTGGAATGCGAGACGAGGGCAGCGCGCGGGGTGATTCCGAAACGGCGGATTTCCTCGGCCGCCATCACCGTCGCCTCGGCGATCTCTTCGGCGCTCGGATTGAAGGTGACGTAGGTGTCGGTGAAGAAGGTGGCGCCGCGCTGCGAGATCATCAGGCTGAGCGCGGAGAAATCGCGCACGTCCTTGCGCTTGCCGATGATCTGGCGCACATCGCGCAGATGCTTTTCATAGCGGCCTTCGAGGCCGCAGATCAGCGCATCGGCCTCGCCGCGCCTCAGCGCCAGCGCGCCAATGACCGTCGTGTTGGTGCGCACGATGGTGCGGGCGGCTTCGGGAATGACGCCGCGGCGGCCGACGAGCGAGAAATAGAGATCGACATATTCGCGGAAGCGCGGGTCGTCTTCCGGATTGATCACCTCGAAATCCTGCAGCGGCCGAATGCGCAGGCCGTAGCGCTTGAGCCGCGTTTCGATGACCTGCGGACGGCCGATCAGGATCGGTTTGGCCAGGCCTTCCTCAAGCAGCACCTGGGCGGCGCGCAGCACGCGCTCGTCTTCGCCTTCGGAGAAGATGACGCGCTTGCGCTCGGCGGCCTTGGCCGCAGTGAAGATCGGCTTCATGACAAAGCCGGAGCGGAAAACGAAGCGGTTCAGCTGATCCAAATAGGCGTCGAAATCCTGGATCGGGCGGCGGGCGACACCGCTCTGTTCGGCGGCCTTGGCGACGGCCGGCGCGATGCGCAGGATGAGGCGCGGATCGAAAGGCGAGGGGATCAGATAATCCGGGCCGAAGACCGGGGTCTCGCCGGAATAGGCGCGGGCGGCGACATCGGACGGCTCTTCGCGGGCAAGCGCTGCGATGGCACGCACGGCCGCCATCTTCATTTCCTCGTTGATCGTCTCAGCGCCGCAATCGAGCGCGCCGCGGAAGATATAGGGGAAGCAGAGGACGTTATTGACCTGGTTGGCGAAATCCGAGCGGCCGGTGCAGATCATCGCATCCGGACGGGCGGCGCGGGCGAGATCCGGCATGATCTCCGGCGTCGGATTGGCAAGCGCCATGATCAGCGGCTTGTCGGCCATCTGTGCCAGCAGTTCCGGCTTGAGGACGCCGGCGGCGGAAAGGCCGAGGAAGACATCGGCGCCGCCAATGTTTTCAGCAAGTGTGCGCGTATCGCTCTTCTGGGCGTAGACGGCCTTCCACTCATCCATCAACTCGGTGCGGCCCTCATAGACCAGGCCTTCGAGGTCATGGACCCAGATGTTTTCGCGCTTGGCACCGAGGGTTACCAGCAGGTTCAAGCAGGCAAGGGCGGCGGCACCCGCGCCGGATGCGACGATCTTGACGTTCTCGATCGCCTTGCCGGCAAGTTCGAGCCCGTTCAAGATCGCGGCGGCGACGATGATTGCCGTGCCGTGCTGGTCGTCGTGGAAGACCGGGATCTTCATCTTCTCGCGCAGACGCCGCTCGACCTCGAAACATTCCGGCGCCTTGATGTCTTCGAGATTGATGCCGCCAAAGGTCGGCTCCAAGGAGCTGACGGTCGAGACCATCTGTTCGACGCTCGCCGCGTCGATCTCGATGTCGAAAACGTCGATGCCGGCGAATTTCTTGAAGAGCACGGCCTTGCCCTCCATGACCGGCTTCGAAGCCAGCGGGCCGATATTGCCGAGGCCGAGCACGGCGGTGCCGTTGGAGATGACGGCGACGAGATTGGCGCGGGATGTGTAGTCGGCCGCCGTTTCGGGGTTGTCGCGAATGGCAAGGCAGGGGGCGGCAACGCCCGGCGAATAGGCGAGCGCGAGGTCGCGCTGGTTGCCGAGCGGCTTGGTCGCCTGGATCTCCAGCTTGCCGGGGCGGGGATAGCGATGGAAGAACAGCGCCTGCTCGTCGAGATCGCCGCTCGTCAGGTTCTTGTCCGTCTTGGATTTATCCTGGTGATCCATTGCCGCCTCCGTGCACGTCTTTTTCTGGAGTTCCCTCCATACATCAATCGGATACTGGCGACAGTATGGAAATGGGGGATGGACGAAGTTTTCGTCGAGAGGGTATGCCGTGGATACCGCCCTCTGCCCTGCCGGGCATCTCCCCCACAAGGAGGGAGATCGGCAGGAGGCTGGATCATCGTTCCCTCTCTACGCATCGGCATATTCGTGCGGTAATTGCTTGAGCAAGCCATCGCGCCCATTCAATCTCCCCACCTGTGGGGGAGATGCCCGGCAGGGCAGAGGGGGTATCCACGGCACACCTAAAACCTTCTTTTGCGTGGAGCCTCATCGCGGCGGTGGCAACGAGCTAATCCTTTTGGAAAACTTGTTTGGCGACCACTGCGGGCGCAATATGCCGGCCGCGACGGTGCGGGGCGCCGGTCGCAGGGAGGAAATCATGGACAATTTGAACCTGACGACCCTGCAAAGCGGGCAGACGATGGTCAATGACGTGGCCATGGATGCTTTTGCCGCTGGATTTCGCGGCAATCTTCTGACCAGCAAGGATACGGATTACAACGAGGCTCGGGCGATCTGGAACGCGATGATCGACCGTCGGCCTGGGTTGATCGCGCGTTGCGCCGGGGCGGCCGACGTCGTGCGCGCGGTACGGTTTGCCCGCGACAACAATCTGCTCGTTTCGGTGCACGGCGGCGGCCACGGCATTGCCGGCAACGCCATGTGCGAAGGAGGCATCGTCATCGATCTGTCGACGATGAAGTCGGTCCGGGTCGATCCCGAGATACGCCGCGCCAGAGTCGAGCCGGGCGCCACGCTTGGCGACGTCGACAAGGAAACGTTGGCCTTCGGGCTGGTGCTGCCGACAGGCATCAATTCGACGACCGGCATCGCCGGCCTGACGCTCGGCGGCGGTTTCGGCTGGCTGACACGGAAATTCGGGCTGACCCTCGACAATCTGGTTTCGGTGGATGTGGTGACGGCCGACGGCGAACTGGTCAAAGCGAGCGAAACGGAAAGGCCGGATCTCTTCTGGGCGCTGCGTGGCGGCGGCGGCAATTTTGGCGTCGTCACCTCCTTCGAATTCCAGCTCAACCCGCTGCATTCCGAGGTTCTTGCGGGGCTGGTCGTGCATCCCTTCGCTGATGCGGAGAAGGTGCTGCGGGAGTATCGCCAGGCGCTGGACGCGGCACCCGATGAACTGACCTGCTGGGTGGTGATGCGCCAGGCGCCGCCGCTGCCTTTCCTGCCGGCCGAATGGCACGGTAAGGAGATCGTGGTCCTCGCCATGTGCTATTGCGGAGATATAACGGCGGGGGAAAAGGCGACGGCCAGATTGCGGGCGATCGGCAAACCGATTGCCGATGTCGTCGGTCCGGTGCCGTTTACCGGCTGGCAGCAGGCATTCGATCCGCTTCTGACAGCTGGCGCGCGCAATTACTGGAAGAGCCAGGATTTCGCTTCCCTCTCGGATGCGGCGATCGACGTCCTGCTCAACGCCGTGCGCAAGCTGCCGGGGCCGGAATGCGAAATATTCATCGGCCATGTCGGTGGGGCCGCCGGCCGTATTCCCACCGAAGCCACCGCCTTTCCGCAGCGCAGCTCGCATTTTGTCATGAACGTGCATGCGCGCTGGCGGGAAGCGGGAATGGATGCAAGCTGCATTGGCTGGGCGCGCGAGCTCTTCGAGGCAACCAAGCCGCATGCTGTGGGTACGGCCTATATCAACTTCATGCCGGAGGATGAGACGGATCGGGTCGAGATGGCTTATGGCGCCAATTATGCGCGTCTCGCTGAAATCAAGCTGCGCTATGATCCGAACAACCTGTTCCGCATGAACCAGAATGTGAAACCGCTGGCGGCTGTGCGGGCCGCCTGATTGGTGCAGTCAGGCGACTGTCAAAACCCTTCCCCACACGGGGGGAGGGACTAGTTGTGCGCGCCAGCTTGAGCAGACATCGGAAAGATGAAATGGATCCGAGCCTCATCTTTCCACTCAGCTAACTAGCCTCCAAGCCTCGGCGCGAGCGTGACATCGGCACCATGGGCATCGCGCAGATCGCCTTCATGTCCAGGCAGCCGGTCGGCCGCCCGGTGCAGCAGGATCGACGCATAGCCTTGCGAGCGCGTGCCCTCGATCAGCGTGATGTCGGCATTTCCGGGATTGTCGGAGCGCTCGAACCATTCGACAGGGTGGTGCAGGAAGTTCATTTCGACCGCCCGATTGGTAACGCCATGGCCGACAATGGCGATGTTATGGTCGTCGTTCTCGCCGTCGCGCATCACCGTCTGGAGGAAGAGCCGCACCCGTTGAGCGACGTCCGCCCGGCTCTCGCCATCGGGTGGACGCGCATAAAACTTGCCGCTATTGCTGCGCAGCCGCGCCCATTTTTCGAATTCCTCGGGAAATTTTTGTTTCCTCTCGGCATGGTCGTAGATTTCGGTAAAGAGGCCGAAATCCTGCTCGCGCAGCAGATAATCTTCCCTGACATCGCCGACGAAATCTTCCGGAAGGGCATCGAGCAAAGCGTCCTTGCTCTGTCGTGTTCTTAGAAACGGCGAGTACCAGATGCGCAGCTTCTGAAATCCGTTGTCGGGCAATCCCCGCAGATAGGATGTGATCACGCAGCCGGCCTCCAAAGCCTGCCGGTAGCCCCATTGCGTCAGTGGCACGCTGTGGTCGCCGAACTGCCGATAGGCCCGTTCATCGATGTTGCCGAGGGATTCGCCGTGGCGAACGAGAAAAAGGCGCATCAGCCGTCCCCGCATTGTCGGACGTGGAATCGCCGCATCATGAACGCGAGCGATGCGCGGGGCAACATTGCAGGAAGGCGATTCCTGCCCCGACGATTGACTTATTGCCGTTGGGATAACTAGCGGTGCAGGCCTTTTCCCCAGTCTGTCATCTTCCTGAAACACGAGTCTGGTTTTGGAAGGCTATATGAAAGATGGGGCATGAGCCGTAGCTCGTGATAGACATGATGGAACCCAGACATTTCCGCACGCTCTTCATTTCCGATGTGCATCTCGGCTCGAAGGCCGCGAAGGCTGATTTCCTCCTGGACTTCCTGCGCTACCACGAAGCCGATACGATCGTGCTCGTCGGCGACATCGTCGATGGCTGGCGCCTGAAGCGCAGCTGGTATTGGCCGCAGGTCTGCAACGATGTCGTCCAGAAGCTCTTGCGCAAGGCACGCAAGGGCACGCGCGTCGTCTATATCCCCGGCAATCACGACGAGTTCCTGCGCGATTTTCCGGGCATGCATTTCGGAGGCATCGAGGTCGTCGAGCGGATGATGCATGACGGCGCCGACGGCAAGAAATACCTGATCCTGCATGGCGACGAGTTCGACGTCGTCGTTCGCAATGCCCGCCTGCTCGCCTATCTCGGCGACTGGGCCTACGATACGGCGATCCGCATCAACATCCTGCTGGCGGCCGTGCGCCGCCGCCTCGGTATGCCCTACTGGTCTTTCTCGGCCTGGGCCAAGCTGCAGGTCAAGCATGCCGTCAATTTCATCGGGGAATTCGAGCGCGTCGTCGCCGAAGAGGCGCGCAAGAGCGGTGCCGACGGGGTGATCTGCGGTCACATCCACCACGCGATCATCCAGGACATGGACGGCATCCGCTACATCAATACCGGCGATTGGGTCGAAAGCTGCACGGCGGTCGCCGAGCACGAGGACGGCACGTTTGAATTGATCACCTGGCGGGCGCTCGCCAGCACAGTGCCGGCGCTGACCGCGGTCGAGCGCGAAGAGGCGGAGCTGGCACCCCAGGCTGCCTGATTTCGGCTGATTATTTCGTGCCGGCGCGCCCGCGCCGGTACTTTCCAGGAATTTAGCCGGTTCCGTCAGGCGACAGACCCTATTTATTTTCTAAAACGTTTCAGCAGGGCTATTTCTCGCAATAGTCGTATCCGGGGTGGCCGTGGTAGGACAACGTCAGTTTCCTTCAGGTCCCCCCATGATTCCCGTTCACCATTCCCCGACGAGTGAGGGAGCGCCGCCGCGCTTCCGGCTGCTCAGCGCGCTTTCCTATTGTGCGCCGTTGCTGGTCAACGGCATCGTTCTGCCGTTCTTCCCCGTCTGGCTCGCGACCCACAGTTTCAGCGACCATGAGATCGGCATCATCCTTGCCATACCGATGGTGGTCCGGGTGCTGGTGGCGCCCATCGTCGCCATGATCGCCGACCGCTTGAAGGAACGCGCCGATGTGCTGCTGTGGTCGGGTGGCCTGTCGCTGCTGACGGCGATCGCGCTTTACTGGACGACAAGTTTCTGGCCGGTGACGATCGTCTATGCGCTGCAGGGCGCCACCTTCGCGCCGTATCTGCCGGTCGTCGAATCGATCGTCATCTCGGGCGTGCGCCGCTGGGGGCTCGATTACGGGTCGATGCGCGTATGGGGTTCGATCGCCTTCATCGCCTCGACGCTGGTCGGGGGGCAGTTGGTCAGCCGCTGGGGCGGCGGGATGGTGCTCATCGTCATGGTGTTCGGCTTTACCATGACGATCGTCATGGCGATCTTCTGTCCGCGCATCGGGCCGACGCGGCGGCGCGGCCAGCCGATAAACATTCCGGCGGCCACCGGCAGCGGCCTGCGCGAGCCGCATCTGCTGCTGCTTCTGATCGGCGTGGCCATCCAGCAGTCGAGCCATGGGGTGCTCAACACTTTTTCGTCGATCTACTGGCATCAGCTCGGCTTTTCCGGCACCGAAATAGGCCTGCTCTGGAGCGCCGGCGTTGCCTCGGAGGTGACGGTGTTCTTTCTTTCGAAGCGTCTTAACCGGCGCTTCGATGCCTGGACGCTGATCCGCTTCGGCTGCGCCGTCAGCGTCTGCCGCTGGATCCTCTTTCCCATGAACACGGGCTTTGCCGGTTTCTTCCTGCTGCAATGTTTCCACGGCTTCACCTATGCCTTCGTACATACCGGCGTGCAGCGGCGGATCGTGGCGACGGTACAGGAAACGCAGGAATCATCGGCGCAAGGCGCCTATTTCTTCTATGTCGGCATGGCGATGGCGCTGATGACCCTGGCGTCCGGTTATCTCTATGCCTGGCTGGGCGTCGTCAGCTATTACGTCATGGCGCTGGTCGCGCTCTGTGGCCTCGGCATCGTCATCGCAGCCTATTACCTTCAGCCCCAGAGGCTGCTTTCGGGCGGAAAAACCAGGGAGGCAGCGTAACGGAGGCCGGGCTGCCGGTCGCGGGCGAGCAGCAGCGGACCGTCGAGATCGACGAAATCGGCATTCTGGGCGAGCAGCACCGCCGGTGCCATGGCAAGCGAGGTGCCGACCATGCAGCCGATCATGATCGAGAAGCCGAGCCGCTCGGCCTCTGTCTTCATCGCCAGGGCCTCGGTGAGGCCGCCCGACTTATCGAGCTTGATATTGATCGCGTCATAGCGGTCGGCAAGGCTGGCGAGATCGCCGGTATGGTGGACGCTCTCGTCGGCGCAGACGAGCAGCGGGCGGCGGATCTCGGCAAGCAAGGCGTCGCGGCCAGCCGGCAGCGGCTGCTCGACGAGCGTCACACCCGCCTCCGCGGCGATGTTGAGGTGACGTTCCAGCACCGCTTCCGGCCAGCCTTCATTGGCATCGAGGATGATTGCGGCTTCGGGCGCGGCCGCGCGGACGGCGCGGATGCGGCTTTCATCGTCGCCGGTGCCGACCTTGACCTTGAGCAGGGCGCGGCCGGCATGTTCGCGCGCCTGGGCCGCCATCACCTCCGGTTCGCCGAGCGAGATGGTATAGGCTGTCGTCAGCGGTTTCGGATCGGCAATGCCCAGTCGAGACGCGACGCTTTGGCTCATCTGTTTGGCTTCCAGATCCCAGAGGGCGCAATCGACGGCATTGCGCGCAGCGCCGGGCGGCATCGCCGACAGCAGGTCGTGCCGCGAGATGCCTGCCTCGATCAGCGGACGCGCGGCTTCGATCTGGGCAAGAACGCTCTCCATCGTTTCGCCGTAGCGGCGATAGGGCACACATTCGCCATGCCCCTCAGCCCCTTCGTCCGTCAGCGTGCAGGTGATGACCTCAGCCTGCGTCTTTGCGCCGCGGGCGATGGTAAAGCTCCCGGCAATCGGAAAGGAATTCATCTGGATATCAAGGATGCGCGGCATTATTGCTGTCCTGCGAGCATGGAAATTGCACGTTGCTTCTGTATATTGACGCGCCGGGCGACGAACCGCTTCGCGAGTCGGCACTGTCGCTGTAAGCCTTGAAAGACACAAGTATCTTGAACGCCGATAATCGCAACGCTGCCTCGCTTGCCGTGGACGACCAGTCCGCAGGTTCGGGACAGCGTGTGCGTCTTAGCGGCAACTGGCGCAGCGCCTATGTGCATCTTGTGTTGCGCGATTTCGAAAAGCTCCTGCACCAAAAGTCCGGTAACCTGACGGTCGATCTGTCGGAGATTACCGACATCGATACGGCGGGCATCTGGTTGCTGTGCCGGCTGAAAAAGGAAGCGGAGGCGGCCGGGCGGACGGTCGGCTTCGAAGGCACCAATCCGCATATCGACGAAATGCTGGCGATGTTTTCCGAGGAGTCGCCCAAACCGGAGCAGGAGCCGAGGGAGAAGATCTCACTTGCCGCGCGCATTCTCGCGCCGATCGGCAAAATGGCCTACGACGTCTGGGACAATCTCGCCGCCGCCATGTATATCCTGGGCTCGGCGGTGCGCGGCGCGCAGATGAAATTCGGCCGCGGCAGCGGCGTTTCGCCGGCCTCCATCGTCAATCAGATCGACCATATGGGCGTTCGCGCCGTTCCGATCATCCTGCTGATGTCATTCCTGATCGGGGCGATCATCGCCCAGCAGGGCGCCTTCCAGTTGCGCTATTTCGGCGCGGAAGTCTTCGTCGTCGATCTCGTCGGCATCCTGCAATTGCGCGAAATCGGCGTTCTGCTGACCTCGATCATGATCGCCGGCCGTTCCGGCAGCGCGATCACCGCCGAAATCGGCTCGATGAAGATGCGCGAGGAGATCGACGCCCTGAAGGTGATGGGCCTGAACCCGATCGGCGTGCTGATCTTCCCGCGGCTGGTGGCGCTGACCATCGCGCTGCCGCTGCTGACGGTCTTGGCGAACTTCGCCTCGCTTGCCGGTGCGGCGGCCGTCGCCTGGGGCTATTCCGGCATCACCTTCGCCAACTTCCTGGCGCGCCTGCACGAGGCGGTGACACTGTCGACCGTCCTGTCCGGCATGATCAAGGCGCCGTTCATGGCGCTCGTCATCGGTATCGTCGCCGCCGTCGAAGGGCTGAAGGTCGGCGGCAGCGCCGAATCGCTCGGCCAGCACGTGACGGCCTCTGTCGTGAAGGCGATTTTCGTCGTCATCCTGATGGACGGGCTTTTTGCGATGTTCTATGCAGCGATCAACTTCTAGCATGGCGGACCGCGTGAACGAGCAAGCGATCGAAAGCGAAGGACAGGGCAGGGATGTCGTGCTTTCGGCGCGCAACGTCACCGTCGGGTTTGGCTCGAAGGTGGTGCTCGACAATCTGAACCTCGATATCTATCGCGGCGAAATCCTTGGATTCGTCGGCGCGTCGGGCACCGGCAAATCGGTGCTGATGCGCACGGTGCTGAGGCTACTGCCGCGCCGCTCGGGCACGATCAAGATCCTCGGTCAGGACTTCGACGAACTCGACGAGCCGCAGCGCAACGCGCTCGACATGCGGCTCGGCGTGCTGTTCCAGCAAGGTGCATTGTTTTCGTCGCTGACGGTCAAGGAAAACATCCAGGTGCCGATGCGCGAATATCTCGATCTGCCGCGCTCACTGATGGACGAACTGGCGCATCTGAAGATCCGCATGGTGGGACTGGCGGCCGATGCCGCCGACAAATATCCGTCCGAGCTTTCAGGCGGCATGATCAAGCGCGCCGCCCTTGCCCGCGCCCTGGCGCTCGATCCGGATCTCGTCTTCCTGGACGAACCGACGTCAGGTCTCGATCCGATCGGGGCGGCCGAGTTCGACGAACTGATCGCCAATTTGCGGGATAGTCTGGGACTGACCGTTTATATGGTAACACACGATCTCGACAGCCTGTTTTCCGTCTGTGACCGTATTGCCGTGCTCGGAAAGAAGCGGGTAATGGTGGAAGGCACGATCGACGACATGCTGGCCTATGACGATCCATGGGTGCAGGCCTATTTTAGAGGTAAGCGGGCGCGGTCGATCGTGCCGCAGGACAATGGCGCGCGGCACGGCAGCGGCGGGAAGTGACCGGATAGATGGAAACTAAAGCCAATTACACGATTGTCGGTTTTTTCACGGTGCTGGTGATCGCGGCGGCCTTCGGCTTCGTCTACTGGATGGCCGAATATGGCCGCGGCGGCCCGATGACCGAGTTGATCGTGCGGATTCCGGGTTCGGCCAACGGCCTCAGCGTCGGCTCGCCGGTGCGCTTCAACGGTATCCAGATCGGCTCTGTGCAGACATTGTCGATCGATGCCGACGATCCGCAATATTCGCTGGCTTTCACCCAGGTGCGCACCGATGCGCCGATCTACCCGTCGACCAAGGCCGCCCTTGAAATCCAGGGCCTGACCGGGGCTGCCTATATCGAACTCTCGGGCGGTCGCAAGGGCGAGGAAAGCATCCTCCAACATGCGATCGACAATAACAAACGTGCCGTCATCGTCGCCGACCAGTCGAGCGTCACCAATCTTCTCGCCACCGCCGACAAGATCCTCGACCGCGCCAACGACGCCGTCGGCGAACTCCAGGGTTTCATCGAGGATTCGCGCGCTCCGCTGACCCAGACCTTCAAGAATGCGGAGACATTCTCGGACGCGCTTGCCAAGAATTCCGACAATATCGACGCCTTCCTGCAGAGCGTCGGTGAGCTCTCCAATACGGTGAAGGCGGTCTCCGGCCGGGTCGATTCGACCCTTCAAGCGGTGGAATCGCTCGTCAAGGCTGTCGACGCTCAGAAGATCGACAATATCGTCTCCAATGCCGAGAAGATTACCGCCAACGTCGCTGATGCCTCAGGCGATCTCAGGGGCGCGATCCAGAAGTTCGACGAGACGGCCACCACATTCAACGATTTCGGCAAGCAGGCGCAGGCCACACTCGACCGCGTCGATACACTCGTCGCCCAGATCGATCCCGCCAAGCTCAAGGGGTCGGTCGACGATATCTCGCAGGCGACCAAGGATGCGCGCGCCGCTGTCGCTTCGATCCGCGATGTCGCCAACACGGTTTCGGGACGCCAGAAAGATATCGACCAGACGATCCAGGACGTATCGCAGCTTGCCAACAAGCTGAATTCAGCCTCGACCCGCATCGACGGCATTCTCATCAAGGTCGATGCGCTGCTCGGGACCGACAATACACAATCGATGTTCGCGCAAGCGCGGGAAACGCTGGAATCCTTCAAGAAAGTCGCAGACAATCTGAATGCGCGAATCGGGCCGATCGCCGACAATCTGCAGAAGTTCTCGAGCGGCGGCTTGCGCGACGTGCAGACTCTCGTCAACGACATGCGCGGAACAGTGAACAATCTGAACGAGACGATCACCAACTTTGACCGCAATCCGCAACGCCTGATCTTCGGTGGGGACACGGTCAAGCAGTATGACGGCCGGACGCGGCGCTAATAGGGTAAGTCAGGGATAGCCTAATATGGTCGCATCGCATCTGTTGTCGCGCCGTTCATGGATCAGGGGAACGGTGATCGCGCTGCCGCTGACTGCGCTGATCCTTTCCGGGTGCGGCACCGCGGCCAAGAACGACACCTATGACCTGGCGGGCGCCGTCGACGGCGACGGACCCGCAGCCAAAACCCGCCAAATCCTGATTGCCGGTCCGACGGCGCTGAAGGCGCTGGACAGCGAGCAGATCGTCATCCGCGTTTCGCCTTCGGAAATTCAATATCTTTCGCGGGCGCAGTGGGGCGACAGGCTGCCGCGCATCGTGCAGTCGAAACTGGTGGAAGCCTTCGAGAATTCCGGCAAGGTCGGCGGCGTCGGCATGCCGGGGCAGGGGCTGGCGATCGACTACCAGATCGTCACCGACATCCGCTCGTTCGAGATCGATGCTTCGAACGGCAATCAGGCGGTGGTCGAAATCTCCGCCAAGATTCTCAACGACCGCAACGGCACCGTGCGCGCCCAGAAGGTGTTCCGCGCCATGGCGCCGGCCGGCGGCGACAATGTCGCTTTCGTCAAGGGTCTCGACCGCGCCTTCGCCGCTGTTGTATCGGAGATCGTCAACTGGACGCTGCGCTCAATCTGAGATGGCGTTTGGCAATCGCTGGCTCCAAATCAAGAGTTGCCAATTCGGAAAAAATCTCGTCCCCTGTGATTGGGGCCGCCGCCGTATTCAAATTTTTCACGAATTTGTGGAACCCATCATGTTAACGCTATCAGGAGGCACGCTGCATGGTGGTTGCACGAGTGTTCGGGAAGTCGTCGCCGGAGGCGATCCAGCGCGAAAACGACCGTTTGGCTGCGCTGCAGCAACTCGATCTCCTCGATACGCCGAGGGACGAAGGCTTCGAGCGGATCGTCCGTCTGATAAAGCAGATCTTTTCCATCGACATCGGCATCATATCCCTGATCGACGGGCACCGGCAGTGGTACAAGGCCTGTTCCGGCCTCGCGGCCGACGAGGTGTCGCTGGAAGATACGTTCTGCCGCTGCGTGGTCGACTGTGACGAACCTGTCATCGTGCAGGATGCCACCAAGGACGCACGATTTTTAAAGCATTCCGCGGTGACCGGCGAGGATCATATCCGGTTTTATGCCGGTGTGCCGCTCAGAACTAAGGCCGGGCATATGATCGGAACAGTTTGCGCGATCGACCGCCAGCCACGATCGTTCGGCAGCAGAGACCTTAGCATTCTCCTGGAACTCGCGGGGGCGGCGATGGACCGCATTGATCTCATGCAGTCGGCCGCTACCGACAGCCTGACCGAGGCGATGACCCGGCGCGCCTTCAAGCAGGAGGCCGATCAGCTTATCTCGCTCGCCCTGCGGCACCAGCACGACCTGTCATGTATCGTCTTCGACATCGACCATTTCAAGCAGGTGAACGACAGGCATGGACATGCCGCCGGAGACGCAGTCCTCAAGGCGGTGGCATCCGCCTGCAAGGCGACCTTCGCGCCGGTGATTTGTTCGGACGGATCGGCGGGGAGGAATTCGCCGTCGTGCTGCCGCATGTCGACCGTGAGGGTGCAGTCGCCGTCGCCGAAAAGATCAGAGCCGCCATCGCCTCGCAGCCCGTCCGCAGCGATTATGGTGTCCTGCACGTCACGGCGAGTCTGGGCAGCTCGGCGCTCTCTATCGTCAGCAAGGACATCGAGACCTTGCTGGGGCAGGCGGATGCCGCCATGTATCAGGCCAAACACGGCGGCCGGAATCGCTGCGTATCTTGGAGCTCCATTCACGCCGATCACGCGATCGGCGCTCGCCGGCGGGTGCTGAAGGCAGGTTCGATCCTGTTCAACGATCGGCGCTCGACCATCGACTGCACCGTCAAGTCCATCGGCTCGGAGAGCGCCGGTATCTTGGTTTCGAATACATCGGGCATTCCTGCTGAATTCGTTCTTGCCATTAAAGGAGAAGGCTTCGAAACGAATTGCAGGGTAATTGCGCAAGACCGGCAACACCTGGAAGTGGCGTTCAAATAGATAGCGGCCTATTTCGTCGGTTGCGAATCCGTCATCGTCGCTCCGGGCTGGCTGCCCGGTGTGGTGTACGCAGTAGCGGTCGATGACAGGGTGCTGTCCAGTAGTCCGGCCATCTTGTCGTCACGCAGGCCAGCAGTCTTTTCACCCATGACGACCCCAACCACGCGCCGGCCACCCTTCAGCGCCGACGTCACGACATTATAGCCGGATGCGTCGGTATAGCCGGTCTTGATGCCGTCGACGCCGTCATAGCGATACATCAGGTTGTTGTGGCCCCGCAGTTTCATGCCGCGGAACTGGAAGCCGCGCATGGAGAAGAGTTTGAACTCCTCGGGGAAGTCCCGCATCAACGAGACGCCGAGGGTCGCCATGTCACGCGCCGTTGTGACCTGCTCCGGATCGGGAAGGCCCGAGGGATTTTTGAAGACCGTGTCCTTCATACCAAGCTGGCGCGCCTTGTCGGTCATCGTTCTGGCGAAAGCCTGTTCGGAGCCGCCGAGCTGTTCGGCGATCGCCACGGCAGAGTCGTTGGCAGACAAGACCACGATGCTTTCGACCGCTTCACGCAGGGTTACCTTGCGACCGGCGCCGACGGCAAGCTTGAAGGGCTCCTTGCTCTCGGCATTTTCCGACATGGTGAGCTTCTGATCCCAGGTGAGGCGTCCGTCGTGCAATGCCTCGAAAGCGAGATAGAGCGTCATCATCTTGGTCAGCGACGCCGGATAGTTGAGATCGTCCTGATTGGAGGCTTCGAGCACCTGGCCGGACTGTACATCTAGGACGAAGCTTGCTTGGCCGGCCTCGGCCTGAGCGACTGCGCACATCAGCAAGGCAGACGAGAGCGCGGTGGCGCGGAGGCGGGTGGTTATCTTGGTCATCGGATTACTGTCTCTGTCTCTAGACGGCCGGGTGAGCCTTTGGCTAAACGCAAGCCGATCGAGAAAGTTTGTGACGAAATGAAGGACAGGCGGCAATAAAAAATCCCCTATCCACAGCTGATTGCTTTTGTCCCGTCGTCTTCGATTTTGACAATGGCGCGCATAGCCCATAGAAACTCCTCATGAGCATGAAGAGCGCGCCTATTTTCCACGCTATCAGCACCTGCCTGCAGGCTGGGGTCGTGCGCGCTCTTGGCGGACGAGGTCTTCGCGTCCAGCTGTGACGTCGGGCGCTGCGGGCGTTCCGGCGCGCTGCCGGACGTAAAGCCCCTCACCACGTCAATCAAGGTTGCCAGGGAGACAGGCGCCGTGCTCAATATCTATCATGTCAATTCGCTCGTCCATTGGGAGGAGCGCGAGATCCATCTGCGCGATCATATGATCGACTTCTTCTCACAAGAGGTCGGCCGTTTTCTCAAATCGGTCAATCCGGCCTGGGATGTGCGAAGGGTCGAGGCGCCGACGCTGATGCCGCGGTCGCTGGTTTCAAGCGCTTATTCGAACACCGATATCTGGGTTCAAGAACAGCTTTCCGCCGGCGATGCCGGGCTGGTGCTGAGGCCGGAGACCACGCCGTCGACCTATGCCTATATGCAGCATATTCTCGGAAATCATTCGAAGATACGGCTGCCGCTCTGCGTCTGGCAGGCAGGCCGGTCCTATCGCCGCGAACAGGAGCAGCCGACGAAACATATGCGGCTGAAGGAGTTCTGGCAGCTCGAATTTCAATGCGCCTTCACCGCCGACAGCGGCAACGACTATCACGCTGCCTGCCTCGAACCGGTGCGCCGCATGATAGCCTCGCTGATCCATCTGCCGACGCGGGTCGTGCCCTCCGACCGGCTGCCGGCTTATTCCGAGGTGACGATGGACATCGAAGTCGACATTGGCGACAAGTGGATGGAGGTCTGCTCGATCTCACGCCGCAAAGACTTTCCGCAGCGCTACCGGTCGCAGCCGAAGAAGGGAGCGGCCGTCGACCACGATGTCCTCGTGCTGGAAATCGCCATCGGTCTCGATCGGTGCGTTTACAATTGGGGCATGGTAGCCGATCGATAGGACAGGGCGGGCTGCAAAGGCGCCGGCTCGCGTTGGAAGACTACTTCTGCTTGCCTTGCGACGCATCTCCTCTACAAAGAAGTGATGGACGACGCTGGACTTGTCAGTCCGGCTTCGCTGCGCATTCGCAAACGGGCGAGAGACGATGCTGGTGATCTTCGGCGGCTTGCCGGGTAGTGGAAAGACGACTATTTCGCGCGCCCTCGCGAGACGGCTCGGAGCCGTATATGTGAGGGTCGACACGATCGAGCAGGCGATCAGAACGTCGGTTGACCCTTCCACTGACATCGGCCCGGCAGGTTATGTCGTGGCCTACGGCATTGCGGAGGATAATCTGGCGCTCGGCAGGGTCGTGATCGCAGATTCGGTCAACCCGCTGACGATAACCCGCGAGGCATGGCTGGCGGTCGCTCAGCGCTCCGGCGTGATCGCGGCCGAGGTCGAGGTGATCTGTTCCGACAAAACCGAACATCGCCGCCGGGTCGAGACACGGAAAACGGATGTGGAAGGTCTGGCAAGAAGTCGTCGAGCGAATATATGACGACTGGGGGGAGACGCCGATCATTGTCGATACGGCTGCGAGGGATGTGCCGGAGATCGTCGAGGCGCTGATCGTCAGGTTCAGGACCGAGCACCTGCTTCCGATTTGATATCGTCGGTTGCTGCCCGTGCTTTATGAAAAGGCTATATCGGCCGCGGGACGGATTTTCACCGCCGCATTACCTGCGTCGAACCCGTCGAGCGTTTCGTTGTGGTGGGCGACGATTTCGGAGAAGGTGAGGGTCGCAGTATCGCCTGTGGTATGGCCGTCCGCCACCAGCGTCACATCATAGCCGAGCGAAACGGCGCGCCTGACGGTCGTGTCAACGCAGAATTGCGACATGCAGCCGCCGATGACGAGATGGGTGACCGCCCGTTCGTTCAGGCGTTGTGTGAGATCGGTCTCGAAGAAGGAGTCGGCGCTTTGCTTGCGGACGACGACTTCGCCTTCCCGCGGCGCGATCTCCCGGCGCAGTGCCCATCCCACCGTGCCGACCGCCAACCGATGACTGCTGTCGCCGTCATGTTGGACCAGCACGACCGGCGCGCCTGCCTGTCTCGCCTGCTCCTGGAGCGATGCGAGGCGAGCGACGGTTTGATCCAGTGCTGAATCGACGAGAGACTGCCGCTCCGGCTTGGCCTTGCCGGAGAGAATTGCATTCTGCACATCGATGATCAGGAGGGCCTTGGTCATTTGCTTCGCGGTTCCATGGCAGAGGAGCAGATCAACCGCTCACATAAGTGAAGCCGCCTGAGACGTTCAGGCGGCTTTTAATCACGGCTATCGGACAGGCTTAGCGGAGCCTGCCGGCTGCATGGGCGAGCATGGTGTAGACCTTGCCCGTATCCGAGGTCAGATAAGACTGAGTGACAGTCTGGTTCGGGTCGGTGCGGGCGACATCGGCGAGCAGCTTTTCGAAATCACCGATATAGCGGTCGACGGCGGTGCGGAATTCCGGCTCGCGGTCGTATTTGCGTTTGATCTCGTCGAAGGTCTGCTGGCCCTTCAGCGTGTAGAGACGACGGGTGAAGACGTCACGCTCGCCGCGCTGGTAGCGGCGCCAGAGATCAACCGAGGCATCGTGGTCGATGGCGCGGGCGATATCGACGGAGAGCGAGTTCAGCGATTCTACGACGTGGCGCGGATTGCGGCTGTCGTTGCTGCGTGCGGCCGGTGCGGGGGTTTCCGCCGGCCGAGCCGGAGCCCGGGCAGGCGCCTCGTCCGCGGCCTCGTCACGCGAAGCGCCGCGCAGAAGATCGCTGATCCAGCCGCCGCCTTCCCGGGTCGGTTCCTGACGGGCTGCTTCCTGGCGAGCGGGGGCCGGCTGCGGGGCGGCGCGCTGAGCGGCGACAGCCGGAGCGGAGGGCGCGATCGTTCCGCGCAGCCCCGTCGCTTCGATCGGCGGCGGTGCCGCCGGCTGCGGCGGTTGAGCGGCCGGCTGGGCGGGGCGCGGCGCCGGCTGTGCCTGGGCAAGCGAGCGGGCGACGGGCTGGGAGATTTCAAGCTGCTGGCTGGAGCGGCCGACGAGCTGGGAGATATCCTGAAGCGCCTTGATCTGCTCGGCGACGGCGCGGCGCATGGCCGAGGCGCTTTCCTTGGCTTCCTCTGGCAAGTCGAAGGCGCCGCGCTTCAGTTCGGCGCGGGTGGCGTCAAGCTCGCTGCGAATGTCGGCGGCGGAGCGGCGAATATCCTCGGTGGCGCCGGAGAAGCGTCCAACGGCATCCTCGATCGCCTCGCGCAGCGATTCGCGCATGTGCTGAGCGGCACCGTCGGAGGCGCGGCCGGCCTCGCCGAGCATGCGCTCGACTTCCGACAACGAGGCGGTGAGGCCGCCGCGAATACGATTGGAGAGGTCGCCGGAACGGCGCTCGACATTGGCGAAAGTGCCGTCGATCGTCGTGTTGGCTTCCTCGCCCGCGCGGGTGATCGCCTGGCGCATCGTCTCGGCCGCCTCCTGGGCGCGCTTCTCGGTTTCGGTGAGAATGCGGCCGATATCGGCGAAGGAGGACTGGACGCCCTGGCGTAGATTGCCGGTGACCTGGTTAGAGCGCTGCTCGGCCCGCTCGAACACGGTCTCGATCATGCCGCCGAGGCCCTGCATGGTCTTTTCGATCTCGTCGGAGCGCTGGACCAGGCTGACCGAGAGCGCCTGCAGCGCGCCTTCACGCTCCTCGAGCGTCGAGGCAAGGTTGGACTGGGCGGCACCCAGAAGCTGTGAGGCCTGGGTCAGAACCTTGGAATGTTCGTCGAAGCGGCCGATGATGCCGCCGACCTGGGCCAATGTCTGGCCTGATATGTCGGAGAGGCGGTCGACCTTGCCTTCGAGAAGCCGGGTCGAGGCATTGACCATTTCGGCGGCCTTGGTGGCGGAGTCGGCAAAGCGCGTCGTGGTTTCGCCGAGACGTCCGTCGACGCTCGTCAACTGCTCGGCGGCGCGGTTCATCATCATGGCCATCGCCGCGCTGCTTTCCGACATGCGCTGGACCAGACCGTTGACATTGCCGACCAGGCTGCTCTCGATGGCGCTGACGGCATTGGCGACATTCTCGGTGCGGGCGGCAACGGCGCTGGCGAGCGCTTCGTTTTCGGCGCGCAGACGGTCGGCGCTCAGGTTGGCGGCGGCGGTGATGCGGGCGGCAGCCTGCTCACCGGCATCGGTGTAGCGATCGATGATCGGGCGGGCCGTTTCGTCGAGGATACGGGTCAATTCGACAGAGCGGCCTGATAGCATCGAGTTGAGGTCGCGGGTGCGTTCCTCGAGCGTCGAGCGGATCGAGTTGCCGCGCGCTTCGAGCGCCCGGTCGATATCGGAGAGGGTGGTATCGATCTCGCGGCTGCGCTCCTCGAGATTTGTGCGGATGGCGCTGCTGCGGGCTTCGAGCGCCCGGTCGACATCCGCCATGGTGGCGGAAATCTCGCTGCCGGCCCCCGACAGCGTCGTGCGGATGGCATTGCCGCGCGCTTCGAGAGACTGGCCGGCATCCGACAGGGCCTTGGAAATGGCGTTGACCTGCGTGCCGACGATGGTCTCGGCCTCGGCGACTTTGTTGACAATGGCATTGCCGGCTTCCGAGAAAGTCTGGGCGACGGCAGCGGCCTGGGTTGCCAGGCGGTTCTGGGCTTCGGCGACGCGGGTGACGATCTGCGACGAACGTTCATCCATGGTGCGGGTGAATTCGTCGCTTTTTGCATTGAGTTCCTCAGCGAATTGCTGGCCGGTCTTGCCGAGCAGTTCGGTGGTTCTCGTCGCTTCGCCTTCCATTCCCTGGGCGGCTTCTGCCACGGCGCTGCGTAGCGTCGAAGCGAGGCCGGCGGCCTTGCCTTCGATGGTTCGGTTGACGGCTTCGAGGCCGACAGTCAAAGCGCGATCCATCGTCGAGAGGCGTTCCTCGATGCGCTCGTTGCCGCGGTCGAGAGTTTCGCCGAGACTTGCCGTGCGGCCCTCAATGGCGCCCGCCAGCGTGGTCGTGCGGCTGTCCAGGGTCTCGGCCAGATTCGCGGTGCGGCTGTCGATCGCCTGGGTGAGATTTGCGGCGCTGCCTTCGAGCGTCGCCGAGATGCGTCGGGTGGTGTCGTCACCAAGAGCGCCGAGACGGGATATGCCGTCGGCAAGCACGCCGGACAGCTGGCTGCTGGCAGCTTCAACCTTGTCGGCAACGCCGCCGACGCCGTCACGGATGCGGCTCTCGATCGCCGTCAGGCCGGCTTCCATGCGAGAACCGGTTTCTTCAAGACTGCCCGCAAGGTTTGCAACCGACTGGTCGAGATGGGTGGAAAGGTTCTGGGCGGAGTTCGAAATTGTGTTTGCCGCCTCCTGGAAGCGGCCGGCGATCTGGCCGGCGCCGGCATGCATGCGATCTTCCAATGTCTGAGCGCCGGCATCGATCGCCTGACGGATCGAGGCTTCACGCTGCTCCAGCGACATCTCGAGCATGCTCACGGTCGTCGCCACCGATGTGCCGATGCTGGTCGCCTGTTCGGTCAGCGTATCGCTGATCAACGTATGGGCCTGGTTCAGCGACAGGTCGATGGCGTTGGCGCGATCCTCCAGCGTCGTGCGGATGCGCTCATGGGCAGAATCCAGTCCGCTCTCGATGCGCGCCGCGGCCTCCTCGGCAAGACCTCCGAGCCGCGCATGGGCATCGCTCAGGCGGCCTTCGATGCGGCCGGTCAAGCCGCCGACGATATCCTCGAAGCGGGCGCCGCCGGCATCGAGAACGCCCGAGAGGGTCGCACTGTGCTGGGAAAGCGCATTTTCGAGCCGCTGCTGATTGTCGGCATAAGCGTTATGGATCGCATCGGTCTTGTCGGCAAAGGCGCCGGCGACGCGCGCCTCGGCACTGGCGACGGCTTCCATGATGGAATTGCTGCGGGCTTCGAGCGCGCTGTCGAAGCGGCTCTGATTGTCGTCGAGCGAAATGGCGAGCGCCATGGTCTTTTCGTCGAGCGTATCGGTGAGCCGGTCGTGGCTTGCCGTCACGGCGCCGATGATCGCCGCGGTTCGGTGTCCCAGGGCTTCCTCGATGCGGACCTGGCCTTCGTTCAATGAGGCGGCCAGCGCGGTGGCCTTTTGGTCGAGCACGCCGTTCAGGCGTTCATGCGTGCCGGAGACGGCGTTGGTGATCGCATCGGCACCCGATGTCAGCGTCTCCTCGAGGCGGCTCTGGCTCTCGTTCAGCGAGATGGCCAGCGCCATCGCCCGATCGTCAAGTGTCTCGGACAGCCGGTCATGGGTGGCGGAAACCGCATTGAGGAAGGATTCCGAGCGGGTCTCCAGCGTGTCCTGCAGTCGCCGCTGGCCTTCGTTCAAGGAAGCGGTGAGCGCCGATGTATTCTGGTCGAGCATTTCGGCGATACGCTCCGGCGTGCCCGACACGGCCTTGAGGAAGGTCTCGGACCGGGTCTCCAATGTGTCTTCGAGCCGTGCCTGGCTCTCGCTGAGCGAGATGGCAAGCGTCATCGCCTTCTCGTCGATTGTTTCGGAGAAACGGTCGTAGGTGCCGGAAACGGAATTCAGCAAAGCCGCGGAGCGGCTTTCCAGCGTATCCTCGATGCGAGCCTGGCTCTCGTTGAGCGAGATGGCAAGCGCCATCGCTTTTTCGTCCAAGGTTTCGGCGAGGCGGTCATGCGTGTCGGAAACCGCATCCATCAGGGCGGCGGAGCGGGTTTCGAGCGTATTCTCGATACGCGCCTGGGTCTCGCTCAGCGAGGCGGCAATAGCCGACGCCCTACCGTCCAGCGCCTCGGCGAAGCGGTCGTGGGTGCCGGAGACAGCGTTCAGCAGGGCTGCGGAGCGGGTTTCCAGCGTGTCCTCGATACGGGCCTGGCCTTCGTTCAAGGAAATGGCAAGCGTCATAGCCTTTTCATCAAGCGTTTCGGCAAGGCGGTCACGCGTGCCGGCTATGGTGCTGAGCAGGGCTTCCGCGCGTGTCCCGAGCGCATCCTCGATGCGCGCGTGCCTCTCGTCGAGGGACGTCGTCAGCGCAGCTGCCTTCGTATCAAGTGTTTCCGACAGCCGCTCATGCGTGCTGGACACGGCATTGAGGAAGGCTGCGGAGCGGGTTTCGAGCGTGTCCTTGAGGCGGCTCTGGCTTTCGTTCAAGGAGATGGCGAGCGCCATTGCCTTCTCGTCGAGCGTCTCCGACAGTCGGTCATGCGTGCCGGAAACCGCGTTCAGCAGGGTGGCGGAACGGGTTTCGAGCGTATCTTCGATCCGGGCCTGGCTCTCGTTCAACGAAATGGCAAGCGCCATGGCCTTCTCGTCGAGCGTTTCGGCGAGACGGTCGTGGGTGCCCGCGACAGCGTTGATGATCGCGTCGGAGCGAGTGGACAGCGCTTCCTCGAAACGACCGTGATGGCTGGTCAGCGCATCCACGAGCGCGCCGCCGCGCTCTGCCATGACGCTGTCGATGCGTCCATGCGCAGCGCCGAGCGCCTCGCTGATTTCGGCAGTGCGTGCAGTGAGCACGCCGCTCAACGCCTCGGCGCGGCCGCCGAAGGCGGTGGTCACCTCTTGCGTGCCGGCGGCGACGGCGGCGGTCAGCTCGGTGGTGGTGGCGCGCAGCGTGTCGCGGAACTCGGCTGAGCGAGCCTGGAGATTGTTCTGCAGGTCGGAAGTGCCTGATGCAAGCGCTAGCGAGATGTCGGACGTCGCGTTCTGCAGCGCCGAGGTCAGCTCGCCGGTGCGGCTGGTCAGCGCGGTGGTGATTTCCTCGCTGCGAGTGCCGAGCGTGTTTTCCAGCACTTCGTGGCTGGTGGCGAGGGCGGTGGCGAGCGCCAGCGAGTGATCCGTCATCGAGGAGCCGATGCGGTCGATGCCGGAATTAAGGATGCCATCGATCGAATCCGAGCCGCCGGTCAGCGTCTCGTTGATGCGGGCAAGGCTTTCCATCAGCTTCGTGTCGAGCGAGCCGGTGCGTTTGTCGAAAGCGCTGGTGAATTCGGCGACGCGCTCATCGAAGGCGGTCGAAAGCTGAGCGACGGTCGTCTGCAGCCGCTCCTCGAAGAAGCCGGAGCGAAGGTCGAGATCCATGACGGCGTCGTCGGCGGTGCTCTGCAGGCTCTGGCGGAAGCTTGCGCCCTTTTCGTCAAGCGCGCTGTTCAGTTTCGACAAGACGTCGTCGAGCGTACCGCCGATGGTGCGTTCGCCTGATGTCAGGCTTTCGTTGATCTCGCGGGTGCGGGCGATCAGGATTTCGTTGAGCTGATGCGTGCGCTCGTTCAGTGCTGCGTTGAGCTTCTCGGTGCTGCTGTCCATGGTCGAGGCGCGCGTCTCGAACTGGCTGAGCAGTTTTTCGCCATGCTCGTTGAGATTGACGGTGAGCGCTTCGAGGCGGTTGTCGAATTCGGTGGCCAGCGCAAAGCCGGACGCGTTGAGCGTCTGGAGCAGGCTGTCGGTCTTGGCGGCAAGCAGGCTGCCCATCGACTGCAAAGCGCTGTCCGATTTTTCCAGGATCGTCGCTGCGCGCGTGTCGATCAGCGAGGCGAAGGCTTCGCCCGACGTCGCGAGACGCACGGCGATCTCTTCGGTCGCCAGCGACAATTCTTCCTTCAATTGATCGTGGACGCTGCCGATCGAGGTGCGGATGCGGTCGGCATGGTTGACGATCGCCTCGCGTTCGGAGCCGAGTTCATGGACAAGGCCGCGCACGCGCAATTCGTTGTCCGCATAGGAGCGTTCCAGCGCGTTGACTTCGGAATGGACCAGCGTTTCCAGCTCGGTAGCACGCGCAATGGTGCGCTCGATGCCTTCATTCATGGCCGAGACCTCGCGGCGCACCGCCTGGCCAACGGTCATGATGCGTTCGGAGGCGATGGTTTCCGGCTCCGCCAGGCGCAATGCCACCTCTGCCATGGAACGGGCGGCGTTGCGCATATCCTGGGCGCGGGAGATCATGACCGCAAACGCATAGAACATCATCACCGGAATGATGATGCCGACCAGGCCGGCAATGACACCGGGCAGGGCGACGAGGTCGGCAATCGAACGGATCTGCCAGATCTGCGGCGCGTAAAGCAGCGACATCAGGCCGAGGCCCGCCATCACCCAGAGCACGGAAAACAGGGTGGCGGTGCGCATTGCCGAGCGGCTGGAGGCGCCGTCGAAGGATTTCAGGATCGAGGCGGGCGTATTGCGGCTGGCATCATTGGCGGGCGCAAAGGCCGGAGCCCTGGAAGCCTGCTCGCCATTGGCGCTGCGGCGGTTGCGGCGCTGCATTTCTTCCTGGGTTTGCTGATTACGCGCATTCGATGGATCAGACACATTCCCCTCCGGCGCCTCAGGCGCGTCGCCGCGGCGAGACGGCACATTATCCTTGCCGAAATCGATCTGGAGCGCCTCGTCCAATGCCTTGAACGCCTTGTCCTCTATCGACTCATTGTATTTGTTATTCGCCATTCGGTTACGCCTCGTTACTGTCGGCCGGTCCGCCAGCGCTGCCCAGGCTTCCGCCTTATCCCGGAACAACTTTGCCGTTATGCCCTCCATCCCAACCGCGGACGGATAAGCATGTCATTTCAGAGTAGATAGCCGCTTTTTCAAACGGAAGGTATCAAAACACTACCATTATCCACTCACTCGGCAAAGGCGCGTACCATAAACCCGCTCCACCAGTATCGTAGTGACACATCTGGGCTCGTCACACAATTAATGAAGGCTTGAGATTTCCAGCTCGTTAACTCGTTGTTAACAATTTTGAATCCGAGAGCCGGCTTAAAAACCAATAATTTAGGGATATTTAACGGACGTTAACCATATGCCGAGATTTCCGCGCCCGCTGTGCCGGAATTTAACGGGATGGCCACCCTCGTGACGCAGAACTGTTGCAAGTGCGGACGACGTGAGACGGAGAATTGGCAGATGGCGGCCCAGATGGCAGCATTGAATATCGTATTCGAGGCGCCGGACAATGCAAAGGGACCTTGTCCCTCGAAGGTCCGGCCGATCGACCTGGTTCACCTCGCGAAGCAGACGATGGGCGACAAGACGCTGGAAATCGAAGTCCTTCAGATGTTTGCCCGCCAAGCCCGCGCCTGTCTTCAGGATATTGCGAGCGGCGAAACCGTCCGTGTCGGCGCCGCCGCGCACAGGCTGAAAGGCGCGGCTAGTTCGGTCGGCGCATTCCGCGTGTCGCAGACGGCGGAAGTCATCGAGGAGACCGGCGGCGATGCCGGTGCGATGGCGGCGCTGGGCGCTGCCGTCCTCGACGCGGAGAATTTCATCCTGAAGCTCTGCCGCGGCTGATCTCTCTTTCACCGTTGTTCGAACCACAGCGCCGCGCGTCTTTTCAGACCTGTAGCAGTTTGAACGGCCATTAATTAAGGAATTAGGCAGCAGGCCGCTGTTCCATTGCGGAACCACGGGTCTTTTTGCGACCTCCGATATGACGCATTGAAGACGACGGGCGACGGCCCGATCTGCGAGGTTATGGCGAATTTCGCAATGTTGACTGATGCGTCGAATTGTCGGAAGTAGAGCCGCCCACCCATTTCAAGACCGGAAATAGTCCTGATGCCCAAACTTACCATCGTCGCCTTCGACGGCACGCGCTTCGACCTCGACGTCGATCAAGGCTCCACCGTGATGGAAAATGCCGTGCGCAATTCGGTGCCCGGCATTGAGGCCGAATGCGGCGGCGCCTGCGCCTGCGCGACCTGTCACGTCTATGTCGACGAAGAATGGACGGAGAAGGTCGGCCAGCCCGAAGCGATGGAAGAGGACATGCTCGACTTCGCTTTCGATGTGCGCCCCACCTCGCGGCTCTCCTGTCAGATCCGGATGAAGGCCGCCTATGACGGGCTCATAGTGCACGTGCCTGAACGCCAGGCCTGAGGTCGGCCTTTCGCCGCTATAACCACAAAAAAGACGCCTCGCGCGCTGGTGCGAGCGAGGCGAGGCGGGCGCATTACCTACGGATGAGGGAGGACCATCCGCGGCTTCGGAACGCGCCAGGAGAACCCAGCGAGGAAGTCCAGATGCCGTAGCTGAACTTTCGAATGCGTTCATATTAACGCGTTCCGGTTGAGTCTGCCAGGATGAAAAATGACCATTAAGACGCTGGGGAGCGCGCAAGTTTCGCACAAGTTTCGTTGCGCAGCTAAGTTTTTCCGCTCGCAAGCAGCTTGAAAAATCCTTATTTTGCGCCGGCTCGACCTTTGATTCGATTATTCAGCAATCGCAACATGCGCTTCTGGAAATTGACCGCCTCAACCCGGTCGAATCGCGCCTGCAGCCGATCGTGCTCCTCTATACCGCGAGCTGACTCGTTGGAGACGAGCTCCTGCATGGCCTCGCAGCTGCGCTGCTGCGGCAGGGCGCGGATGGCGCGCTCCATGGCGCGGGCCTGATCTCTGGCGATCTCCGCATGGCGCTCCTCGTGGCGCTTGATGTCGCTCGACAACGCGTCCCAGATCATCGACAGTTCCTTGCTGGCACCACGGCGGCTGTTCCAGCGCGGCAGAATGATCTGGGTGTGGACCGTGACCTTGACGTTGCCGACGCGGCAGCGGCCGTCATCCTGAATATAGGTGGCCTCGCCGCCGAAGCGGATCTTGGTGGCGCCGGGATGGCGCGCCGACGAGCCGCTCGCCGTCGGGCCGCGCCGGCTGAGTTCCTGGTCGAGCTCCTCCGCGGTTTTGCCGCGGATGTCGAAATAGGAATAGCTTTTCGTTGCGATCACTTCGGCTGCAGCTTCGCCGCTGAGAGACAGAGCAATGGAAAAGGCGACAGGAAGGACCATATAACGCACTGCAAGCGGCATTCTGAACGCAACCCATGTTGAAATCGACAGGAGCTTGGGGCATAGCCACCGCAAGCGCAATATCGGATGGCGGCTTTTTTCGTCATCAATAGGACAAGTCTGGTGACAGGGCTCGAAGGCAGTTTATGGCGTGTCGGCCATGGCCGGGAGATCGAACTCGGCCGTCGTTCTCTCATCATGGCGATCATTAATGTGACGCCGGACTCCTTTTCCGATGGCGGACGCTTCAAAACCGTCGATGCCGCCGTCGAACACGCGCTGCAGGCGGTGAGCGATGGCGCCGCGATTGTCGACATCGGCGGCGAATCGACCCGGCCGGGCGCAGCATCGGTCAGCCCTTCGGAGGAGCAGGCGCGGGTATTGCCGGTGATCGAGGCGCTGCGCGGCCGCACCCAGGCGCTGATATCCATCGACACCTATCGCGCCGAGACGGCGCGGCTTGCGGTCAGCGCCGGCGCCCATATCGTCAACGATGTCTCCGGACTGCAGAAGGAGAGCGGCATCGCGGAATTGGCCGCGGCGACAGGGGCGGGGCTCTGCATCATGCATACCGGCCGCGACCGGATCAAACTTGCCGATGTGATCGCCGACCAGGTGCATTTTCTCGAACGCTCGCTTGCGATCGCCGCTGCGGCAGGTGTCAACAGCGACCGCATCGTGCTCGATCCGGGCTTCGGCTTCGCCAAGGAGACGGCGGAGGAGAATCTGGAACTGATGGCGCGGTTTTCCGAACTTTCGCGCTTTGGCCGGCCGTTGCTTGCCGGTACCTCACGCAAACGTTTTCTCGGCACTGTGACAGGGCGGGATGCGCCGGACCGGGACGTGGCGACGGCTGCGACGAGCGTGCTGCTGCGCCTCCAAGGAGCTGCGGTTTTCCGGGTGCACAATGTCGCAATCAACAGGGATGCGCTTGATATCGCCGATGCTATGCTGAATGCGCGCCAGGAATTCGAGAGGAAGCGGCCAACATGACCACCTACACGATCACGCTGCAGAATTGCGCCTTCTTTGCGCGCCACGGCGTGCATGACGAGGAGGAATTCCTCGGCCAGCGCTTCTTTGTCGATGCCGAGCTCGATGTCGTCGCCGGCGAGGCGCTGAAAAGCGACTCGATCGACGATACCGTCAATTACGGCATCGCTTTCACCGTGATCGAGCAGATCGTCACCGGCAAGCGGCGCTATCTCATCGAGGCCCTGGCGCTCGATATCGCCAAGGGGCTCTGCGAGACGTTTCCGCAGGTCCGGCGGGCGAAGATCACGGTGCGCAAGCCGAACGCGCCGGTGCCCGGCGTGCTCGATTTCGTGCAGGTGAGCGTTGAGCACTTTGCCTGAGGCCGCATTGCGATCCGCCACCCTAGGCCTCGGCGGCAATATCGGCGAGCCGGTAAAGGCGATGGCGGCGGCGCTGCAAAGGCTCGACGGGCACGACGAGTGCCGTATTACCGCCGTGTCACGGCTCTATCGCACGCCGCCCTGGGGCAAGACGGACCAATCCTTCTTCTTCAACGCCTGCGCCGCCATCGAAACCTGGCTTCCTCCGGAAGCTTTGCTCGATCTCTGCCTGTCGATCGAACGCGAGATGAAACGCGAGCGTGTCGAACGCTGGGGGCCGCGCACGCTCGATATCGACGTGCTGACCTATGGCGACGTCGTCCAGGACGCGCCGCGGCTGGAACTGCCGCATCCGCGGATGACGGAGCGCGGTTTCGTGCTGATGCCGCTTGCCGATATCGCGCCAAGCCTTCTCGTCAGGGGGCGGCCGGTCAGCGACTGGCTGCTCGACGCCGACGTGACGGGCATCGAGGTCGCCGATGACAGCGGCGACTGGTGGTGGCGGAGCGCCTGAAGCCGGGATCCTGAAACGCGAAACGGCGGGAAACCCGCCGCTTCAGGAAAATCCGTTATGCGTTCTGTCTACTGGATGGAGCCGACGGCCATTTCGTCGACCTGACGCGTCAATGTCAGGCCGATAACAGGGATCATCTGGCTTTCGACCTTGACAGAAACGGTGACGTTCATCGTCTTGTCGTCGCGCACGCGGGCGATCATTGCTCCGTTCAGCTTGGCGCGGTTGATGCCGACCACGACGGTATCCTCGGTGACGGCGCCGGAGACGACGTCAAGACCTTTGCCGGCGGCGCCATCGAGAAACTTGCCTTTATAGCTGGAGCCTGACTGGGAGATGACAGCGGTCATCGGCTGCTTGAAGACGCCGACGCGGCAGGTGCCATCGAGTTTGATGCCGGCATTGCTGTCGCCAGTGGGCTCACCGATCAGGTTGCAGGTGAATTTCGTGCCCTTGTACTTACCGGCGACGATCTCGCCGGGGCCCTTCCAGGAGCCCGCGACGGATTCGAAGAAGGCCTTGTCACGGGTTGCGGCGGTGGCTGCCGGAGCGACATCTGCGACCGGAGACAATGCCGCGGCGGCGAGGCCGCATACGAAGAGAAACTTGCGCGAATACATGGATTTTCCTTGGCAAACACCACTCACGAACTGGTGCCAAGTTTTGCCGAAGAATGGTTAATCCTTCCTTTCGACTGTGCCGAAATGCAAGGGATTACAGGCGTTCCATGCCGTAAGGATTTTAATATCCTGCCGCTAACCTGTTGAGGCAAATACTATTTTACGACTTCACGCTGGGGAAGGCGAAAGGTACGGAATTGCTTCGTCGATTAAGGATTGTTGCTGCGCGGTGACATGGAAGGCGTGAGATCGCCGATGAAATCACCGATTCCCGGCCGTTTCAGGGCGCGGAAGGCCAGCGGGCGGCAAAGATCCATCGCTGCGATTCCGATCCGGGCGGTCATCAAGCCGTTGATGACACCTTCGCCGAGTCGGGCCGAGAGCTTCGAGGCCAGCCCATGGCCGAGCACCTGCTGGACGAGGCTGTCACCGACGGCGATCGAGCCGGTGACCGCCAGATGCGCCAGCACGTCGCGCAGCAGGCGGAACATGCCGAACGTGCCGGGACGGCCGCCGTAGAGTTCCGCCATGGCGCGGATGAGGCGGACGGCCTCGTAAAGTACATACAGCAAATCGACGACCGCGCGCGGGCTGACGGCGGTGACGATCGACACACGTTTGGAGGCATTGACGATGAGGGCGCGGGCCTTGCGGTCGAGCGGGGCGAGCAGTTCTCGTTCGGCCAAGGCAATCAGATGCGGGGGGTCGATGACCTCACCCTCGGTCGCCTTCAGCGTCGCACGTCCCTTCGATGTCTCGGGGTTGGCGGCAAGCAGCGTGGTAAGGCGCGCAACGACGGCGCGCGCCTTCGCCGGCCGGGTTTCGAGAATCGCGGCTTCCGCTTCGGCCTTGATCGTCTGCACGGCGGCAAGGCGCATCATGCCCGCGGTCTCGCGGATGATGAGGGCAAACACGGCGAGGATGCCGATCGCGAGCACACCAAGGGCTGCGTAACCCAACCAGTCGGCGCGGGTGAAGAGATCGCGGATCAGCCGGTCGGTCCAGAGACCGATGCCGAGCGACAGCAGGATGCCGAAGGCGCCGGCGGCGATCTTGCCGAAGGAGGTACGCCGCTTGCGTGGCGTCGCGACCGGCAGCGCGCTCAGATCCCCTTCAGGATTGATGAAGGGGTCATCCTCGTCGGGCGTCACGAGGATATTCTCAGAGAAGCTTTCGGGTTTGCGCCGGCCTTGCTGCTGGCGGCCGCTATCGCGCGGCTCGGATGCCTCATCTTCATAAGCGAAGGCTGCGGGTGGGCGGCGCGGCGGATCGGACGGGGGCTTGCTCATGCGAGACGGTCTCCGAACAGGAACTGCATGGCGCGGTCGAGGCGGATATGCGGCACCGACAGCTTGATGCCGCCGCCGGTTTCCTCGAGATGCGGCGGACGGAACCTGACGACATTGACTTCGGGCAGGGTTCCACCGTTGTCGCCCGAGGCGATACGGTCAAACAGCCCTTCCGGATCCTGCGGCAGGTCGCCGGGGAAGATCGCGGTCTTTCTCTGGCCGTCGAAGCGCTCGCCGGCAATGGTTTCACCCGCCATCGGCGTCCCGACAATGACGGGCAGGTCATGGCCGTCACGTTTGACCGACGCCTCTCGAGTTGCTCGCACGGAGGCAAGCGCCATCACATCGATGCCGGCGCCGGCCATGCCGATGCGGGCGATGGCGCGATCGACGAGGCGGCGGGTCAATGCGTCGAGTCGGTCATGGCTCTCATGATGGAGATGATCGGCCTTGGTGGCGGCGACCAATACGCGGTCGATACGGCGGCCAAGCAGCGAGGAGAGCAGCGAATTGGTGCCCGGGCGGAAACAGGCGAGCACATCGGTCAGTGCGCGTTCCAGATCCTGAACGGCTTCGGGGCCGCGGTTCATCGCCTGCAGCGCGTCGACCAGCACGATCTGGCGGTCGAGCCGGGCGAAATGCTCGCGGAAGAAGGGTTTGACGACCACCGACTTATAGGCTTCGTATCGCCTATCCATCATCGCCCAGAGCGAGCCGCGATCGGGACGTCCGTCGGGCGGCAAGGCGAGCGGAGCGAAGGTCAGCGCCGGCGAGCCGTCGAGATCGCCGGGCAGAAGCAGGCGCCCGGGCGGCAAGGTGGAGAGCGAGCGTTCGTCGGCCTTGCAGGCCTTGAGATAATCGGCAAAGGCGGTGGCAAGTTCGCGGGCGACCATCTCGTCGGCGCCGGCATTTATATCGGCGGCACGTGTCAGCGCCAACCATCCCTGCGACAAGGCGGAGCGGACGCCGGTTTGCGCCAGCGCGATCGTCTCCTCACTGAAGGTGCGATAATCCTTGCCGAGCAGCGGCAGGTCGAGCAGCCATTCACCGGGATAATCGACGATATCGATCGACAGCCGGCCGGGCGAGAACAGGCGATTCCAGCCGCTGGCGCTCTGATAATCGAGCGTGATGCGCAACTCGGAAATGGCGCGGGTCGAATCCGGCCAGATGCGGTCCTTCACCAGCGCCCGGATATGATCCTCGTATTGGAAGCGGGGCACGGCATCATCAGGCTGCGGCTCGAGCCGCACGGCGGAAACGCGCCCCGATTGCACCGGCTCGAACAGCGGCAGTCGGCCGCCATGCAGGAGATTGTGGACAAGCGAGGAGATGAAAACCGTCTTGCCGGATCGCGAGAGGCCGGTGACGCCGAGCCTTAAGGTCGGATTGACCAGGCCGGTCGCCCGGTCGGCGAGATTGTCGAAGGCGATGCGGGCGTCGTCCGCAAGGGATGTCAGGCGTGGCGGCAAGGCGCGATTCCGATTGATGACTGCCGGCAATATAGGAAGGCGACGTTGTCCGCAAAAGAAGTGGCGCGAACGCATTTCCCTTTCCCGCAGAAAACGAAATTATCTGCCGCTCTTCCAATTGCTCCGACGACTTCAGACGACAACGAAATCGGTCAGGCGCCAGGCAGTGACGGACACATCGAAATCGATCACGGCAAGGCCTGCCGTCGGAAAGCCGCCGGGAAGGGCGCTGACCATCGCCTCGGGGCCGATCAGTGCCTCCAGCGCCTGCTCCATGGTCGGATTGTGGCCGACCAGCATGACGGCCGCCTGATCCTGCGCGTCGACGATTTCGAGATAGGTGTCGACGGTGGCGTTGTAGAGCGCATCGACATAGCGCACGTCGAGGCCGCTGCCGACCGCCCGGTGGACGGCATCGGCGGTGTCGCGGCAGCGCAGCGCCGTCGAACTGATCAGAAGATCCGGACGGTAGCCCTTGTCGGCTGCCTTGTCGGCGATGATCTCGGCATCGCCATAACCTTTTTCGTTGAGCGGCCGGTCGAAATCGCGCTGTCCGGGCTCGGCCCAGGCGGCCTCGGCATGACGCAGGAGGTAGATGCGATTGGGCGGAGGCAGCGGTACGGTCACGGGCAAATCCAGGATCGGGCGGGTCTTTTCAGTAGCGGCTGCGGTCGGCAGCCGTCAATCGCCAGCCATGCCGCAACTGCCTAAAACGTGGCTGACAACACGGCGTTTTGAGGGCGAAGCCAAAAACGACAGCCGGAATAACCATGACAAAATAGGCCGTTAGCTTAAAATTGTAACAGATTTAAAAATCTGTTTACCTGTCGTATTTGGCTTGAATCGCGGCTAGCGCTTGGGATATACACCCGCCCAGATGAGATGTTCTTCAGGAGAATCGCGTTGAGTGAGAAGATCGATCTTAGCAATTACGTTCCCTCGGAAGAGGAAGAGTTCATGAACGTAAACCAGCGTGCCTATTTCAGGGCGAAGCTGGTCGCCTGGAAAAACGATATCCTTAGAGAAGCGCGCGAAACACTCGACCATCTGGCCGAGGAAAGCGCAAACCATCCCGATCTCGCCGACAGGGCGTCGTCGGAAACCGACAGGGCGATCGAACTTCGCGCCCGTGACCGCCAGAGAAAGCTGATCTCCAAGATCGACGCGGCCTTGCAGCGCATCGAAGACGGCACTTATGGCTATTGCGAGGAAACCGGCGAACCGATCGGTCTCAAGCGCCTCGACGCCCGCCCGATCGCGACGTTGTCGATCGAGGCGCAGGAGCGCCACGAACGCCGTGAAAAGGTCTACCGCGACGAATGACATTTTCGATATAGGCAGAGACATATTGGGCGCCGCGATCTGATCGCGGCGCCTTTTTGTCGGGCCTACTCGCGGCTTGTCGATCGTTCTTCGTGCGCCGCCCATCAATGAGCGTCGCATCAACTTGATTCGAGCGACGCGCATCGGCTTTTGTTTTATGCATGTCGTCGTCCCGGAATCGCTGCACACTTCCGGACGACATGCATTTAGAGCGGGCCACCTGCCGCCAGAGGTTTCCACAGTCGCTCCCGCTCTGCCTCCATGGCGAGATCGATCGTGACAAGCGTGCCACTCCTGATCCGCCGCCGCATGATGTCAACCCCGCCGGGGTCAGTTCGACATAGACCCCGGGCGTGCAGAGCCTGCAGGCGGGAGCGCGACATTTTCAATTCCCCGGCCAACAGCCGATCCAGCCGTATCGCTGTCGCGAACTGGGCTGTCAGTTCGATTTCCAGGCTTGTCCAGCCTGCGCTCTCGCGCCGTATCTCCTTGGCAATGTCGAATTCGGCGAACTCGTCAACGCGCAGTGCTTTGCGCCGCAGCCCATCGAGATTGAAGGTTTCCGCGCGAATCCAATCCGGGTCGTTGGACTGCAGCGCCTCGAGCGTCAGCGGATAGATGTCGCGGATAGTCTGGCGCTCGAAGATCGGCCGGTTCCATGTCCTTTCGCAGATCAGGCATTTGTAGATCAGCCAGGCGTCGAGCTTGCGACCGTTGGCATTCACCCGGATCTTGCCGCTGGATCGGAAAGCTCTGAGGCCTCCGCATCCGCTACACGCAATCCATGGCTGGGGGGCTGTCTTGGGCGTGATGGTCCATCGGACCCGAAGCGTCTTGCACATATCGTCTTGGTCTTCCGTTCGGAAGTCCACCAAGATGGTGCATGAGAAAGCCTTGCGGGCGCGGTGTGGCGATGTTGTCGGCGGTTGAAGAGCTGAGCAGCGGAGCTGCGCATGGCACATTCTAACAATGCCAAACCGGTCTCTCGCCACCACCCGATGAACATGGTCGCATGCCGCCAGCGTCGCTGTGCGGCAGTACGGGGTGAAACTGGGTGAGACCGGTATTTACTTAGGCAAAGTGTGACCTCGATGCGCCAAAGCTCTTCGCGTCCAGTGATAACAAATGATCGACGCGGTGGGGAGGCCCGAAGGACACCAGGACTAAAAAGCCGCGGCATTGCGGCAATTTTGCAACTTCATGATGAAGTCACGTATGCAGGCAACCAACCTTGCGGGTGCGACTATCACTTGTCGCGGTTGACGCTCATTTCACCGAAAATACGGGCAACTTCCTTCTGCAGCTCCGTGTCGGCGCCGGTGATCGGGGCAAGCTCGGGATCGCGGCGCGGCAGGTTGGCGGGCTGCGGCGCGGCTGGGCGCTGGGTCTGGTTTGCCGGCGCCGGCACGATGCGCTCGGCCGTCAGATTGTTTGCCATTTCCTGTTCCAGCACCCGCTGGAAATCGCGGCGAATCGCCGCTGCCGATTGCGCAGCCGCTTCGTCCTCGGGCGTCGCGGGCGCGGTGCGCGGCGCCGGCCTGTCAGGGGCGGAGACTTCCGGATCGATGCGCTGCTGCGGCAGGACCCGCTGGCGTGCGGCGTCAAGGATTTCGGCGGCACTCGCCCTATCGTGATACGGTGCGGGCTGCGCGACCGGCGGAGCAACCGGTTGTTCCGGTGGGCGCGGCTGGGGCGGAGCGGGGCGCGGAGAATGGTCGCGTTCGGCCGACAGCGGAACCGTTGTGGGCTCCGCCGGAAGCGGGCTGGTGGCCACCGGCGGCGGCGCGGCCGGCTGGGCCGGCAGTTCGGGGCGAGGCCGAGGCTCCGGGACGGCTGGGGCCGCGAAGGCGGGCTCGGCGGCCGGCTCGGTACGGGCAGCAAGCGGTGGACGGCTTACGGAGACGGCCGATGATTCGGGGTTCGACACTTTCGACGGCCACTCCCCGGCCGGCTCTGGCCCTTTGACGCTTTCGGGCTGTCCGGCCGTCTCGGCCAGGATACGGCTTTCGATGACGATGTCGGTCGGACCGCCGATCATGATCAGATGTTCGACGTCGTCACGACGCACCAGCACCAGCCGGCGGCGGGTATCGACGGCTGCAGCATCCAGCACCTGCAGGCGGGGCTGACGGTTGCGGCCGCCGCGCACGAAGGGCGAGGGGGCGCGGCTGCGGATCACCCAGAGCACGAGGATGAGCAGGAGAAGCGCCAGGCCGACGCCACCGGCCGCAAGCAGGAAACGGCTGCCGTAAGCTCCGACAAGATCATCGAACATAGTCACTCACTCCATTTCGCATTCGGCACATATTGACGACTTTTCCGTTCCTTAAACAAGGGCCGAAGGTCTTGTCCAGCGACGCACGAAGGCGATTCCCGATTGTGCCGGATGACGGCTGCCGGCTTGCGCACGGGCAGCGGCGGCGGCCCGAGAGGCAGATGGCGCTCTAGCCTGTGAATTCAAGCAGTCTTGCCGGCGGCCGGTGTTTTTGCCGGCGTGGCAAATTGCTAAGAAGGAAAGAGTGCCTGATTCCTGCTTCGTGTTCGTGCTATGAAATGGGATGGGCTTATGCGAGGAATACATGACGAAACCGCGTCAGGCCGACGACTATAACGCACCGCTTGTGGATCGTGGGGGGCGTTCTGGCACGGTTTTGCGCATCCTCCTGTTGGCGCTCGTGCTGATCGCGGCAGCCGGTGCCTTCGTCGTCTTCAAAAGATCACTCGACAACGAGATGGTGCTCGGCGGCCTCGGCGTGCTCGCCATGGTTGGCATCTTCTTCCTGGTCTCCTCGGTCATCGGCTTCATCGAGGTGATGCCGCAGCACCAGTCCGACAGCCTGGCGCGCGCCTTCCTCAACAGCCATCCGGACGGCACCCTGATCACCGACGACAAGGGCCGGATCATCTATGCCAACGCTGCCTACGGCGCGCTGACCGGGGCGCGCAAGGCGACCGAAGTGCAGACGCTCGAAACGCTGCTGTCGCGCCATCGTGAGTCCAACGAGGCGCTCTACCGGCTGGTCAACGGTCTGCGCGAGGGCAAGGAGGGCCGCGAGGAATTCCGTCTGCTGCGCGCCGTCGGCCCCGGCTCCAGCAGCTCGGGCGCGCATTGGTACCGGCTGAAGGCGCGGCTGCTGCAGCAGGAGGATAATGGCGCCAAGCCGCTGCAGATCTGGCAGATCACCGACATCACCGCCGAACGCGACGATCAGGAGCGATTCTTCAAGGAGCTGCAGAACGCGATCGACTATCTCGATCACGCACCCGCCGGCTTCTTCTCCGCCGGCCGGAAGGGCGAAATCTTCTACCTCAATGCAACGCTTGCCGAGTGGCTGGGCCTCGACCTGACCAAGTTCCTGCCGGGCTCGATGTCGATCGGCGACCTGGTGGCGGGCGAGGGGCTGGCGCTGATCCAGTCGGTGCAGGCCGAACCCGGCTTGAAAAAGACCGTTACCCTGGATCTCGATCTGCGCAAGACCAACGGCCAGAGCCTGCCGGTGCAGATCATCCACAGCGTCACCTCGATGCGCGACGGCGCGCCCGGCGAAAGCCGGACGATCGTGCTGGCGCGCGAAAAGAGCAGCGAGAGCGGCCAGTCCGCTTCGGCCGCCGCCATGCGCTTCACGCGCTTCTTCAACAATACGCCGATGGCGATCGCCTCGGTTGATGGCGAAGGGCGCATTCTGCGCACCAATGCGCCGTTCCTGAAACTGTTTTCCGGTGTCGTGTCCCGCGACGATCTCGAGAAATCACCCTCACTCGAAACCATCGTGCAGGAGAGCGACCGGCCACAGCTGGCCGCGGCGCTGGCGGCGGCCAAGGACCGGCAGGGCGACATCGCGCCGCTCGACACCTGCACGCCGACCGACGAGGCGCGCTATTTCCGCTTCTATGTCAATGCGGTCATCGACCAGAGCGACGAGGCGCCGGAGGAGGCGGCGATCGTCTATGCTGTCGAGGTGACCGAGCAGAAGGCGCTGGAAGCTCAGATGGCGCAGACGCAGAAGATGAACGCTGTCGGAACGCTTGCCGGCGGCATCGCGCACGACTTCAACAATGTGCTGACGGCGATCCTGCTTTCGTCCGACCATCTGCTGCTGCAGGCCCGTCCTTCCGATGCGAGCTTCGCCGACCTAATGGAGATCAAACGCAACGCCAACCGCGCCGCCGTGCTGGTCCGCCAGTTGCTTGCCTTCTCGCGCAAGCAGACGATGCGGCCCTCGGTGCTGAACCTGACGGATGTCGTCGGCGACCTGCGCATGCTGGTCGACCGGCTGCTCTCCGGCACCAACGTCAAGCTCGACGTGCAATATGGCCGCGATCTCTGGCCCGTCAAAACCGACCTGTCGCAGTTCGAGCAGGTGCTGATCAATCTCTGCGTCAATGCGCGCGATGCCATGCCGGAAGGCGGCACGCTGACGCTGCGCACCCGCAATCTGACGGCTGACGAGGTCTCCGCCTTCAACTATTCCTACATGCCCGCCGAGGACATGGTGCTGGTCGAGGTCACCGATACCGGCACCGGCATCGCGCCTGAGATCATGGACAAGATCTTCGAACCCTTCTTCACCACCAAGGATGTCGGCAAAGGCACCGGGCTTGGTCTTGCCATGGTCTACGGCATCGTCAAGCAGTCGGGCGGTTACATCCAGCCGGAATCCGAAGTCGGCAAAGGCACGACCTTCCGCGTCTTCCTGCCGCGCCATATCCCCGAGCCGGCGGTTGCTGCCGAAGCCGGCGCGATCGACAGTGCCATTGCCGCAATCGGCACGCCCCCCGAGGCGCCTGCCGCGCAGCAGCCCGAGGACCTGACCGGCTCCGCCGTCGTCCTGCTCGTCGAAGACGAGGAGGCCGTGCGCCGTGGCGGCAAGCGGATGCTGGAAACGCGCGGCTACACCGTGCATGAGGCGGGCTCCGGCGTCGAGGCGCTGAGCATCATGGAAGAGCTCGAGGGCAAAGTCGACATCGTCGTTTCCGACGTCGTCATGCCTGAAATGGACGGCCCGACGCTGCTGCGCGAGTTGCGCAAGAACTATCCCGACCTGAAATTCATCTTCGTCTCCGGCTATGCCGAGGACGCCTTTGCCCGCAACCTGCCGCCGGATGCGAAATTCGGGTTCCTGCCGAAGCCGTTTTCGCTGAAACAGCTTGCTGTGGTGGTAAAGGAGACGCTGGACGGGTGAGATGTCGCGCCGCGCAGGCCCCCCTCTGCCCTGCCGGGCATCTCCCCACAGGTGGGGAGATTGGCTAGACGCGAGGGCTTCCCCAAACAATTAGCGTCGCAGTTCGGCGAAACGTTGATGTGGCGGGAAGGTTCCGCCACTTGTCATCTCCCCACCTGTGGGGGAGATGCCCGGCAGGGCAGAGGGGGCTTACTCGGCACGCCCTGTCTGCGAAGGCGATCCCCGCGGTCGATCAACCTCACTCCCCAAGCGCCACGGCAATCTCTGCCGCCAGCCGCGCATTGTTCTCCACCAATGCAATATTCGTCTTGAGACTCTGACCGTCCGTCAGATCGAAGATGGTCGAGAGCAGATAGGGCGTCACCGCCTTGCCGGTCACTTCGTCGCGCTCGGCGCTGTCGAGTGCGCGCTCGATATAGATCTCCATCTCTTCGCGCGGGATCTCGTCAGCCTCGGGCACCGGATTGGCGATCAGCATGCCGCCATTGATGCCGAGCTGTTCGCGCGTCGTCTGGAAGTTGGCGATGGCCGCCGGGCTGTTCAGTGACAGCGGGCTGCGAAGCCCCGAGGAGCGCGACCAGAAAGCGGGGAATTCTTCGCTCTCATAGGTGACGACGGGCACGCCGCGGGTTTCCAGCACTTCCAGCGTCTTCGGAATGTCGAGGATCGCCTTGGCGCCGGCGCAGACGACGATGACGCCGGTGCGGGCCAGTTCCTCGAGATCGGCCGAGATATCGAAGCTTTCCTCGGCGCCGCGGTGCACGCCGCCGATGCCGCCTGTGGCAAAGACGCGGATGCCGGCGCGGGCGGCCGCGATCATCGTCGCCGCGACCGTGGTGGCGCCGGTGCGGCGCTCTGCGATCGCAAAGGCGAGATCGGCGCGCGACACCTTCATCACGTCGGTCGCTTTGGCGAGCTGCTCCAGTTCGCCGGCTTCAAGGCCGATATGCAGCGTGCCGTGAATGACGGCAATCGTTGCCGGCACCGCACCCTGTTCGCGAATGATCGCCTCGACGCTGCGGGCCATCTCGATATTGCCGGGATAGGGCATGCCATGGGTGATGATGGTCGATTCCAGCGCCACCAGCGGCGCGCCGCGCTGCTTGGCGCTGGCGACTTCCTTCGAATAGGCGATCGGCAGAAGGGGGGAGATGGGCTGGGTCATGATCTTGTCCTGTCGTCGATAGAGCATGATACCGAATGTGCCGGCGGTTTTGCGACGACATCATGCTCGATTATTTCATTTGGCCGCTTCAATGCAGAATTCTGATCTGGGGAACAAGGGCAAGCGCCTCATTCAGCAGATCCGGCGTGAGATTTTCGTTTACGGCATGCGGCGACTGCACAGTCAGCGCTGCTGCCGCGGTGCCGTGGCGGACGGCTTCCTCGAGCGGCAGGCCACGCATCAAGGCGGCGAGCGTGCCGGCGGCAAGGGAATCGCCGGCGCCGGTGACATCGGCGAGGGTCTCGGCGATCGGCGGCTGCAACGTCACGGCGCGGCCGCCGCAAAGCGCGACCAGCTCGCGCTGGCCGCGGGTGACGACGGCGCTGCGGATGCCGATTTCTTTCAGAAGCGGCGGCCAGCCGCCGGCGTTGTCCGGCCGTTCACCAGCAAGGGCTGCCGCTTCGGCTTCGTTCAGGAACAGGTAGTCGATATCGCCGATACAGGATTTCAGCCTGACGACCTTGGCCGGCGAAATTGCGATCGCCGCGACGGGCTTGGCCAGCGACCGTGCCCTGGCGACGATTGCCGCGATCGTCTCTTCCGGCAGATTGGCATCGAAAAGGATGAGATCATGCGCGGCGAAGGCTTCGCGCACCCAGCGGATGGATAGACGCCGCGGCACGAAGAAGCGGTAGAGATCCATGTCGGCAAGGGCGATCACCAGGTTGCCGTCCCTCTCGATGATCGCGGTGTAGCTCGGTGTCTTGCGGTCGAGGAAAACGAAGGGCCGGTCGTCGATGCCGGCGAAATCGGCGGCTTCGCTGACCATCTCGCCGATGGGATCGCCGCCCCGCGGTGAAATCATCGTCACCTGAAAACCGAGCCTTGCAAGGTTGCGCGCCGCATTGAAGCCGCCGCCGCCCGGCTCCTCGAACCAGGTGCCGGGATTGCTGGCGCCCGGCGCCGTTTCCCCAGAAATGCGGCCGCGCCGGTCGATATGGGCGCCGCCGAGAACAAGAATCTTTTTCTTCATTTCAACCGCCTTCCGACGCCCGCAAGCGCGAATCGAGACGGTGCCGCCTGACGCGACCAAGCCGCCGCATCTGGCCTAAGCCGTTGCTTTGCATCGATAAAACAAATATAGAACACGAGCTGTTTTACCTTTTTCTTTCAATCGTTTGATCGCCTATTGCGAGTATGGAACAAATAGGGTACAAACTCGACATTGCTTGGGCGGCTTCAATAACCTAAAGGTGGATCAGATGTCTCAGAATTCATTGCGGCTGGTAGAGGACAAATCGGTGGACAAAAGCAAGGCGCTTGAAGCGGCACTCTCACAGATAGAGCGGTCGTTCGGCAAGGGCTCGATCATGAAACTCGGTTCCAACGAGAACGTCATCGAAATCGAGACGATTTCCACGGGTTCGCTTGGGCTCGATATCGCGCTTGGCGTCGGCGGCCTGCCGAAGGGCCGCATCATCGAAATCTACGGGCCGGAAAGCTCGGGCAAGACGACGCTTGCGCTGCAGACCATTGCGGAAGCGCAGAAGAAGGGTGGCATCTGCGCCTTTGTCGACGCCGAACATGCGCTTGATCCCGTCTATGCCCGCAAGCTGGGCGTCGATCTCCAAAACCTTCTGATTTCGCAGCCCGATACCGGCGAGCAGGCGCTTGAGATCACCGATACGCTGGTGCGCTCCGGCGCCGTCGACGTTCTGGTCGTCGACTCGGTCGCCGCACTGACGCCGCGCGCCGAAATCGAAGGCGAAATGGGCGACAGTCTTCCAGGCCTGCAGGCGCGCCTGATGAGCCAGGCGCTGCGCAAGCTTACCGCCTCGATCTCCAAGTCGAATACCATGGTGATCTTCATCAACCAGATCCGCATGAAGATCGGCGTCATGTTCGGTTCGCCGGAAACGACGACGGGCGGCAATGCGCTGAAATTCTATGCCTCCGTGCGCCTCGACATCCGCCGCATCGGCTCGGTCAAGGAGCGCGAAGAGGTGATCGGCAACCAGACCCGCGTCAAGGTCGTCAAGAACAAAATGGCGCCTCCCTTCAAGCAGGTCGAATTCGACATCATGTATGGCGAAGGCGTATCGAAGACCGGCGAACTTGTCGATCTTGGCGTCAAGGCCGGGATCGTGGAAAAGTCGGGCGCCTGGTTCTCCTATAACAGCCAGCGTCTCGGCCAGGGCCGCGAAAACGCCAAGACTTTCCTGCGCGACAACCCGGATCTCGCCCGCGAGATCGAGCTGGCGCTGCGCCAGAATGCCGGTCTGATCGCCGACCGCTTCCTGCAGAACGGCGGACCGGATGCGGATGACGGCGATTCTGCCGCGGAAATGTAAGCTTCGCGCCTGATTTTGTCGGATATCTCAGCCGGCCGCATTCCTGATGAGAATGCGGCCGGTTTCGTTTGTCGGCTGGACAGTGGCGGGGGCGAACGTTAAAAGCCGATGGATTTGTATTATCTGCCTCCGGCAGCATTGAAGGGCATAGAATGAGCGGCGTGAACGATATCCGGTCGACATTTCTCGACTATTTCAAGAAGAACGGCCACGAGATCGTTCCGTCGAGCCCGCTCGTGCCGCGCAACGACCCGACGCTGATGTTCACCAATGCCGGCATGGTGCAGTTCAAGAACGTCTTCACCGGCCTGGAGAAGCGTCCTTATTCGACGGCGACGACCTCGCAGAAATGCGTGCGCGCCGGCGGCAAGCATAACGACCTCGACAATGTCGGCTATACCGCGCGCCACCTGACCTTCTTCGAAATGCTCGGCAACTTCTCCTTTGGCGACTATTTCAAGGAGAATGCGATCGAGCTTGCCTGGAAGCTTGTGACCGAAGGCTTCGGCCTGCCGAAGCATCGCCTGCTGGTGACCGTCTATTCCGAAGACGAGGAGGCCGCGGCGCTGTGGAAGAAGATCGCCGGTTTTTCCGACGACAAGATCATCCGCATCCCGACCTCCGATAATTTCTGGCAGATGGGCGATACCGGCCCCTGCGGCCCATGCTCTGAAATCTTCATCGATCAGGGCGAGAACGTCTGGGGCGGCCCTCCCGGTTCGCCGGAGGAAGATGGCGACCGGTTCCTGGAGTTCTGGAACCTCGTCTTCATGCAGTTCGAGCAGACCGAGCCCGGCGTTCGCAACCCGCTGCCGCGTCCGTCGATCGATACCGGCATGGGGCTGGAGCGCATGGCCTGCATTCTGCAAGGCGTCCAGAGCGTCTTCGACACCGACTTGTTCCGCACGCTGATCGGCACCATCGAAGAGACGATGGGCGCCAAAGCGGAGGGCAGCGCCAGCCACCGCGTCATCGCCGACCACCTGCGCTCCTCGGCTTTCCTGATCGCCGATGGCGTGCTTCCGTCGAATGAAGGCCGCGGCTATGTGCTGCGCCGTATCATGCGCCGCGCCATGCGGCACGCCCAGCTTCTCGGCGCCAAGGAGCCGCTGATGTACAAGCTGCTGCCGACGCTGGTGCAGGAGATGGGTCGCGCCTATCCGGAACTCGTACGCGCCGAGGCGCTGATCTCGGAGACGCTGAAGCTCGAAGAAGGCCGTTTCCGCAAGACGCTGGAGCGTGGCCTGTCGCTGCTGTCGGATGCCACCACGGATCTCGGCAAGGGCGATATGCTGGATGGCGAGACCGCCTTCAAGCTCTACGACACCTACGGCTTCCCGCTCGACCTGACGCAGGACGCCCTGCGCGCCCGCGAGATTGGCGTTGATATTTCCGGCTTTACCGATGCCATGCAGCGCCAGAAGGCCGAAGCCCGCTCGCACTGGGCCGGCTCCGGCGAAAAGGCGACGGAAACCATCTGGTTCGAGCTTAAGGAAAAACACGGTGCGACCGAATTCCTGGGCTACGACACCGAAACCGCAGAAGCCGTGGTACAGGCGATCGTCAAGGACGGCGCCGTTGCTGCGGAGGCCAAGGCCGGCGACAAGGTGCAGATCGTCGTCAGCCAGACGCCGTTCTACGGCGAATCCGGCGGCCAGATGGGCGATACCGGCGTGATCTCGTCCGACCACGGCAAGATCGAGATTTCAGATACGCAGAAGAGGGGTGAAGGCCTGTTCGTGCATCAGGGCACTGTCATCGACGGCGTCGTCAAGGACGGCGATGCGGTCGTGCTGACGGTCGATCACGCCCGCCGGTCGCGGCTACGCGCCAACCACTCGGCAACGCACCTGCTGCATGAGGCGCTCCGCGAAGTGCTTGGCACCCATGTCGCTCAGAAGGGCTCGCTAGTCGCGCCCGAGCGCCTGCGCTTCGACGTCTCGCATCCCAAGCCGATGTCGGCCGAAGAGCTGAAGATCGTCGAGGATATGGCAAATGAAATCGTGCTGCAGAATTCGCCTGTTACCACGCGGTTGATGAGTGTCGACGATGCGATCGCAGAAGGCGCCATGGCGCTGTTCGGTGAGAAATACGGCGACGAAGTCCGCGTCGTCGGGATGGGTGAGGGTGTGCGCGGCGCTAAGGCTGGCAAGCCCTATTCGATCGAACTTTGCGGCGGCACGCATGTTTCTGCCACCGGTCAGATTGGGCTGATCCGCGTTCTCGGCGAAAGTGCGGTCGGCGCAGGCGTTCGCCGCATCGAGGCCGTCACCGGCGAATCAGCGCGCGAATACCTGGCCGAACAGGACGAGCGCGTGAAGGCGCTTGCCGCCTCGCTGAAGGTGCAGCCGGGCGAAGTGCTTTCGCGTGTCGAAGCGATGATGGACGAGCGCCGCAAGCTCGAAAAGGAACTGGCCGACGCCAAGCGCAAGCTCGCCATGGGCGGCGGGCAGGGCGGCTCGGTCGATGCGGTGCGCGAAGTCGCCGGGGTCAAGTTCCTCGGCAAGGCTATTTCGGGCGTCGATCCCAAGGACCTCAAGGGCCTTGCCGATGATGGCAAGACCAGCATCGGCTCCGGCGTCGTCGCGCTCGTCGGCGTGTCCGATGACGGTAAGGCAAGTGCGGTCGTCGCCGTGACGCCTGACCTCGTCGAGCGTTACAGCGCCGTCGATCTGGTGCGCATCGCGTCTGCCGCCCTTGGCGGCAAGGGCGGCGGCGGCCGTCCCGACATGGCGCAGGCTGGCGGCCCGGATGGATCGAAGGCCGACGAGGCGATCGAGGCGGTGGCCTTGGCTCTCGCCGGCTGAGCTGACGGTTGATTCTAAGGCGGAAGCTCGGCTCCTGCCTTAGCTTGGCTGTGAATGTTCTTTACTCGGCGTTCTCCCAGACCTCCCTCATTCCTGTATCCTCAGGGCTTCGCCCGAGGGATGTCACAGGCATCCAGTGCGCCCAAGTCCTTGGGGGCGAAGGAGTTTTTTTCTTTAGATACTGATTCATTCACGGCGCGGACGCGCCGTGGCTGGATTCCTGTGACGAGCACAGGAATGAGGGAGGTTAGGCGGCGTAGTCGGCAATAGCGACGCTTCTTCTGCCGCGTAGCGTTGGATTCGCCGCCAGTGCAAGTCCGCAGGATTTGTCAAATCGAGCTATGGTTCTCTGCAGCCGATCGATTTGCACGAGGTTTGACATGAATGGCGAAACGGCATGGGCACTTTATGAAAGCCGTCTGAGACGGGTTTCTGCCTATATCCACGATCACCTCGACGAGGAGCTGGATATGGAGCGCCTTGCCGGGATCGCCTGCCTGTCGAGCTATCACTGGCACAGGATCTACCGGGCGATTTATGGCGAGACGCTGGCGGCCACCGTCAAGCGGCTGAGGCTGCATCGCGCGGCGGGCGAGATCGTCGGCACGGAGCTTGCCGTCAGCGAGATTGCGAAACGATCAGGCTATCCCAATCTCCAATCCTTCAATCGCATTTTCAAGTCGGTCTACGGCATGCCGCCGGCCCGCTATCGGAAAGAGGGAAGCCACACAGCCTTTGAACCCTCACCTAACGGAAAGACCCCAACCATGTTCGACGTTACCATACGTGAGATCGCGCCGACCGAGCTGATCGGCGTCGCCCATACCGGCTCTTATATGCAGATCGGCAAAGCCTTCGAGACATTGTTCGGCACGCTTTACGCCCGCGGCCTCGCCAGGCCCGACATGCGGATGATCGGTGTCTATCTCGACGATCCCGATATCGTGCCGGCCGAACAGCTGCGCTCGATCGCCTGTGTGACCAGCTCAGCCGACGTTCCGGCCGAAGCGCCGTTCGAGCGGCGCAGGGTCGACGGCGGCACCTATGCGGTATTGCGTCACAAGGGCCCCTATGCCGACATGCATAAGGCCTATCAGTGGCTTTATGCGGAATGGCTACCCAAATCAGGACGGCAGTTGAAGGACAGCGTCATGTTCGAGGAATATCTCAACAATCCACGTGACGTGCCGCCAACCGAGCTTCTGACAGAGATCCACATGCCGCTTGCCTGACCTCGCGCGAGGACGCGGCGGAGTCGCCGCGTGCTCGATCGTGCCTGAACGCTCAGGCCGCCTGCATCGTCTTGCCGGCCTCGTCGTCCAGTGCATTGGCGCGCTTATAGGCTTCGCGCTCGCTGACGCGGCCGAAGTAATCGACGAAGGCCTGACGTTTCTCGATGGAGCCGAAGCCGAGGCCCCAGCCGATATGAGCGCCGACATAGACGTCGGCGGCGGTGAAGCGCTCGCCGGTGACATAGGTCGAGCCGGAAACGGCCATTTCGAGCGTGTTCATGACGTCGCCAAAACCGCCGCAGCCGGCCATTCGCAGGCGCTCCGTCGGAATTTCGAAACCGAGCGCCTTCATCGTCACCGCCGATTCCAGCGGACCGGCGGCAAAGAACATCCAGCGGTAATAGCGGGCGCGCTCCTCCGGTCTTGGGGCCAGCCCCTTTTCCGGGAAGGTCTCGGCGAGGTAGGCGCAGATTGCCGCGCATTCGGTGACCACTGTGTTGCCGTGGCGGATTGCCGGCACCTTGCCCATCGGGTTGACGGAAAGATATTCCGGCGCCTTCATAGTTTCGCCGAAGGTCAGGAGTTCGGTGCGATAGGGCTGACCGATTTCCTCCAGCATCCAGCGCGCGATGCGCCCGCGTGACATCGGGTTCGTATAGAATACCAATTCTTCGGTCATGACATCTTCCTCCTGTTGCCGTTCTGTCAGGCATTGCCGTCGCCCGGAATCAATAGCGCGGCGAGGTCTTTGTGCAAGTCCGATCGTCAGAGAGCTTTGCGATACTGGATGAAGCCTGAGCGTTCGGCGATCCGGTCGTACAGCCGCCGCGCCGTGGCATTCGTTTCGTGCGTCATCCAGTAGAGCCTGCCTGCGCCGTTTGCGCGCGCAAGATCGGCGACCGCATCGATCAGTGCGGCACCGGTGCCGAGGCCGCGCTGGGTATCGGCGACATAGAGATCCTGCAGATAGCAGGTCCATTGCGGCAGCCAGCAGGAGCGGTGAAAGATCGCATGCACGATGCCGACGAGGCGGCCGTCTTGATCAAAGGCGCCGAGCGCGTGCATCGGTTCGTCAGGATCGTGGAAGCGGTTCCAGGTGAGATCCGTGGTATCGGCAGGGATGACCACCTCGTAGAAGCGCTGATACGCCTTCCATAGGGGCTCCCAAGCGGTACGGTCAGAAGGTTCGAGCGGACGCACGGTCGCCGTCATCTGCGGTTCTCCCAAAATGAAAACGGCGGGGAAATCCCCGCCGTTTCAATGCTATCCCGAAAGGGCTGGCTTACGCCATCGCCGTCTGCAGATTCTGGTCGATCTTGTCGAGGAAGGCAGTGGTCGAGAGCCACGGCTGATCGGGGCCGATGAGCAGCGCCAGGTCCTTGGTCATGAAGCCGGATTCGACGGTGTCGACGCAGACCTTTTCCAGCGTCGAGGCGAACTTCGCAAGCTCGGCATTGTCGTCGAGCTTGGCGCGGTGAGCGAGGCCGCGGGTCCAGGCGAAGATCGAGGCGATCGAGTTCGTCGAGGTTTCCTGTCCCTTCTGGTGCTGGCGGTAGTGGCGGGTCACCGTGCCGTGGGCGGCTTCGGCTTCGACCGTCTTGCCATCGGGCGTCAGCAGAACCGAGGTCATCAGGCCGAGCGAGCCGAAGCCCTGGGCAACGGTGTCGGACTGGACGTCGCCGTCATAGTTCTTGCACGCCCAGACGTAGCCGCCCGACCACTTGAGCGCCGAGGCAACCATGTCGTCGATCAGGCGGTGTTCGTAGGTGATGCCGGCTTCCTTGAACTGATCCTTGAATTCGGTCTCGTAGACTTCTTCGAAGATGTCCTTGAAGCGGCCGTCATAGGCCTTGAGGATGGTGTTCTTGGTCGACAGATAAACCGGCCACTTGCGCATCAGGCCGTACATCATCGAGGCGCGGGCGAATTCGCGGATCGATTCGTCGAGGTTGTACATGGCCATGGCAACGCCGGCGCCCGGCGCGTTGAAGACTTCCTTCTCGATGACCGTGCCGTCTTCGCCGACGAACTTGATGGTCAGCTTGCCCTTACCAGGGAATTTGAAATCGGTGGCGCGATACTGGTCGCCGAAGGCGTGGCGGCCGACGACGATCGGCTGAGTCCAGCCCGGAACCAGGCGCGGCACGTTGCGGCAGATGATCGGCTCGCGGAAGATCACGCCGCCGAGGATGTTGCGGATCGTGCCGTTCGGGCTCTTCCACATTTCCTTGAGGTTGAATTCCTTGACGCGGGCTTCATCCGGCGTGATCGTCGCGCACTTGATGCCGACGCCGTATTTCTTGATGGCGTTGGCGGCGTCGACGGTGACCTGGTCGTTGGTGGCGTCGCGGTTTTCGACCGAGAGGTCGAAATAGTCGATGTCGAGGTCGAGATACGGATGGATCAGCTTATCCTTGATGAGCTGCCAGATGATGCGTGTCATTTCATCGCCGTCGAGATCGGCGACGGGATTGGCGACCTTGATCTTGTTCATGTATCTGCCTCGTTCGAGCTTGAAGGGGGACAAGCGTCCCGGGTGGGTGACGTGATGAGGAGCGCTATAGCATTGTGAACCGGGAACGCAAAGCTGCAACGGTTCTCGCAATGCGTTTTTGCCGCCATTGCCAAGCGCTGAAATCTGGCTAGAACAGGATGATTTTAGGCGGATCGGCCTAAAATCTGAATCCTGTTCAATTAAAGAGTTAGAGCATGATGTTGTCCGAAAACCGCTCACACTTTTCGGCATCATGCTCTGTGTCCGCCTTGATTTGCCCGCCCCGGAACATTCGACCATGAAGACAATCGCCATTGTTATCGCAAGTCTTATCGGCTTTTCGGGTGCTGCCCATGCTGCCGATGCTACCGCTCCCGTGCAGGAGATCATGGACGCGACCAAGAGCAACTGGGCCGATAACAACAGCGACTGGACCGACATTTTCGCTGCGAGCCGGCTCGACCATCTCTACAGCAAGGACTTCGTCGCCAGATACCAGGCGGCCGCGCAATTTCCCGCCGTCGACGACGACGGCATATCGCCGTTCGACTATGACGTCATCGTCAACGGCCAGGATGCATGCCCGCTGGAGGATCTTACGATGGAGGCGGCTCCCCCGGTCAACGGAACGACCGAGGTCACGGCGCGCTTCAGGAAATCCGCCTGTTCGGACGCGCCGGATGCCAAGGATTATACGACCGTTCGCTTCGAGGTGGTCGAGGAGGCCGGTCAGCCGGTGATCGACGATATCGTCACCGAGAATAGGGAAACTCAGGGCCGCAATTCCCTGAAGGCGACGATGACGCTGATTGCCAAGGGCCAATAGGCACGCGACATTCGCGTGCGTCGAGAGTCGATGTCGGGCGGTTTTCTTTCGTCAGGCATGGCATTATGTGTCGATCCTTCCGCGGCACGAGGGGTTCCTGCATTTGTTTTCCGGCTTTCAGGCTCGCGACTGGCTGCTTGCCAATGATCCGGCGCTTTCGCGCTTGCGCATGGCGCTGCGGGTGACGCTGACGATCGTTTTCTCCTTTTTGGTCCTTCTGGTCATCCACATTGCATTCCTGCCACTGCCGACTGCGGCCTTCGGCCTCGGCATCGTGCTGTCGATCGAAGGCGGCGTGGCGGTGCGCGACAAGGGCAATTCCCGCCAGTTGGTGACGCGGCTCTTCGGCTGTGGCGCAAGCCTTGCCGTCGTCGGCATTGCGGCGGGGCTCGAGGATCACCGCTTGCTCTCCGATTTCGTCTTCCTGGCGGTAATCGCGCTGGCATCGGCCGGACGGGTGTTCGGGCCGCGCGGTTTTGCCATCGGCATGTTCGCGTTTACCTCCTATTTCATGGGTGCCTACTTCCGGCCGCCGCTCGCCGAACTGCCGGCGGTGGCGATCGGCCCCGTCGTCGCGGTACTTGTCGGCCATCTGGTGAGGACGGTGCTGCTGCCCGACGATTGGCGGCGCGACCTGCTGCGCTCGCTCGAAAGCGTTAGCGGCCGGATCAACCAGATACTCTTCAAGCTCGCCGTTATCGCCGGCGCCGAGATCGGCGAAGCTGACCGCCAGGAGCTGCGCCAGCTGGAAGACCGGCTGAAGGAAGTGGTGCTGATGGCGGAGACCTTCATTCCGCGCCCGTCGGCCGGCGTTTTCGATGGCGCCGCCGATCCCGCCGCCGAACTGGCGATCCGCCTTTTCGACGCCCATCTTGCCGCCGAGAGCGCGATCGTGCTGAGCTTCCAGAGCCCGCCGCCTTTCGCGCTCGTCCACGCCGTCATTGAGGAGGACATGGCGGAGCTCGAACGATTTGAGGGGATGGTCGACGCCGTTGGGGATCAGCCGCAGGGCGAAACTGTGCGGGCGCTTCTCTGGCTCGGCAAGGCGCGGCAGCAACTGACGCAGGCGATCGGCGAGGGGCGGGCCTCCGGTTTCTCCGAGATCGATGACAGCAAGGATATGGTGCAATCCCAGGCAATCGACTTTTCGCTTGCCAATCCGCTGCTGCGCGCGGCGCTGCAAATCACCATCGCGTCGGCGATCGCCATGAGCTTCGGGCTGCTCTTGTCGCGCGAACGCTGGTTCTGGGCGGTGCTGGCTTCCTTCCTCGTCTTCACCAACACCAATTCGCGCGGCGACACCGCGATGAGGGCGCTGTCGCGCTCGCTGGGCACCGTGTTCGGGATTGCTATCGGTCTTGTGCTGGCGACGCTGATTTCAGGCGAGCCTGATATCGCCATTCCGGTTGCCGCCGTCTGTATTTTCCTCGCCTTCTATTTTCTGCAGGTTTCCTATGCGTCCATGACCTTCTTCATCTCGATCGTGCTCTGCCTGGTTTACGGCATGACGGGCGTGCTGACGCTCGATCTGCTGAAGCTGCGGATCGGGGAGACCATGATCGGAGCGGCGGCCGGAACGGCGGTCGCTTTCATCGTCTTTCCCACACGCACACGTGGCGCGCTCGATTCTGCGCTTGCCCGCTGGTTCCAGGCTTTGCGCGATCTGCTTGGCGCCCTCGGTGAGGGCAAGAGCGGTTTCGAGCTGATGGCACTGTCGCAGAAAATCGATGCCTGCTACCGTGATGTAACGGTGGCGGCGCGGCCACTCGGCTCTTCCTGGTCGGTGGTGACGCGACCCGGCCAGATCCGCCAGACGCTGGCGATCTTCCTGTCCTGCACCTACTGGGCGCGTATCCTGGCGAAGAGTTATGAAGCGCCGGCCTCCGACGACAATCTGAACAGGCTGATCGCGGCGGACCTTGCCCTGATCGACGATGCCGCTCCGCGCGGCTCGAGCTGTTTCCTGATCAAGCGCAAGGCATCGCGGACGACAGGACGACATCTGCCGCTGTCGCGCGAGGGCGCCAGGCTGGGGCTCGAAATGATTGGTTCGGCGCTGGAAAGGCTCTATCCGCAGGCCGACGTCTTGCCGTTTGCGGCGGGCGAGGCTATTGCGCGCTCGAAACAAGGATAAGACCATGGCAGGCACGAACAGCGAGCGTCAACTTCTGGCCGAAGGGCCGGTTATCATTCTGGTCGAGCCGCAGATGGGCGAAAATATCGGCATGGTAGCGCGCGCCATGGCGAATTTCGGCCTTGTCGATCTTCGTCTCGTCAATCCACGTGACGGCTGGCCGAATGAGAAGGCGCAGGCTGCAGCCTCCAAGGCCGACCACGTGATTGAGGGCACGAGGGTCTTTGCCACCTTGGACGAGGCGATAACCGACCTCAACTTCGTCTATGCCACGACCGCGCGCAGCCGTGACAATTACAAGCCGGTGCGCTCGCCGGTCTTCGCTGCCGAGACGCTGCGCACGAAATTTCGGGCAGGTGAGGCGACCGGTATCCTCTTCGGCCGCGAGCGCTGGGGCCTGACCAACGAGGAAGTGGCGCTTGCCGACGAGATCGTCACCTTCCCGGTCAATCCCGCCTTCGCCTCGCTCAACATCGCCCAGGCCGTGCTGCTCATGTCCTATGAGTGGATGAAATCGGGCATGGAGGATCTGGAAGCCGTGCCGTTCCAGGCGCTCGAGCAGCGCCCGTCCACCAAGGAGCAGCTCTTCGGTCTGTTCGATCAGCTGGAAGAGGCGCTCGATTCGCGCAACTATTTTCATCCGCCCTCGAAAAAGCCGAAAATGGTCGACAACCTGCGCGCAGTCCTCTCCCGCCGGGCATTCACGGAACAGGAAATCAGCGTGCTGCGCGGCGTCATTTCCTCTCTCGACCGCTTTACGCGCAACAGTCCGCGCAAAGGCGGCTCCACCAGATCCGGCAAGAAAGCGCCCACCGATGACAGTGCCGACGAATGAGCTGAAACCCGTCCTCGTCTTCGATTCAGGGATCGGCGGACTGACGGTGCTGCGCGAAGCGCGCGTGCTGATGCCGGAGCGAGGCTTTATATATGTCGCTGACGATGCCGGCTTTCCCTATGGCGGCTGGGAGGAACAGGCGCTGAAAGAGCGGATTATCGGGCTCTTCGGCAAGCTCCTGAATGACTATGATCCCGAAATCTGCATCATTGCCTGCAATACCGCTTTCACCCTCGTCGGCGCCGATCTGCGCGCCGCCTTTCCCCAGATGACCTTCGTGGGCACCGTGCCGGCGATCAAGCCGGCGGCTGAGCGCACGCGCTCCGGCCTCGTCTCGGTGCTCGCAACGCCGGGAACGGTGAAGCGGGCCTATACGCGCGATCTCATCCAGTCCTTCGCGCAGCAATGCCATGTCCGTCTCGTCGGTTCGGAGAATCTGGCGCGCATGGCGGAAGCCTATATCCGTGGCGACGCCGTCTCCGATGACGCGGTGCTTGCCGAAATCGACCAGTGTTTCGTCGAAAAGGACGGTCAGAAGACGGATATCGTCGTGCTTGCCTGCACGCACTATCCTTTCATGGCCAATCTTTTCCGGCGGATTGCCCCTTGGCCGGTCGACTGGCTTGATCCGGCCGAAGCAATAGCGCGGCGCGCCCGCACGTTGGTTCCGCTGGTTGCCGATGCCGTGCATCCTGATAATTTCGACTTCGCCATGTTTACGTCAGGCCAGCAGGATTTCGCGACGCGGCGGCTGATGCAGGGATTCGGCCTAAAAGCATAGAGCTATATTTGACGCCAGATGATTTGTGGGTACAATTGCACCCACAAAGACAAGGAGCTGATATGGCCCAGAATGCTCACAGAGACGATACGTTGAAGATCCGCGTCGACCGACCGACGTTCGAACTGATGGAAACTGCGCGTAATTACCTTCATCTCGACAAGAGCAAATTCATCCGCGAAAGCATTCGCGAGAAGGCCGAGGCCGTAATTGCCGTACATGGGCGGACGCGCTTTACGGCCGAGGACTGGGAAGGCTTTTTCGCGGCATTCGACGAACCGGCAAAGCCGACAGAGCGTATGATCAATGCCGTCAAGAAATATCGCGATATCATCGGCGGCTCATGAAATTTGAATTGCTCGACCCAAAACGGCATGACCGAGAGGGATTCGATTGCGGCGTGGACGCATTGAATACCTACCTGAGACGCTTCGCCAATCAGGATATTAAGCGTGGTCTGACACGCGTCTATGTTCTAGGTGAGGAGGCGCGAATTGCCGGCTATTTCTCGCTGAGCGCTCATTCGGTTTCCCGTCAAGATCTTCCACCGAAGATCCAGGCGGGACCCTATGAGGAATTGCCGTTCCTGATACTGGGCCGGCTTGCCGTCGATCGTGAATATCAGGGCCGAGGCCTCGGAGACGCATTGATCGTTCATGCCTTCGCGATAACGCGATCAGCCGCGGGCCAGATCGGAATTCTAGGCATGATTGTTGATGCCAAGGACGAGCGTGCGGCAGACTTCTACCAGCGCTTCGGTTTTCGGCGGCTTTCCGGCGCGGCGCTTCGTCTCGTGCTGCCGATAACGGCGATGGATCGGCTTCTCGATTGAGGCCGGGAATTGTCCTGTGGGTTGGCGAAATCCGGCCCTGAAAATCAACAGATTCTTTGATAGACGGGGCGTTGCCGTTTCGGAAGAATGGCGCTTCGTTCATGTGAGTCTTTTCGTCGCGAGGATCGGCATTGCAGGTTGGTATCGATATGGGATTGGCGTCCGGCAGCCCGGCGACGCTCGATATCGAGGAGCTGCTGGCAACGCGTCTGCTCGTGCAGGGCAATTCCGGATCGGGGAAATCGCATCTGTTGCGCCGTCTGCTCGAGCAATCCGCGCAATGGGTGCAGCAGGTCATCATCGATCCTGAGGGTGATTTCGTCACCCTCAGCGACAGGTTCGGCCATATCGTCGTCGATGGCGAGCGCACCGAGGCGGAGCTGGCGGGCATCGCCAACCGTATCCGCCAGCATCGGGTGTCCTGCGTGCTGACGCTTGAAGGCCTCGACATCGAACAGCAGATGCGTGCCGCTGCCGCCTTCCTCAATGGCATGTTCGATGCCGATCGTGAATATTGGTATCCGGTTCTCGTCGTCGTCGACGAGGCGCAGATGTTTGCGCCTTCGGTCGGCGGCGATGTCTCGGAAGATGCGCGCAAAATGTCGCTCGGGGCGATGACCAACCTGATGTGCCGCGGCCGCAAGCGCGGGCTTGCCGGCGTGATCGCCACCCAGCGGCTTGCCAAACTCGCCAAGAACGTCGCGGCCGAGGCCTCGAACTTCCTGATGGGCCGCACCTTCCTCGATATCGACATGGCGCGTGCAGCCGACCTTCTCGGCATGGACCGGCGCCAGGCCGAGATGTTTCGAGACCTGAAGCGCGGCAATTTCGTCGCGCTCGGGCCGGCATTGTCGCGCCGGCCGTTGCCGATCCAGATCGGCGCGGTGGAAACCTCGGCGCGGTCCTCCAGCCCGAAGCTGATGCCGCTGCCGGATGCGCCGCAGGATGTCGAGGACCTGATCTTTACACCCGATCCGGAGGAATTCCAGCGCCCGCTCGTGCGCCGCGTGCCGCCGGCGCCGCGGCCGACCACCGACATTTTGGCGGAGCTCTCGCGCTCGACGCCGGCGGCATCCCCAGCGTCGGTCGAGCCGCGGGCGAGCCAGCCGGAGATCTCCGCCGAGGAGCGGGAAGAGCGCCTTGCCGGCGTTCTTGCCGAGATACTCGACGATCCCACCTCAGCCTTCCGCTCCGATTCCGTGCTCTATCAGGATTTTCTGGTACGGCTGCGCATGCGCCGCGTGCCGGGACCGCCGATCGCACTGCCGGATTTCCGCAGGCGCGTGGCGATTTCCCGTTCCGGCGTCGATGCCGCGACAGCGGCGAGCGCTGAGTGGGCGACGGCGCTGTCGCTGTCGTCAGGCGTCACCGACGACCTGCAGGGTGTTTTCCTGATGCTCGCCAAGGCCGCCGTCTGCGGCGAGCCGTCCCCGTCCGACGCCCGCATCGCCCGCGCCTACGGCACCCATTCGGCGCGGCGCGCGCGCCGTCTGCTCGGCTATTTCGAGGAGCAGGGGATTGTCGTCGTGCACACGGACTTCTCCGGCAAACGTATCGTGGCTTTCCCCGACATGAATTGCCAGACCGCACCGGGTGATGCCAATGCGCCGGATACAGGCGATCAGCCGCTCGCTGCGGAATAGTGGCGCTTTCGGGCGTCGGCGCAGTTGACATTTTCATGAGGGGCCTCTAAAGACCGCGCCAAGCACCGGGCAGCAATGTCCGGTGTTTCATTTGACATGTCCCGTGGATCGTTTCTGTTCGCGTAACCGAAACATCCTGTCAGCTCTCGAAAGAGATCAGAGGAGGGCGTGTTTCCTTCGTGCGGTTTGGTAACAAGCCGCCATAAACCTTTGAAAGGAAATACGATGAGCAAGCGCGAATCGTCCAAGTACAAAATTGACCGCCGTATGGGCGAAAACATCTGGGGCCGTCCGAAGTCCCCGGTGAACCGCCGCGAATACGGTCCGGGCCAGCACGGCCAGCGCCGCAAGGGCAAGCTTTCGGACTTCGGTGTGCAGCTGCGCGCCAAGCAGAAGCTCAAGGGCTATTATGGCGACCTGCGCGAGAAGCAGTTCCGCGCGATCTTCGCTGAAGCTTCCCGTCGCAAGGGTGACACCTCCGAAAACCTGATCGGTCTTCTGGAATCCCGCCTAGACGCGATCGTCTATCGCGCCAAGTTCGTTCCGACGGTCTTTGCTGCCCGTCAGTTCGTCAACCATGGCCACGTCACCGTCAACGGTGTGCGCGTCAACATCGGTTCCTATCGCTGCAAGGCCGGCGACGTCATCGAAGTTCGTGAAAAGTCGAAGCAGCTGGTGACCGTTCTGGAAGCTGTCAGCCTCGCCGAACGCGACGTTCCCGACTATATCGAAGTCGATCACAACAAGATGGTCGCCACTTACGGCCGCGTTCCGACGCTCAGCGACGTTCCGTTCCCGGTTGTCATGGAACCGCATCTGGTCGTCGAATTCTATTCGCGTTAAGAAGAACCAGGCGTTTTCGCTTATGGAAAAGCCGCTCTTTCGGGCGGCTTTTTTGTTATCCGGAGAGAAGCGATGGCGGATCTGCAGGCGATCCTCGACAGTATCTATACCGATATTCTGCCCCGGGTCGGCGAGGGCAAGGTCGCCGACTATATTCCCGAGCTCGCCAAGATCGATCCACGGCAGTTCGGCATGACGATCGTCACCGTCGACGGCAAGGTCTATCGTGTCGGCGATGCCGATATCGCCTTCTCGATCCAGAGCATTTCTAAGGTCTTCATGCTGACCTTGGCGCTCGGCAAGGTCGGCGAAAGTCTATGGAAGCGCGTCGGGCGCGAACCGTCGGGATCGGCCTTCAACTCGATCGTCCAGCTCGAGCATGAGAGCGGCATCCCGCGCAATCCTTTCATCAATGCCGGCGCGATCGCCGTCACCGACGTCGTCATGGCCGGGCATGCGCCGCGCGAGGCGATCGGCGAGTTGCTGCGCTTCGTGCGTTATCTCGCCGACGACGAGTCGATCACCATCGATGACAAGGTGGCGCGCTCGGAAACGCAGACGGGATATCGCAACGTCGCGCTTGCCAACTTCATGCGCGCCTACCGCAATCTCGACCATCCGGTCGAACACGTGCTCGGCGTCTATTTCCATCAATGCGCCCTGTCTATGAACTGTGAGCAGCTGGCTCGCGCTGGGCTGTTCCTGGCTGCGCGTGGCAGCAATCCGATGACCGGCCATTCGGTGGTCTCGCCGAAGCGGGCACGGCGCATCAATGCACTGATGTTGACCTGCGGCCATTACGACGGCTCGGGCGATTTCGCCTATCACGTGGGTCTGCCCGGCAAGAGCGGTGTCGGCGGCGGCATCTTCGCTGTTGCGCCGGGCATTGCATCGATCGCAGTCTGGTCGCCCGGGTTGAACAAGGTCGGCAATTCGCAGCTCGGCGCCGTGGCGCTGGAGATGCTGGCGGCGCGCACCGGCTGGTCGGTGTTCGGTGATTGATGCTGTGTTGGCCGGCGACTTTCTGCTAAAGGCAGCTTGATAAGACGGGCTCGCAATTCAAGCCTGCAATCTTGATTGGACGAAGCAATGAATATCGCAGCCAACATCGCCGACGAAATGGAGAGTGGCGAGGCCGATACCAGCGGCCACGCGCTGTTTGCCGACGCGCCGCGCTCGGTCTCCTTCAACAAGCTGCGCAAGCGGCTGCTCAGGCAGGTGCGCCAGGCCTTCGACGATTTCGATATGCTGAAGGGGCAGAAGCGCTGGCTGATCGGCCTTTCCGGCGGCAAAGATTCCTACGGCCTGCTGGCGCTGCTGCTCGATCTCAAATGGCGCGGGCTGCTGCCGGTCGAACTGATCGCCTGCAATCTCGACCAGGGCCAGCCAAACTTTCCCAAACATGTTCTGCCGGATTACCTGACGAGGATCGGCGTCCGGCACCGGATCGAATATCGCGATACCTATTCGATCGTGAAGGAAAAGGTGCCGGAAGGGGCGACCTACTGCTCGCTCTGTTCGCGGCTGCGGCGCGGCAATCTCTACCGTATCGCGCGGGAGGAGGGCTGTGATGCACTGGTGCTCGGCCATCACCGTGAGGACATTCTCGAGACCTTTTTCATGAATTTCTTCCATGGCGGGCGGCTGGCCTCGATGCCGGCGAAGCTTCTGAACGACGAGGGTGACCTGATGGTGCTGCGGCCGCTTGCCTATGCGGCCGAAGACGACCTCGCCAAGTTCGCTGCCGCTATGCAGTTTCCGATCATCCCGTGCGATCTCTGTGGCTCGCAGGACGGGCTGCAGCGCAATGCGATGAAGGACATGCTCGCCGATATCGAAAGGCGGATGCCGGGGCGAAAAGACACGATGCTGCGGGCGCTTGCGCATGTGAATCCCTCGCATCTGCTTGATCCGAAGCTCTTCGACTTTTCCGGCTTGACAGTCGCCGACCCTTCGTGAAAGGCCGGCTGCGGGGAGGCTGGTCGTTGCATGAAGGACAGGATTTCGCATGAGCATTTCAGATAAGGATATTCTCTTTCTTGGCGATAGCGTCAGGGAGGCGGCACGCGCCGAAATCATGCCGCGTTTCCGCAATCTCGGCGCTGCCGATGTTTCGGAAAAGACCTCAGCGACCGATCTGGTGACGCAGGCGGACGTGCTCGCCGAACATAGGATTACCGCGGCGCTGAAAGAGCGTTTTCCCACAGCCCTCGTTGTCGGCGAGGAGGCCTATGACGCCGATCGGTCCGTCGTTCTTGCCCTTGCCGACGCCGAGCTCGCCTTCGTCATCGATCCTGTCGATGGCACCTTCAATTTCGCCGCCGGGCTTCCCGTCTTCGGGACCATGCTGGCGGTCACCGTCAGGGGCGAGACGGTCGCCGGCATCATACATGATCCGGTCCTTGGCGACACGGTGACGACGATCAAGGGAGCGGGCGCCTTCCTGACGCGACAGGACGGGCAATCGAGCAGGCTCAAGGTGGCGGAGCCCGCCGCCCTGAATCAGATGGTCGGCGGCATCTCCTGGGGCCATATGGACGACCCGGATCGCTCGCGCATCTGCTCCAACCTGGCGAAGATCAGGATGACCTTCGCTTTCAACTGCTCGGCCTACGAATACTGGATGGTCGCCTCCGGCAAGCTGCATTTCATCGGTCATGCGAAACTGATGCCCTGGGATCACCTGGCCGGAGTGCTTGCGCATCAGGAAGCCGGCGGCCATACCGCGAAATTCGACGGCACGCCCTATCGGCCCGGCGAGACGACGGGCGGCATCATCTCCGCACCCGACAGGGAAAGCTGGCAGCTGATCCGCCGCGAAATCATCGGCATATGATTTGACACGCGAAAGGATTTGACATGACTGCGACTGTCGATGTGACCGCTCTTGCCGATCTCTTGCGCCGGGCGGCGAAGGCGGAGATTCTGCCACGCTTCCGCCGGCTTGGTCGGGATGACGTACGCGCCAAGAGCGAGGCAACCGATCTCGTCACCGAGGCCGACGAGCAGGCTGAGCGGATGATCAAGGCGGAAGCCGAACGGCTTTGGCCCGGCGCGCTGTTCGTCGGTGAAGAAACGGTCGCGGCCGAGCCGGCGCTGCTTGGCAGGCTGGCAGACGCGGATCTCGCCATCGTGGTCGATCCGGTCGACGGCACGTTCAATTTCGCCGCCGGCATTCCGGCCTTCGGCGTCATGGCCTCCGTCATATCAGGCGGAGAGACGGTTGCCGGCATCGTTTACGATCCGATGGGCGACGATTGGGTGATGGCGGAAAAGGGGGGCGGCGCCTGGCTGCGGCGGCCGGACGGCGAAGCGCGGCGGCTGCGTGCCGCCGAGCCTGTCGCGCTCGACCAGATGGTCGGCATGGCCTCCACCGGCTACCTGCCGCAGGAGAAGCGGGCCGAGATCCTCGGCAATCTCGCCAAGGTGCGCTTCCTCACCAACTATCGCTGCGCGGCCCATGAATACCGCACCCTTGCGGGCGGCCATGTGCATTACCTCATGTACAACAAGCTGATGCCCTGGGATCACCTCGCCGGCACGCTCATTTCCCAGGAGGCCGGCGCCCATGCCGCCCGTTTCGACGGTTCTTCCTATCTGCCACACCATCTCGACGGCGGGCTGCTGATTGCCCCCGACAAGGCCTCGTGGGAGGTGCTGCGCCGTGAGGTGGTTACCGTTTGAACGCATGAAAACCGGCCGCAGAACACTGTTTTGCGGCCGTAGCCTTCGACGGGGAATGCCGGCTTCGTTCGACGACGCGGATCGGCGGTTCGACCCTACTTCGCGTAGAGCTTTTCCATCAGAAAATTTTCCAGGCTTTGCCCGCGTTTCTCGACGGTTTGCCCGGTTATCACGCGGAAACCCCTGCGCTCGAAAAACGGCCGGGCGGTTCGGCTCGCCTCCGTATAGATTCGGGTGAATCCGAGGTTCAGAGCTTCCTTCTCGACCCTGCTCAACAGGCGGCTTGCGATACCGAGCCCCTGAAATTCAGGGTGCACAAACATCATGTCCAGGCATCCGTCATCGGTCAGGTCGGAAATCCCCACCGGCGCTCCATCGATTTCCGCGATCCAGCCAGGTCTGCTTATCCGGCGCTGCGCCCATAGCCTGCGATCTTCCACCTTTGCCCAAGCCTCGATCTGAGCGGGCAAATAGTCTTTCGATGAAACCTCCCGAATGGCGCGCAGAAAAATCTCGATCGTCGCGTCTGCATCGCTTGGCGCGTAAGGCCTGATCAGAATTCGGTCGTCCATCGAATATGCCTGTCGCGCTGACGCCAATGATTTCGATGTCAGAAATGCGCTGCACCCGGATCCAGCTGCGGGCTGTCTCCGGGATGGGTGAAGAGCTTGCCGTTCTCGGCCCAGAGGGTGGCTGCGATCGTCACCAGGCCGAAGAGCGCGAAGCCGCCGAAGAGAGGCTGCACCGTGCCATTGAACATCTGGCCGACCAGGCCGCCGAGGATGGCGCCTGCCGTCGTCGAGACGAAGCCGGTGATGGCGGTCGCCGTCCCGGCGAGATTGCCCATCGGCTCAAGACTGATGGCGGTGAAATTGGTGGCGATCACGGCAAACATCATCAGCACGATGGTGAAGATGCCGTAGGCTGTGGCGAAATCCGCCTTGCCGGCCAGAGCAATGAGAAAGCCTGCTGCCGACAGTGCCGTGAAGATCAGCAGCGCGGCATGCGAAATGCGGCGCATGCCGAATTTGCGGACGAAGAAGCCGTTGGCGAAATTAGCCACCGCGATGCCGCCGGCGGTAGCCGCAAAGGCGATCGGCAGCCAATCGCCGAGGCCGTAAACTTCGCCGAAGACCTGCTGCACCGAGATCACGTAGGCGCTGATGACGCCGGTAAACATGGTGAGACCGATCATGTAGCCTGAGGTGATGCGGTTCGTGAGCACGGTCTTGAAGCCGTCGGTGACCGAGCTGACTGACAGCGGCAGGCGCTCTTCCGGCGGCAGCGATTCCTTCAGCCGCAGAAGAGCCCAGAGGAACAGGATGGTGGCGACGGCGCCGAGCAGGATAAAGATCCAGTGCCAGTCGGTATATAGGATGATGAGCTGGCCCACCGATGGGGCGACGATCGGCACGATCATGAAGACGATCATGACATAGGACATGACGCGGGCCATTTCGCGGCCGCCGAAACAGTCGCGGACGATGGCCATGGTGGTGATGCGTACGGCTGCACCGCCGACGCCCTGAACGAAACGCATCAGGAGCAGCATTTCGAAACTGCCGGTGGCTGCGGCGGCAAACATTCCAATTATGTAACAAACCAGGCCGCCGAGCAGGATGTTGCGGCGGCCGAACGTATCGGAAAGGCTGCCGAAGAATATCTGCGAGACGCCGAAGCCCAAGAAGAACACGCCGATGATCAGCTGGGCGTCATTGGTATTGGTGACGCCGAGGGAATGGCCGATATTGGGCAATGCCGGCAGCATGCTGTCGATGGCCATGGCGATGCTGGCCGTCATGATCGCAATGGTGACGACGAACTCGCCGAAACCCATGCCGATGCGGCGGGAGCCCTGGTTTTCCTGGTGCGGTTTATGCGGCGTCATGTGGTGAAATCCCGGATGCAGACGAGGCCGGCCGTTCAGACGGCCGGGTTCTGCTGTTGGAAGAGGCGGCCCTTTTCGGCGATCAGCACGAAGATCAGCCCGACAATCGAGACGATGAAATAACCGGCGACCATCGGCAGGGCAGTGCCGTCGAAGGCCTGGCCGATGCCGGCGCCGATCAAGGCGCCGCCGACCGTGCTCATGAAGCCGAGCACGGAGGAGGCGGTGCCGGCGACATGGCCGAGCGGCTCCATGGCGAGCGAGTTGAAGTTCGAGCCGATCCAGCCGAACTGGAACATGGCCAGGCCGAAAAAGCTGATGAACAGGGCGAAGGGCATCGGCTCGGAACTCGCCATCTGGACGATGAGCCAAATGGTGTTGATGGCGATGAAGCCGATGAGGGAGCCATGCGACAGGCGACGCATGCCGAGCTTGCCGACGAATCGCGAGTTGAAGAAGGACGACAACGACATGAAGATCGCCACGCCGGCAAAGGCGAAGGGGAAATAGACGCCGAGATCATAAATGCCGACATAGACCTGTTGGGCGGAATTGATAAAGCCGAACAGTGCGCCGAAAATGAAGGTACTGGCGATGGTGTAGCAGAGCGCGACGCGATTGGTCAGCACCAGCTTGAAGGCGCCGAAGATCGAACGGGCGGTGAAGGGGCGGACATTCTGCGGATGCAGGGTTTCCGGCAGGCGGATGTAAGCCCAGACGGCGATACCGGTCGCCATGGCGGCAATAAAGAGGAAGATCAGGTGCCAGTTGCCGAAGAACATGACGATCTGGCCGGCGCCGGGCGCGATCACCGGCACGATCATGAAGACCATCATGATCAGCGACATCACTTCGGCCATCTGCCGGCCGCCATAGATATCGCGGACAATGGAGACGGTGATGACGCGGGTTGCGGCCGAACCAACGCCCTGCAGGAAGCGCAGGGCGAGCAACCCGGCAAAAGAGGGGACGAAAACGATACTGATGGCGGAGAGAATGTAGATGACGAGACCGATCAACAGCGGCGTGCGGCGGCCGAAGCGGTCGGAGAGCGGCCCGTAGAACAGCTGAGCGCAGCCGAAACCGAGCAGATAGGTAGAGACGACGAATTGTCGATGATTTTCGCTCTCGACGCCGAGGCTCGCCCCGATCTGCTGCAGCGCCGGCAGCATGATATCGATCGCCAGAGAGTTGACGGCCATCAGAAACGCGGCGAGCGCGATGAATTCACGCTTGCCCATGGGCAGGCGGCCCGCGGACACGGCTTGCGATGAATCTGTCACAATGAAATTCCCATAAACAGGCCAAGGCGCTGCTCAACGCAGCGCCTCGGACTCGAGAAACAGATTTGGAAACCGGGCGGACGTCCGGTGACCGGTCAGGCGGCGCCGCGAACGGTGACGCCGTTTTCCTGGAGATGCTGTTGCAGTTCACCGGCCTGGAACATTTCCCGGACGATGTCGCAGCCGCCGATGAACTCGCCCTTTACGTAAAGCTGCGGGATCGTCGGCCAGTTGGAATAATCCTTGATGCCCTGGCGGATCTCAGAATCGGCGAGCACGTTGATGCCCTTGTAGTCGACGCCGATGTAATCGAGAATCTGCACGACCTGGCCGGAGAAACCGCACTGCGGAAACTGCGGCGTGCCCTTCATGAAGAGGACGACGTCGTTGCTCTTGATTTCGTTGTCGATGAATTCGTGAATGCCGCTCATGGGACCTGATCCTTTCAACGGGCGGGTTAAAGGCCCACCGTTTCAATCGTTGTCCTTAGATAGCATGTGACAGCAGGAATTCCAGACGCCTAAACCAAAAAAAGACCAATCTGGTCAGGCCACTTCGGCGATGTTGCTATCACGTTACGGTTGTCGGGCTAGATGGGCCTGCATCCGGTCAATTCCGACGTCGCCGAGGGTCGGGGTTCAGCGGTCGGATAGTTGCGTCAGCTGCGGCGTTGGCGGCTGCGACCGGCGGCTGTGCGTCGCTTGCTGACCTGTTTGCGGGCGGGTTTGCGCTTGGCGGAGGTCGTCTTTCGGGCGGCAGCAGTTGTCGCAGCGGGGCGCGTCTTACGCCTCCTGCGCTTCGTCGTGATGCGGCCGCTGGTTTTCTTCAGGATTTCCTTCAATACGCTGTCGACAACGCCTGATATCAGTTCTTTGACAAGATCGGCCACAAAACCCCTCCGCTCACGGTGGAAACGACATGGCGGCTATTGAATTCCTGATGACTTCGGTTAGCAAGACGCCTTCGAGATCATACCTGCTTTTTCGCCGAGATCGGCGGCACAGCAGCCGGATCGCACGAACATGCCGGCCATTCGCCCGGCCGAAAGAGCGGAATGAGATTGATAAAAAAGCGGGTCGTCCTGCATTTTCCGGGCTTCGAGCCGCTTGACGGCGCTGCCCACCGGGCGCGCTACGAGCGCTCAGCCAGGCAGAGTTCCGCCGTTTGGGGCTACTCGCTCGAGGTCGGGACGCCGGACGGCGGCAGCGATCCCCTCAGTTTCGAGGTTACGACCAGCGGCGAGGTGCCCGGGGCAGCCGAGATGGCGCCCGGGGCAGCCGGTTCGGCGCCCGGGGAAGACCCTGCTCCTGCCACTTGGCAGACGAAGAGCCGAATCCACATGGTCGATCACGACATGTTCGTGCGCAGGCTGCGCAGTGGCAATACGCTGAGCCAGATCGCTGCAGGTTTTCGCAGCTGCGCCCAGATCATGCTCGAAGGCGGCATGCGGCGATATTTCCGTCATGCCTGGCGCTTCGGCCTGTTCTTCCTCTTTCCATTTCTGCTGACGGGGCTGGCGATTGCGCTGACGGCGCTGATCGCTGTCGCGCCCTATCGTCTCGGTTTTTCGCTATGGCACATGCTGTGGAGCGGGCCGCTGGCGCTCTGCTTCTTCATCTTCGCTTTCCTGCCGTTTTCCGAACGCTTCCATACGCTGCATCTCTTTGCCGATTGGGCAATGGCGGTGGCGCTCGGCCGCATGCACCGTGCCGATTTCAACGACTGGCTGGAAGACCGGGCCACCGCGGTGCGCAAGGCGCTTGAGGAGGAGGCGGATGAATATGTGATCTCCTCGCACAGCATGGGATCGAATGTGGCGGCCCATGTCATCGGCATCTTGCTGGAAAGGGAGCCGGAGATCTTCAAGGGCAAACGTGTGGTATTTGCAACCCTCGGCAGCGCCATTCTGCAATGCGCGCTGCTATCGTCTGCGAGCCTGCTGCGCGCCCGTGTCGGTCTGATCGCCCGCTGTCCCGAGATCTCTTGGCTCGATGTGCAGTGCCTGACGGATTCGATCAATTTCTACAAAGTGCCGGTTGTCACCGTCTGCGGTCATGCGGAGGCGCCCCCGGCGAAGATGCTCCTGATCCGCGTCAAGCAGATGCTGGCGCGCGAACATTACCGCAAGATCCGCAAGGATCAGCTGCGCGTCCATCGGCAATATGTATTGGGGCCGGATCTCAAGGCGCCCTTCGACTTCACGCTGATGACATCAGGACCGATGCCGGCTTCGGTGTTTGCTTATCCGGAGCAGGACAGGTTGCCGGCTTGAAGGCCCGAGTACCTCGTTAGCGATGGACGTATGGCGTTTACGTCGAGTGCGTTGGTGGCTTCTTTTTGGGCACTCGACTTAATTCCAGCCGGCAGGGTGCCGGGATCAATGGGCGTTCACCACAGCCCCGAACCCACCCTCCGTCATGCTCGGCCTTGAGCCGAGCATCCACACCGCATCAGCAGCAGTCGCATGGATCCCAGGCTCAGGGCCTGGGATGACGGAGAGCGTGGTTGGTGTTCTCGCCAAACTCGCTGTCAGTGTACAAAGACAAATCACAGCATTGCTTCATAGGCCGGCACAGATTCGCCCTCTCTTACCACCTGTGCTCGTCACAGGAATGTGGAGAGGGTGGGCTACCGCAAATGTCAATCAGGCGCCGAGGTCTGCAGTGCGAGCGCGTGCAATACGCCACCCATATTGCCCTTCAGCGCCTCGTAGACCATCTGGTGCTGCTGCACGCGGCTCTTGCCGCGGAAGGCTTCGGCGACGACTTCGGCGGCGTAGTGATCGCCGTCGCCCGCCAGATCGCGGATCGTCACCTTGGCACCGGGAATCCCAGCCTTGATCATGTCTTCAATATCGCCGGGTTTCATGGCCATGATCGTTACTCCTTGCGCATTATTCCGCGGCGAGTTCGCCGCGGCCTTCCATGAAATCAGGGAACCACGATTCATGGGTATCGCGCAATTGCTGAATCGGCAGCGCAATGAGATCGCCGACGACGAGCGCATCGCCACCGACCGTGCCGAGGCGGCGGAAAGGGACGCCGGCGCCTTCCGCATTGGCGCAGACGAAATCCGCCACATCGGCCGGCACCGTCAGCACATAACGCGCCTGATCTTCGCCGAAGAGCAGCGCATGCGGCGCACCCTTGCATTCGCCGAGATCGATCGTCAGCCCCTTGCCGGATGCCATGACCATTTCAGCCAGTGCGACGGCAAGGCCGCCCGAGGAAATGTCGTGGCAGGCGGTTGCCTGATCGTTGCGGATGACGGAGCGGACAAAATCGCCGTTGCGGCGTTCGGCGAAGAGATCCACTTCGGGGGCGGGACCTTCGCGGCTGTCGAGCACATCCCTGAGATAGACGGACTGGCCGAGATGGCTGCCGTCGAGGCCGATCATGATCACCTTGTCGCCGGCGTTGGCGCTGCCGATGCGAACCATCTTGCGCCAGTCCGGCAGCAGGCCGACGCCTGCAATCGTCGGCGTCGGCAGGATGGCGACGCCGTTGGTCTCGTTGTAAAGCGAGACGTTTCCCGACACGATCGGGAAGTCGAGCGCGCGGCAGGCCTCGCCGATGCCCTTCACCGCCTGAACGAACTGGCCCATGATCTCCGGCTTTTCGGGATTGCCGAAGTTGAGATTGTCGGTGGCGGCGAGCGGTTCGGCGCCCGTCGCGGTGATGTTTCGCCAGCATTCGGCGACCGCCTGCTTGCCGCCTTCGAAGGGATCGGCCTCGACATAACGCGGCGTCACGTCGGAAGAGAAGGCAAGCGCTTTGCTCTTATGGCCGTCGACGCGCACGACGCCGGCGTCGCCGCCCGGAAGCTGCAGCGAATTGCCCTGGATCAGCGTGTCATATTGCTCATAGACCCAGCGTCGGCTCGACTGGTTGGCCGAGCCGACGAGCTGCAGCAGCGCCTGGCCGTAATTCTTCGGTGCGGCGACGAGGTTGGCGGGCAGGGGGGCAGGCTTGCCGGATTCGCGCCAGGGGCGATCATATTCCGGCGCCTGATCGCCGAGATCCTTGATCGGCAGATTGGCGACTTCTTCGCCCTGGTGCACGACGCGGAAGCGCAGGTCGTCGGTCGTCTTGCCGACGATGGCGAAATCGAGGCCCCATTTGACGAAGATCGCCTTGGCCTGCTCTTCCTTCTCCGGCTGCAGCACCATGAGCATGCGCTCCTGGCTTTCCGACAGCATCATCTCATAGGCGGTCATCCGCTCTTCGCGCACCGGCACCTTGTCGAGCTCGAGCAGGATGCCGAGATCGCCCTTGGCGCCCATTTCGACGGCCGAGCAGGTGAGGCCGGCAGCACCCATGTCCTGGATGGCGATGACGGCGCCGGTCTGCATCAGTTCCAGGCAGGCTTCGAGCAGGCACTTTTCGGTGAAGGGGTCGCCGACCTGAACGGTCGGGCGCTTTTCCTCGATCGATTCGTCGAATTCGGCCGACGCCATGGTGGCGCCGCCGACGCCGTCGCGGCCGGTCTTGGCGCCGAGATAGACGACCGGAAGGCCGACGCCCTTGGCTTCGGATAGGAAGATGGCGTTGGATTTGGCAATGCCGGCGGCAAAGGCGTTGACGAGGATGTTGCCGTTGTAGCGGGCGTCGAACTCGACCTCGCCGCCGACCGTCGGCACGCCGAAGGAATTGCCGTAGCCGCCGACGCCGGAAACGACGCCGGAAACGAGGTGGCGGGTCTTCGGATGATCCGGCTCGCCGAAGCGCAGGGCGTTCATCGCGGCGATCGGGCGCGCACCCATGGTGAAGACGTCGCGCAGGATGCCGCCGACACCGGTCGCAGCACCCTGGTAGGGTTCGATGTAGGAGGGGTGGTTGTGGCTCTCCATCTTGAAGACGACGCAGTCGCCGTCATCGATATCAACCACGCCGGCATTTTCGCCTGGCCCCTGGATGACGCGCGGCCCTTTGGTCGGCAGCGTGCGCAGCCATCTCTTCGAGGATTTGTAGGAGCAATGCTCGTTCCACATGGCCGAGAAGATGCCGAGCTCGGTGAAGGTCGGTTCGCGGCCGATCAAATCCAGGATGCGCTGGTACTCGTCCGGCTTCAGGCCATGGCCCGCGATGAGTTCCGGCGTGATCGGGATGGTGTTTGGAATGGTCATGAGCGGAAAGTCCCTGGCGCGTTTTGCGCTGTCTTTAGCTTAAGTAGCGGCGGCGCGCGACAGAAAAAAGCCTGCCGTCAACACAGTGAACTGACTCCCGAAAGTTGGACACCCAACTTCGGGGGCAGTTCACAGGGGCAGGCAGGCTTTTTTCATGAAGGCGGCAATTGCTCAGAACTTGTAGCCGATCTGGATGCCGGCGCGCGTCATGCCGTCGTTCGGGCCGTCGCAGAGATTGGCATGCGAGGAGTGGGCAATCTGGGCCATTACGTTCCAATGCGGGGTGAAACGATAGCCGGCGCCGGCATATTCGTGGAAGAGGACGCGGCAGCCGAGGTCCGGGCCGTCATCATTGTTGTCCAGGTCGCCGGTGTGGATGACGCCGCCGAAGCCGGCTTCGGCAAAGAGCTTCTCGTTGAGATCGACAGTCCAGGTGAAGCCGGTGAAGAATTGGGTGGCTTCACCCGCGGTGCCGATCGAGGTGCCGAGATGGACACGGGGACGCAGCAACTGTTGCTGCCAGCCGACGGCCTGCTCGTATCCGAAAGGGTCGAAGAGAGCGGTGATTTCGGGAAAGACGCCATCTTCCCGGGAATGTCCCGATTGCAGCGAGGTCGAGACCCCGAAACGCAGTTCATCAAATATCTGCTCGCCGGCGGATGCCGAGCCTGCGACGGTGCCGGCTACCGCTGCGAATAACGCCGTGGTCAAAAAACGCAACACGATGCTTCCAAAGTCCGCACTCATTTGCTGTCCCTTGATTCGCGTCAGGCGAGAATATCGAAGAGGTAGCATGCAGATTGAGTCGGTAAACGGCTGCGAATAGCCCCAGGCATTTTTTGTAGATTATGACGTGTATTTGCAACAGGTCAGATTTCACCATCATAGGCGGATCCGCCATTTTCCAGCAGCCGGCGCAAGATCATCAGGCCGGAGGTCAGTTCCTGCCCTGTCTTTGGCGAGGAAAAACCAATGCGGACTCGATGATAGGATTTCTCCCCGCGGGCTGCCTTGAACTCGTCCTCGTCGTCGACGAGCACACCATCCCGGAAAGCGGCATTCTTGAAGGTGCCCGACATCCAGGGCTCCGGCAATTTCAGCCAGAGGAAGGGCGCATGCGGGTGTGACGCAAAATCGAAGCCCTGCAGCTGCTCGCGAACGAGTCGGACACGCCGGGAGAGTTCCTCGACGCTCTGCTTGCGGATCTCGTGGGCAGTGCCGCTTTCGACGAGGCGTGCGCAGGTCTCGGCCAGAATGAAGGGTAGGCCGCCGGTGATCATCTTATGCGTCACCCGGATGCGCTGGGCAAAATGCGGCGGGCAGGCGACCCAGCCGCCGCGTACGCCGGCGGCGACCGATTTCGACAGCCCGTTGACCAGGAAGGTGCGATCGGGGGCAAGTGAGGCGAGCAGTGGCGTATCATCGTCGGACATGCCGCCGTAGAGATCATCTTCGATCAGCCAGACGCTGTGTTTCCTGGCGATCGCGGCGATTGCCGCGCGCCGCTCGAGGGGCATGATCGTCACCGTCGGATTGTGAACGGTCGGCATCAGGAAGGCGATCTTTGGATGTTGTTGCTGGCAGAGCCGCTCGAAATCGTCCGGGATCACTCCTTGTTCGTCTGAATCGACCGTCAGCGTGCGGCGTCCGAGAAGGCGGGCGCTGCGGCTGACCTGCGTATAGGTGAGATCCTCAAAGACGATCTTGTCGCCCGGCGCCGAGACGGCGGCGATGGCTGCAACCGCCGCCGCATGAGCGCCGAGCGTCGGCACTATGTTTTCGACATCCGGCGTCCAGCCGCTGCGGGTAAGCCAGAGACGACCGGATTCGAACCAGTTGCGCGGAAACGTGCGGGAATAGGACGAAATCTCGGCGAGATGCTGTTCGCCGATCTCGGCTAGGATGCCGGATATGATCTTGCCCTGGCCGAGATCTGGTGCGGCCGTGGTATCGAAGCGGATTTTGTCGGCAGGCGCGTCCTGGACGCGGGTGCCACTGAGCGAGACAGTCAGCGGGTCGGTCTGTTCGCCGGGCTGCGTCTCGGAGCGGTTCAGCACATAGGTGCCGCGCCCGACCTCGCCGGCGACCAGGCCGCGCTCATGCACCAGCGCATAGGCGCGGCCGATCGTGCCGATGGTCACGCCGATATCATAGGCGAGGTTGCGTTGCGGCGGCAATTTGCTGCCGGCGGGTAGGGCGCCGCTCGCGATGGCGGATTCAATGCTGTCGGCAAGCCGGAGATAGACCGGCCCGGAACCGCGGGAAAGATCAGGAAGCCAATTTGTCATGGTGACAATTGTATATATTGGCACATTGTATCGGTCAAGCGTATGAGTCAATTCCAGTGGCAAACCGAGAGGATTTCTGGAATGTCTGCCTTGCCTGAGATCAAAATGCCAATTGTACCGATTGTCTCTTATGAAGATAGGAGGCAGGTCGTCCTTCCCGCGGCGCCTCCTGAGGTGACGACGCGTTTGGGGCGGATTTGGACCGCAATTCTTCTCTGGCATCAGAAGCGGGAAGGCCGGCGGGCGCTGAGAGGCCTGACGACGAGCGAGCTCAAGGATATCGGCGTGTCGCAGTCCGAAGCCGCACGCGAAGTCGGCAAGTCGTTCTTCTGGGACTGAATGCGTTATCGGGATCGCCGGCTGCGATCAGCTGCAGGCTTTGTTGCCGCCCGACCAGCGATTGACGTCGGCGACGATGCGGTCGGCGACCGGTTCCGACATCATCGGACCGAAGGCCTGGAGACGCGACGGGCTTCCCTCGGCCTGAACGACAAGCAGCGGCCGGCTTTCCGGGCTGCCCTTGTGGACGAGCAGGATGCGGGGCCGGCCGGTGAAGGAGTTGAGCTCCGGGGCGAGTTTATAGGCTGCAAAAGCGGGGTCACCTGACTTGAACCAGCATGCACTGGCGCCGAGCGCCACGCGTTCCATCGTCGGCAGCGCGGCGCGGTTGGGGCCTGTCGTCGGCGCCGGCGTCTGGCAGGCTGCGAGCATGGCTGCGAGAGCGGTCAACAAAGCGGGGTTTGCGAGGCGATGGCGCATCGATCTTGCTCCGATCCAGACGGAATTTTCGTGTGCATGCCGTTGCCCAAGACCGCGCGCGCTTTTAGGCAACGAGCAGGGGCTCAGGCGGCGATGACGTCGAGCGCCGAGGCGAAAAGGCCGCGGCCGTCCGAACCGCCATGGGCGGCTTCGATCAGGTTTTCCGGATGCGGCATCATGCCGAGCACGTTGCCCTTTTCGTTCATGACCGCGGCGATATCGTTGAGCGAGCCGTTGGGGTTGGTGCCTTCGGCATAACGGAAGACAACCTGGCCATTGCCTTCGATTTTCGCCAGCGTGGCTTCGTCGGCGAAATAATTGCCGTCATGATGGGCAACGGGGCACCGGATGACCTGGCCTTGCGCGTAGGCGCGGGTGAAATCCGTCTCGGCATTGACCACTTCAAGCTTGATCTCGCGGCAGACGAATTTCAGCGAGGCATTTCGCATCAGCGCGCCGGGCAGCAGGCCTGCCTCGACGAGGATCTGGAAGCCGTTGCAGACGCCGAGCACTTTCACGCCCTTTGCAGCCTTGTCGATGATCGCCTGCATGACCGGCATGCGGGCGGCGATCGCGCCGCAACGCAGGTAGTCGCCATAGGAGAAGCCGCCGGGAATGACGATCAGGTCGACTTCAGGGATTTCGGCTTCCGTCTGCCAGATCGTCATCGGCTCGCGGCCGGAGATCTTGGTCAGGGCTGCGATCATGTCGCGGTCGCGGTTAAGGCCCGGAAGTTGAACGACAGCTGATTTCATGGGGTCCCTGCGTCTGGCGAAATATATTGAACTGGAACGCTTTCGGTGAGCCATACTCCATTGTCGGAGACAAAGAAAGAATGACCCGCGGAAAACATAGCGGCCGCGTCGACGCGCAGGATGACATATTCGCCCTTGCGGCGCATCGCCACGATTTTCGCCGTTTTGACATCGGCCGACAGATGCACGTGGTGGCGCTGCATCTTCTTCAAGCCCTCGCGCTCAATCGAGTGCCAGGCAATCGCGGAGGTGCCGTGGAAAAGAGCTGCAGGCGGTTCGACCGCAGTCAGCGCGAGATCGACGTCGACGCTGTGACCCTGGTTCGCGCGAATTCTGTTGTCGGCCAGCGTGAAGCGCTTCTTCGGATTGTTTTCGACAATCTCGATAATGTCGGCGCGGGAAACGTCATATTTCGACGCCACCGCTTGTTCGAGCGCCTCGAACGACACCCAGCCCTCCGGATCGAGTGTCAAGCCTGCGGCCTCCGGCGCATGACGCAAAACATAGCTCATATATTTGGAGACTTCCGTCTCCAGCTTTGCTTTCGTCATGACGCTAAATCCTCAAAATCTACCGGCAGGCAGGTCTGTGATCATCCGTCGATCGCGATCGCGTAGTTCTCGATCACCGTATTGGCGAGAAGTTTTTCGCACATCGCCTTGAGGTCGGCCTCGGCCTTCGCCTTGTCGGCGCCCTCGAGCTCCAGGTCGAAGACCTTGCCCTGTCTGATGTGGCCGACGCCCGAGAAGCCGAGGGCGCCGAGCGCGCCTTCGATGGCCTTGCCCTGCGGATCGAGAACGCCGTTTTTCAGCGTGACGGTGACACGAGCCTTGATCACTTTGTCTATCCTGCCTTACTTGACGAGAACCGGGCCGGTGCCGCGCACAGGCTCGTTTTCATTGATGATGCCGAGACGGCGTGCGACTTCGGAATAGGCTTCGAGCAAGCCGCCGAGATCGCGGCGGAAGCGGTCCTTGTCCATCTTTTCGCGGGTTTCGATATCCCAGAGCCGGCAGCTGTCCGGCGAGATCTCGTCGGCGAGGATGATGCGCATCATATCGCCTTCGAAGAGGCGGCCGCATTCGATCTTGAAATCGACGAGCTGGATGCCGACGCCGAGGAAAAGACCGGTCATGAAATCGTTGACGCGGATGGCAAGCGCCATGATGTCGTCGAGTTCGGCCGGATTGGCCCAGCCGAAGGCGGTGATGTGCTCTTCCGAGACCATCGGATCGTCCAGCGCATCGGATTTGTAATAGAATTCGATGATCGAACGCGGCAGCACGACGCCTTCTTCGATGCCGAGGCGCTTGGCCAGCGAACCGGCGGCGACGTTGCGCACGACGATCTCAAGCGGGATCATCTCCACTTCCTTGATCAACTGCTCGCGCATATTGAGCCGGCGGATGAAATGAGTGGGGATGCCGATTTTGTTCAGATGGCTGAAGATATATTCGGAAATGCGGTTGTTGAGGACGCCCTTGCCGTCGATGACCTCATGTTTCTTCTTGTTGAAGGCGGTGGCATCGTCCTTGAAAAACTGGATCAAGGTGCCCGGTTCCGGACCCTCATACAGAATCTTTGCCTTGCCCTCGTAGATACGGCGGCGACGGTTCATCGTGGTCATTCTCTGTTGTTGGCGCTCTTGGGATGGCGCGAGTGGATCGATCTCGTGGCGTCCCCTTAAAGGAAAAGAGTGAGTTTCACAATCCGCCTGTCGCTCCTTCCCCCGTTTCGGGATTTCCGGTCCCGGTTTCCGGATTTTACGGAATACCGCCAAGAGAATCGAATGAATTTGCAGGACGAGCCTAGCGCCTTTTCCTATAGGGTGGAATGAAGGCGAAATGGCGGGCCGCTTATACAGGTTTTATTTGGCGGCTCTTTCCGGCAGTGCGCGGCGAAGACGCGTCTGCAGGGCACGCGCAGTGGTCTGCCCCTGGCGCCAGCTTCCGGCACGGATGAAGGAGGGGATCTGCATCGCCGGCATCGGCCGGGCGAGGGCGTAGCCCTGCAGGGTGCCGCAGTCGAGTTCTTCGAGAATGCGGATGTGATCCGCCGTTTCGACGCCCTCGGCAATGACGCGGATGTTCAGCGAGCGGCCAATATCGATGATCGAGCCGACCAGCTTGCGCTGCTCGGCCGATTGCGGCAGCAGGCGGATCAGCTCGCGGTCGATCTTCAGCGTCGTCGGGCTCAGGCGCAGCAGGCTGACGATCGAGGCGTGGCCGGTGCCGAAATCGTCGATCTGGATGTCGATGCCGAGCTTGCGGAGCTTCTTGAGATTGGCCGCGACCAGCGCGTCGCAATCGTCCAGCGAGATCGATTCCAGCAGTTCGAAGGCGATGGCGCCGGGTTCTATCTTCAGGGCGCGGAGCTTTTTGCCGAGATCGGGATCGGCAAGCCGGCGGGCCGAAACGTTGACCGATACCTTCGGAATCGACAAGCCGTCCTTGATCCAGGCACGGCGGTCGGCCAGCGCACGCTCCAGGATCAGCGCGTCGATGGTCGAAACGACGTCGAGATCCTCGGCAATATCAAGAAAAAGGTCGGGCGTCATCAGCCCGCGCCGCGGATGCTGCCAGCGGGCCAGGGTTTCGATGCCCGTAACGTCGAGGGTTCGGGCATCGAACTGCAGCTGATAGAAGGGGATGAATTCACTGCGTTCGAGGCCGATCAGGATCTCGTCGGCGAGATGTTTGGCCAAGACGATGTCGCGGCGGTCGGAGGCGGAGAAGAATTCGAAGCGGTTGCGGCCGAGGCCCTTGGCGCGATAGAGCGCGATATCGGCATCGAGCAGCGTCTGCTTGGCGTCGAGCTTTGGACCGCTGTCGATGGCGATGCCGATGCTGGCGCCGAAACGGCAGTCGTGTCCCTCATATCTGACAGGTTTGCGCAATTCGCGGATCACGCGCTCGGCAAGGCCACCGATCTTCTTCGAGGCGGGATCGACGGTGCAGAGGATAACGAATTCATCGCCGCCGATGCGGGCGACGAAATCAGCGGCACGGACGGAGTTTCTCAGCACATTCGCCGCGTGCTGCAGCATGGCGTCCCCGGCCCGGTGGCCGAGCGTGTCGTTGATCTGCTTGAAACGGTCGAGATCGATGTGGAGGATCGCAAGCGCAAAGCTCTTGGCGCGGCATTCGGCCGAGCGCTCGTCCAGCATCTTGTCGAGATAGCGCCGGTTCGGAAGGCCGGTGAGGTAATCATGCAGCGCCAAGCGCTCGATGCTCTCCTTGGCGGCTTCGAGTTCGCGGTTGCGGGCCTCGGTCAGATCCTTGGCGCGCTGCAGCTCATTGCGCAGCGCGACGTCCTCGGTGACGTCCCAGTTGGCGCCGATGAGCTTGCGGTGGCCGTTGCCGTCGACGAAGAAGGCGGAGCGAGCGCGAATGATACGTTCGGCGCCGTCGCCGCGAATGATGCGATATTCCTGCTGGAAATCGCTGCCGCTTTCAACGCTGCGGCCGGCGAGGCCCAGTACGCGTTCGCGGTCGTCGGGATGCAGGCTTTTGGCCCAGGCGTCGGCCGCGATCTGATGCGGGGCGCCTTTCAGCCCGTAAATGGCAATGAGGCGATCGTCCCATTCGACCGTATCATTTTCGATATCGGCCTCGAAGACGCCGATATGGGAGATCTCCAGCGCCAGATCGAGCCGGCGCGACAAGCGCGACAGCGTCTCCTCGGCTTCCTTGCGGGCGGTGATATCGACATCCGTGCCGACGATTCGCGTCGGCACGCCGTTCTCGTCCCATTCCACGCAGGCGCCGCGGCAGTCGATCCAGACCCAGTGGCCGTCCCTGTGGCGCTCGCGGTATTGAAAGACCTGGTAATCCGGATCGCCGGCGTTCTGGCGCTCGATGGCATGGGCGACGAAATCGCGGTCGTCGGGATGGACGAGCTGCAGCCAGGCATTGTAATCGCCGGCGACCTCCTCGTCGGGGGCCATGCCTCGGATGGTTTTCCACGTGGGCGAGTAATATTTCCGGTCGAGGCGGTAGTTATGATCCCATACGCCAAGGCCGGAGCCGACCAGCGCATGGTTCCATCGGCTCTCCCGTTCCGCCAGCTCGGAACCGCCGGCTGCCCCGCCGACGCCGGCCTCAGCCGCTGTGGCATCGCCATGCGGGTTCTCGGCCTTTGGGTGGGCATTCTTCACGGGCATTCTCGCTTATTCATCTCGGGCGCAGTCTGCTGCCTTTCCATTAAGAAAGACTTAGAAAGCAATTGCTGAATTAACGAGAAGGCGGTTTTCCTCAAGCAGCGGAGAGACGGCTCAGGAACTGGGCGAAGACCATCGTGCCCTCGGGCCAGGGTCCGTGACCGGAATCGGCATTGATATGTCCCGCTTCACCGGCATCGACGAGAAAAGAGCCCCAGCTGCTGGCGATATCGTCGGCATGGTCGTAGCTGCCGAACGGGTCGTTGCGGCTCGCCACCGTGATCGACGGGAAGGGCAGCGGCTCGCGCGGGTAGGGGCCGAAGGTCATCAGATGCTTCGGGCGGATGTCGGGATTGGTGACATCGGGCGGGGCGACGAAGAAGGCGCCCGCCACCCGGTTGCGGAAAAGTGGGATGGCGTGGATCGCCGAGGGAACGCCGAGCGAATGGGCGACGAGAACGACGGGGCGGGTCGAGGCGTTCACCTCCTCGGCGATGCGAGCGATCCAGTCCTCGCGGACAGGCTTCGTCCATTCCGCCTGCTCGACGCGCCGCGCCGTGCTGAGCTTCGCTTCCCAGCGGCTTTGCCAGTGGCCGGGGCCGGAATTGGTGTAGCCGGGGATGATGAGGATATCTGCGTCTGAGGCTTTCATAGTGCCGCCGATGTGAGAAAGCCTGACGAAGATGTCAAGAGGCGGTCAAGGGAGAGAGCGACACGGGCATTGATATTTGTTATATTGCTCCAGTGCCGGTTGCGGATTTCGTATCGGCTTGCCCGCCGATGCGTGCCGCCGCCGATTAAGTCTCGGCTGAGGAGGAGAAAGCCATGGCGGCATTTCATGTCATGACCGGTGCCAGCGAAAGCTTGGCGCGGCCCGTCGTCAATCGCATTGGCATTGCTGACGTCTTCGACGCGTTAAAGCGCGGGCTCGACGATTTTAAGGAAAAACCTTCGCATTATGTGTTCTTGTGCCTGATGTATCCGATCGCCGGCATCTTCTTGACGCTATGGACCTCCGGCGCCAATCTTCTGCCGATGGTTTTCCCGCTGATGTCCGGTTTCGTGCTGATCGGCCCGATCGCGGCGATCGGCCTTTATGAGATCAGCCGCCGGCGCGAAGAAGGCCTGGATACGTCCTGGACGCATGCACTCGAAGTGCGCCATTCACCGGCACTGCCGTCGATCGTCGCGGTCGGGCTGATGCTTTTTGCCCTTTTCGTCGTCTGGCTGGTGACTGCGCAGACGCTTTACACCAATCTTCTCGGAGACGTGTTTCCGCGCACCATGGCGGATTTCACCCGCCAGGTCTTCGGTACGGCTGAAGGCCTGCAGCTGATCATCTGGGGCAATCTCATCGGCTTCGTCTTCGCGCTGGTGGTGCTGGCTATCTCCGTCATCACCTTTCCGCTGCTGCTCGACCGCGATGTCGGGGCCGTCGCCGCCGTCGTGACCTCGATCCGGGCCACGGTCGCCAATCCGGTGCCGGTGCTGCTGTGGGGTCTGATCGTCGCCGCACTCCTCGTCATCGGCACGATTCCGGTCTTTGCCGGGCTTGCGCTCGTCATGCCGATCCTCGGCCATGCGACCTGGCATCTCTACCGCAAGCTGGTTGCGCGGGAGATCGCCTAAACAGAGCCTTATTTCCCGGGGGTCGATTCCGATTTCCCCGGGAACCTCAAACCTGCCTCGGAGTTCTTAGCGTAGGCTTCGAGGGAGGATTTCAGAGGTGACGATGAAACATCTGTTCACCCGCTTCGCAACCAAGACATCGGAATGGGCGGGCAAGCCCGTCATCTTCATCCTGGCGCTGAGTGTCGTCATCATTTGGGCTTTGCTTGGGCCTTTCTTCGACTATTCGGAAACCTGGCAACTGATCATCAATACCGGCACGACGATCATCACCTTCCTGATGGTCTTCGTGCTGCAGAACGCCCAGACGCGCGACACGCGGGCGATCCAGGCCAAGCTCAACGAAATCATCCTGACGAGCCACGCCGAAAACCGCTTCATCGGCATCGAAAACCTCGACGAGGATGAGTTGAAGCATCTCGACCGACTTGTCGCCAAGGCTGCCAAGGGCAGGGGCGAGACGGAGGCGTGCAGGACGACGGATGCCGCAGAAACCGTTACGCCGAAAAAGACCGAGGCGCGCAAACGCCCTGGGAGTGCCAAAGCCTCGAAGATGAAACAACGGCCGCTTGAGAAAAGCTGAATTCTTCATTACGCTTTGTACGCATATCAGGTCTAATCTATTTTTTCGGGAAAATGCGCGATTCCTTTCTCAGAGAGCCGCAGGTCGAGTTGTTTTTTCAGGCCTATCTCATAGGACTGCTATTGGGCCATTTGCCATTTTTATCTGGTGACCTGGGCCTTGGTTTGCTGTTAGCGAAGTTTTTTTATTCGCTGCCAATCGTTTTTGTATTGTTCGTCTTTTATCGCATTAAATTTGTCTCAATAAATTCGCGACCATTTTTATGGGGGTTCATCATCTTTATTGCGACTTTAGTCTTGGTTGTCGTGATATTCTTTTCGCTGCGAGGCGGCGTTGATGATTTCACACGGAATGATCTGGCATTGCTGGAAATCCTCTTGATGGTGTCTGCGCCTTCTCTCCTTGTTACATGCATCTACTTCCCGGTCGCGATCAGCCTGCGGCTGAGGCGGAGCGTCGGATAACCAAGTAGGAAATATATCGACAAGCGGCGTCATAGGGCGCCGCTTGCCTCATGGAAGATCCCTCAGGAGTTCCCAAACACCCGCCGGAAAATCGTATCCACGTGCTTGGTGTGGTACCCAAGATCGAACTTTTCGCGAATATCCTCCTCGGACAGCGCAGCGCGAACCTCCGCATCCGCCAGTAGCTCTTCCAAAAAGTCCTTGCCCTGTTCCCAGACCTTCATGGCGTTGCGCTGCACCAGGCGGTAGGCGTCCTCGCGGGAGGTGCCGGCCTGGGTCAGCGCCAGGAGGACGCGCTGGGAGTGGACGAGACCGCGGAACTTGTTGAGGTTCTTCTCCATGTTCTCCGGATAGACCAAGAGCTTTTCGATGACGCCGGCGAGGCGGGAGAGGGCGAAGTCGAGGGTGACGGTGGCGTCGGGGCCGATCATGCGCTCGACCGAGGAGTGCGAGATATCGCGCTCGTGCCAGAGGGCGACGTTTTCCATGGCCGGCATGGCGTAGGAGCGGACCATCCGGGCGAGGCCGGTGAGGTTTTCGGTGAGAACCGGGTTGCGCTTGTGGGGCATGGCCGAGGAGCCCTTCTGGCCAGGCGAGAAATATTCCTCGGCTTCCAGAACCTCGGTGCGCTGCAGGTGGCGGATCTCGGTAGCGAGCCGCTCGATCGAGGAGGCGACGACGCCGAGGGTGGCGAAATACATGGCGTGGCGGTCGCGCGGAATCACCTGGGTCGAGACCGGCTCGGCCTTCAGGCCGAGGGCCTCGGCGACATGTTCTTCGACGCGCGGATCGATATTGGCGAAGGTGCCGACGGCGCCCGAGATGGCGCAGGTCGCGACTTCTTCGCGGGCGGCGACGAGACGCTGGCGGCAGCGCTCGAATTCGGCATAGGCGAGCGCCAGCTTGACGCCGAAGGTTGTGGGCTCGGCGTGGATACCGTGCGAGCGGCCGATGGTGACGGTGTCCTTGTGTTCGAAGGCGCGGGTTTTCAGTGCCGCGAGCAAACGGTCGAGATCGGCAATCAGAATATCGGTGGCGCGCACCAGCTGGACGTTGAAGCAGGTGTCGAGCACGTCGGACGAGGTCATGCCCTGATGGACGAAGCGTGCATCGGGGCCGACGATCTCGGCAAGATGGGTCAGGAAAGCGATGACGTCATGTTTGGTGACAGCCTCGATCTCGTCGATCCGGGCGACATCGAAGGTGGCAGCGCCGCCTTTTTCCCAGATGGTCTTTGCCGCCGATTTCGGGATGACGCCGAGTTCGGCCAGCGCGTCGCAGGCATGCGCCTCGATCTCGAACCAGATGCGGAACTTGGTTTCGGGAGACCAGATGGCGACCATTTCGGGCCGGGAGTAACGCGGGATCATGGGCGGCTGCCTTCACTTCAAGAGGTTTGAGCGTCGAAGTTCTGTTTTCACGCAATTCCTGGGAAAGCCGCCTAGCGTCTTTGCTGAATTGCTTCAGCGCCCCTGTAGCAAAGACGGGCGGCAATCTCAACGCATGCGTTTGGCAAGATAGTAGCTGCTGACGACGAGGCAGACGAGACCGAGCGGCAGGAAAAGGCGCAGGCCGATCACCAGGAACTGATAGACGGCGCTGATGCTGGTGAAGATGAACTGGAAGACCCAGATGCCGCTTCCGAAGGGCGCGTGCCAGCGCGAATAGAAGATCCGATATTCCATCGCGAAGAGGAAGGCAGTCATCGCGATCGTGGCAGCGATCAGCGTGACGAAAAAGGCGGCGAAACGCGCCTCCGGCGGCTTGCCATTGGCAAGGAAGCGGGCGGCCGGCAAAGCGAAGGGCCAGGCGAGCAGGCCACCGAGGAAATAGAGCGTGGCGACTTCGGCAAGCCGGCTCGTCTCCAGGCCGTTGCGCAGATAGAGACCCAGCATGGCGGAGACGAGCATCTGCACGGCCCAAAGCAAGGCGCCGAGGATCAGATGGGAGTAGGGCGGCCATGCCGCCCTGAGGCGCTTCATGTCGGGAAACCAGCCTCAGGGATGAACCGGAACGGCGATCCAGCGGCCGTTCCTTTGCGCATCGAAGGCGAGGACCAGGGCGATATGAACCTGGTTTGCGGCTTCCGGCTGATAGACGACGGCGCCGCCGATCCTGTATTCGACCGAACATGCGCGCTCGGCCGGAACCGTTTGCACTTGGCGCGCTGCCTGCCGGTTCGGAGCGCCTTCCTTCTCGATCATCTGCAGGCTGAAGCCGAGGACCCGCTTGGCGATCGCCGCGCAGTCCTTCGGCACCGCTATCGGCAACTCGCCGAGCGAAAGCGTATAGGGCGATTTCGGCGGGCCGTCGGTCGCAAGCGTGGTGTAACGCAGCGTCTTTGCGGGAGAGCCGAGTTCGGTCGGCGGATTGAAGGCGGCAATCAGGCCGGGGTTGGTCAGAAGATCGTATTTGTCCATCTGGCGGCGCGCCGCTGTGAGATTCTGCCGCCGCGCCTTGGAAAGATTGGCGTCCTGGTCGGTCAGCTCGGTGCGGAAGGGCGTGCCCTCGAGATACTGGCCCTTATCGGTATCGATGAAATATGTGTTGGAATAGGGGACATTGCTGCCCTCCTTGATGCCGAACTCCTGGAAAGCGAAGACCTTGCCGTCGGCGGAAAAGCCGATCGGCTGGATGCTGGCAATGTCGCCGGCAAGTGACAGACCGGGCAAGCCGGCGAGTGCGGCGACGAGCAGGCTACCGGCGATGAAAAGCTGCTTCTTCATGCGCGTGCCCCCTCGGCTGCCTGTCGCAGCTCGGCAACCGTCCGGCGATAATCCTCGACCGTGTCGCCCTTGAAAATCGCCGAGCCCGCGACGAGGACGTTGCCGCCGGCCTGTGCGATTGCCGCCGCCGTCTCCACCGTGACGCCGCCATCGACTTCAAGTTCGATCGGCCGGTCACCGATCAGCGACTTTGCCGCCGCGATCTTGGCGGCCATCGCCGGAATGAACTTCTGTCCGCCGAAGCCGGGATTGACCGACATGATGAGGATGAGGTCGACATCGTCGAGCACGTTCTCGATGGCACTCAGCGGGGTTGCCGGATTGACCGTCACCCCGACCTTCTTGCCGAGATTACGGACGGTCTGCAGCGACCGGTGCAGATGCGGCCCGGATTCGGCATGGACGGTGATGCGGTCGCAGCCGGCCTTGGCGAAGGCTTCGAGATAGTCGTCGACCGGCGAGATCATCAAGTGGCAGTCGAAGGTGGCGTCGGTATAGGCGCGCAGCGACTTGATGACATCGGGGCCGAAGGAGATATTCGGCACGAAATGCCCATCCATCACGTCGAGGTGGATCCAGTCGGCCCCGGCCGCGGTGACATTGCGTACTTCCTCGCCGAGCCTGGCGAAATCCGCCGCGAGGATCGAGGGGGCAATGCGAATGGGCAGCGTCATCAAGTCTTACTCCGTATGGGCGCCAGCCGAGCACGGCGCCGGAATCAAGGCTGGCCGCCGCTCATTGCGTCGGCGCAGCCGGTGGAAAAAAGCCGTTGCCGCGCCATTCGAGCAGGCGGTACGGGTTTTGCGACAGTTCATGCGTGCCGGTGAAGGCGACGGCACCGACCGGGGTCTGGAAAGTCGTGCCGAGCAGCGTCTCCTGGAGGGGCTTGCCGGCCGCAGCCGCGGCTTCGGCTGCCTGGCCGGCAATGAATGCCGCCGCCAGCGACGGCAGGACATAACCTTCCGGCTCGATCCCTTTGGCGCGCAACGCTTCGGCCGCCCCCGCGGCTTCCGGCAGAACGGCATATTCGGGCAGGGCGACGGCGCGCACGCCGGGCCCGAGCGGCAGCGGTTGATCGGCGGCGCGCATGGCGTCGCCGCCGAGGATGGAGAGCGGGATGTTCTCGGCTTCCGCGTCGCGGGCGATGACGGCGATGTCGTTGCGGTCGCCGCCGACGAAGACCCTGGTGGCCCCGGCCCGTTTCAGGCGGCGGACAAGAGCGATCTGCTGCTCCTGCCCCGGGCGATAGGTATCGGTGAAGACCGGCTTCAGGCCGTTCTGTTCCAGCGCATTGCGCACCGCTTCCGTCAGTTCGCGGCCGTGAATGGTGCCGTCCTCGATCAGGGCGATCGGATCGGCTGCCCAGTTCTTCAAGATCACTTCGTTGATCTTTGCCGCCTCGGCGCCATCGGCGGGCGCCATGCGGAAGAGCGGCCAGCCGTTTTTCAGCGCATCCTCCATCAGAATGCGGGAGCGCACGGAGACGGTGATCGCCGGAATGCCGGCATCCTTCAACTTCGGTAGGGCGCCTTCCAGCGTGTCGCTGCAGAGAAAGCCGACGGCGATCTGCACCTTGGCCGCGACAAGCGCATCGCCGACTGCCGCGCCGCTATTGTCCTCACAGGGCTCGTTGACGGCGACGAGCGTATTGCCGGACTGCTGGATCTCGAAACCGGCGCCGGCGGCAATCTGGGCGCCGAGCAGGGCGAGCGGGCCATTCTGGGGCGCGACGACGCCAATCGTCACGCCGGCCGCATGGCCTTGCGCCGCCGCTCCCAGCAGCATCAGAACGGCTGCTATGCCACGCAGGTTGATCATGAAAGGCGGAGATCCCTAGCCATCGTCCATGCCCTTTTATCCGCAAGGCCGCGATCGTCAAAGAAAAACAAGCGTAACTCCATGCTTTTCAGCGGTCCTATTGTAGAAAAGGTAACCCATGCTCGCCATATTGGCGCGATGGAAAGTCGAACTGCAGCGCAGCGCGTCCTTTCGGTGACGCAAAGGACGCTGCAGCACTTTGAATAGCCGCGTAATTTGGTCCTCAAGTCGATTCCGATTTATGGATGTATGCAGTCGGCAGAAAAGCGTACGGAGAAGCAGGTGTTGAACAGGCAGCATATCGACCCCGGCCTTTATCGGGATGCCATGAGCCGTTATGCCGGCCATGTGCAACTCGTGACGACGGTGATGGAAGGCATGCGCCGGGGCGTCACCATCACAGCCGCCTGCTCGGTCTCGGATAATCCGGCCTCGGTGCTGATCTGCCTCAACAACACCAATCCGAAGAACGAGATTTTTTTCCGCAGCGGCATCTTCGTGCTGAATACGCTCGGCGCTCACCACCAGGGCGTCGCCGACGCTTTCTCCGGACGCACGTCGCTTGCCGATGACGAACGCTTCGCCAGCACCCGTTTCGAAACGCTCGTCACCGGCGCGCCGGTCCTTGCCGATGCGCTTGCCGCCTTCGATTGCCGGGTGACCGACATCAAGGAAATGCCGACGCATAACGTCATCTTCGGCGAAGTCGCGGCCGTCCGCTTCAGCGAGAAGCACCCGGCGCTTATTTACATGAACCGGGATTATCACACGCTGTGATCCGTCTGGCAGGGAATTCGAGGGACTGAGAATGGACAATGCCGGGATCGAGGAAATGTTTCAGGGGCTCGGCCCTGTCACGATCAAGCGCATGTTCGGCGGCAAAGGCATTTATCACCTCGGGCGCATCGTTGCAGTCGAAGTGCGCGACGAGATGCTGCTGAAGGCCGACGAAACAAGCGCCCCGGAATTTGCCGCCGCCGGCGCCACGCAATGGGCCTATGAGGGCAAGAAGGGCAAGCCGGTGAAGATGCCCTACTGGTCGATTCCCGAAGAGGCCTACGACGATCCCGACCTGATGGCGAAATGGGTCAGGCTGGCCTATGAGGCAGCGCTTCGCGCCGAGGGCTAAGCGCGTTCCTTGGCGGGCAGGGCCGATATTGCCGCCCTGGTGAAGGCGGACAGCGGTTCAGGCAAACCATTCAGCGGAAACCAGCCGAAATCCGAAAGCTTGTCCGGTTCGGTCAATTGCGGCTCGCCTTCGACGTCGCGGGCGAGATAGAGGATGGAAATCCAGTGCTGGCGGTCAGCGTCGATGATCTGCTCGGTCACGCCGATGCGTTCGATCCGGCCGATCGTCAGGCCGGTTTCCTCTTCCGCCTCGCGGCGAGCAGCCTCTTCAGCCGGCTCCATGTGATCGACCTTGCCGCCGACGATGTTCCAGTAGCCGGCTTCAGGTGGATTCAGACGTTTGTAGAGGAGGATCTGGTCGTCTCGCAGGATCACCAGACCGACGCCGAGGCCCGGGAAGTCAAGGCCGGGCCTGCCCATTGGATGTTCAGACCTTGGCGCTGCCGGCGATCAGCATGAAGGCGGGGATGTCGTCGCCGAATCCGACCGGAGTCGGGCCGTCGTCGTGATCGCGATGACGGCGGCGGTCTCGGCTGTCGTCATTTGCCGGGTAGGGCCGATTGTTGCGCGCGTTGTTTTGCGGCTTCTGCTCTGCTTTGCGCTCGTTCTTCAAGACTTCGGCCCTTGCTGGTGCTGCTTCGATCACTTGGACGTCATTATCCTGTATGTCGTTATCAGATTTATGACTCGCGGCGCCGCGATTGCCGCGTCCGCGCCCACGATCCCTCTCGCCCCGCTCACCCTTGTCGCCGCGCTCGCGTCCATTGCGGCGCGGACGCTCGCTGTCCTTGCCTTCTTCGGCCGGTGGCAGCGCGTTCAGGTCACCGTTCAGCCATTCGATCTTTTCACCGATCAGCTTCTCGATCGCATCGACGAATTTGGTGTCGCGCTTGGTGACCAGCGTGAAGGCAGCACCCGAGCGGCCGGCACGGCCGGTGCGGCCGATGCGGTGGACGTAATCCTCGGAGTGGATCGGCACGTCGAAATTGAAGACGTGGCTGACATCGGGAATGTCGAGGCCGCGGGCGGCGACGTCGGAGGCGACGAGCAGCTGGAGATTGCCGTCACGGAAGCTCTGCAGCATCATTGTCCGGGAGCGCTGATCCATGTCGCCATGCAGGGCGCCGACGGAGAAGCCGTGGCGCTCCAGCGAACGGAAGAGATCGGCGACGTCCTTCTTGCGGTTGCAGAAGATGATGGCGTTCTTCAGTTCGGTTTGCGCACGGACGAGTTCGCGCAGGACCGCGCGCTTCTCGTAGTCCTTGCTGTGCGAGGCGACGAAGCGCTGCGTCACCGTCTTGGCGGCCGATGCCGGCTTGGCCACCTCGATGCGCTCCGGATTCTGCAGGAAGCGGTCGGCGAGCTTCTGGATCTCAGGCGGCATGGTCGCCGAGAAGAACAGCGTCTGACGGGTGAAGGGGATCAGCTTGGCGATGCGCTCGATATCGGGGATGAAGCCCATGTCGAGCATGCGGTCGGCTTCGTCGATTACGAGGATCTCGACGCCGCTCATCAAGAGCTTGCCGCGCTCGAAATGGTCGAGCAGGCGGCCAGGCGTGCAGATCAGCACATCGGCGCCGCGCTCAAGCTTGCGGTCCTGGTCTTCGAAGGACACGCCGCCGATCAGCAGGGCGACGTTCAAACGATGGTTCTTGCCATACTTCTCGAAATTCTCGGCGACCTGGGCAGCAAGTTCGCGGGTCGGCTCGAGGATCAGCGTGCGGGGCATGCGCGCGCGGGCGCGGCCCTTTTCCAATAGCGACAGCATCGGCAGCACGAAGGATGCGGTCTTGCCGGTTCCGGTCTGCGCAATGCCGCAAATGTCGCGGCGTTCGAGCGCAAAGGGAATGGCCCCCGCCTGAATAGGCGTGGGGATCGTATAGCCCGCGTCGGTAACAGCGGATAACACTTTTTGGCTCAAGCCAAGGTCAGCGAATGTCGTCAAAGGGAAAACTGTTTCCGTTCCGGTTCGGCCGAGCTCTGAACGAGTCGGCGGGATTGCATGCCGCAATGCAGCGCGACATAGCCCCGAATGGCCGGCAAGTCAAGAAATAGAGAGGCGGCACGCCGTGCAGAGTGAAGCGATGGTTACCTGATGGCTGTTACTTGATATAGCTGGCGAGTTTAAGGCCGGCATTCATGAAATATACTGGATCGACCGCCTGGCCGTTCTGGCGCACTTCATAGTGCAGATGGGTGCCGGTCGAGCGGCCGGTGCTGCCGGCAAGGCCGATGACATTGTTGCGGCCGACCGTGTCGCCGACCTTGACGAGAACCTGTGACATATGGCCGTAGCGCGTCGAGATGCCGTTGCCGTGGTCGACCTCGACCATATTGCCGTAGCCGCCCGTCCAGCCGGCAGCGATGACCTTTCCGGGCGCCGTCGGGCGGATCCTCTCGCCCGGCGAGAAGCGGAAGTCGATGCCGGAATGGAGCGCCAGGCGGCCAAGGAACGGGTCGCGGCGGTTGCCGAAGGGGCTGGTGACTTCCTTGCCGATGGCGGGATTGCGGAAGGGCAGGGACTCGGCGGTGCTGCGCACGGCCTCCAGCCGGGTCAGCGCGCCGTCGAGGGCAGCCAGCGAATTGTTGAAGTCGTCGTTGCTCTCGGGTTCCAGATAGGGGCCGCCGATGGCGCTCTCCTCCTCCTGCCTGGCGGCGGCCGTCTCCTCAGGCACAGGAATCTTGAAGCGGGTCAGCACGGTCTCGATGGCGCTGGCGGCGTGGCCGGCGTCGCTCGTCAGTTGCTCGACGCGGTTGCGCTGGTCCTGCTCGACATCCTTCAGCGACAGCGTCACCTTGGAGAAGATCCGGTCGGCGCGGTCGCCGACCGTCTCGGCGGACGGCACATAGGCAAGCGTCGAATTATCGGGCGTCGCGTCGGCGGGCGCGCCGCTCGCCAGCTGTCTCTCGATCGCCTCGATGCCGCCGGTGAGTGAAGCGCGCTTGTCCTTGATATCGGGGGCAAAGGACTGGACGGGTGATGACGGCGCGGGCAGGGCGCCGTTCTTTTCCGTCAGGCCGGAACTTTCGGCGCGGTCGAGCAGATTGTCGAGCTTGCCGTGTCGAGAGGTCAGCGCCATCTGCTGCTCCATCAGCTTGTCGACCTTGTCCTCGACCACCTGCTGGTCGAGAAGCTGGCGGGAGGTGATGCGGTCGACCTGGGCGCGAAGGGCGGCGATGCGGTCCTCGTAGTCGTGCTGCATGCGGGCCTGGCGCGCCATGGTGGCGCCGATCAGGTCGTCGCGCAGCACGAGGTAGGAGGTCGCCAGGAGATAGCCGATCGAGAACACGCCGACGAAGCAGAAGGCAAGCGCCGCCATCCATGGCCGGACCGTCATGTGGCGCACCTTGTCGCCGCTTGCCAGGATGAGGATGTGTTCCTGCGCCCGCCTGCCGAATACCCGGTGCTGATGTCCGATGTTCACGCAGGCTCTCCCGATGATGCTCTTCGCCTCTTTCGGAAAATTAGACACGGTTATGGTTAATGAATGCTTTCCTTCTCGCCATCCGTGTCGAAAATGCGCGTCGTTTCAGGCGTGGCTGATCGACGCCAGCGAGCGGTAGAAGGATGGCGTCAATCCGGCTTCGGCCCGGGCGAGATCGTTGAAGGGTGGCTTCAGCGGCCCGCGGAAATTGGCGCGCACCAGCTCCTGGAAGGCTTTTGCCGGATCGCGCTTCTCGCGGGCGCAGAGGAAACGGAACCATTTGGCGCCGACGGCGACGTGGCCTTTCTCGTCGTTGTAGATGACATCGAGAACGGCGGCACTTTCGAGATCGCCGGTCTCGCGCATCTTCGCCTGCAGCGACGGCGTGACGTCAAGGCCGCGGGCTTCGAGAATCAGCGGCACGACGGCGAGCCTTGCCGTCAGGTCGTTGCGCGTCGAATGGGCCGCCTGCCACAACCCATCATGGGCGGGAAGATCTCCGTAATCGGCGCCGAGATCGTTGAGGCGGGCGCGCACCATGCGGAAATGTTTCGCTTCCTCGAAGGCGACCTGCATCCAGCCGTCGAAAAAGGAGTTCGGCACCTGTTCGGTCGCGAACCGCGCGACGATATCGAGCGCCAGGTCGACGGCGTTGAGTTCGATATGGGCGATGGCATGCAGCAGGGCGATCCGGCCTTTGAGGGTGTGCAGCGACCGTTTCTCCACCTGGGTCGGCGGCGTCAGCACCGGTTTGTCAGGACGGCCGGGCCTTTCCGGCAGGGCGTCGTCGAGCGGGGAGCGCAGCGACACCCGGCGGGCGAACCAGCGGGTGGCGCTTTCCTGCGCCAGGGCCGTCTTGCGGTCGAGATCGGCCGAGCGGATGGCGTCGACGGCGCCGCCGCGCAGCGAACTTATCGCGAAATCATTGCTCACGCGGCCAGATTCCTGACGGCCTCGAGCACGGTTTCGGCATGGCCCTGCACCTTCACCTTCTGCCAGATTGTGGCGATCGTACCATCCTGACGGATGAGAAAAGTGGTGCGCTCGACGCCCATGAAATTGCGGCCGTACATGCTCTTTTCCTTCCAGACGCCATAGGCCTGCAGCGTCGTCTTTTCTTCGTCCGAGGCGAGCGCCACCGAAAGCCGGTGTTTCCTGATGAACTTGTCATGGCAGGCGGCCGAATCGGGCGACATGCCGATCACGGCAGCACCGGCTGCTTCGAACTCCGGCGCCAGCGCCGTGAAGGCCAGCGATTCGGCGGTGCAGCCTGTGGTGTCGTCCTTCGGATAGAAGAACAAAACCAGCGGCTTGCCATGAAAATCGGAAAGCGAGATACGGCCGCCTCCGTCGCGGGGGAGATTGAAATCGGGGGCCAGGGCACCGATGCCGGGAACCGCCATTGGGAAAACCTTTCTTTTGCCGGGTTTGTGGATGACACTGTCTCTCCCCGAATTATATAGTGGACGGAAACCCGTCCAGCATGGCCGGGTTCAATTCTTTCGATTTAGGGAGAGCCCGAAGGCGCATGTCAGCCATCCGCGGCGAAAAGGTCACGTTTCGCAAGAAGGATATCGTTGCGCTGGACCGCTTGCCGTCCGCCCAGACCGAGGATCCGATCATTGTTCATTGCCCGCCGCCGCGTTCGCCGATGCGGCGCACGGCGAAGGTGACCTTGGGATTTCTGGGACTGATTCTCCTGATCCTCGGCGCCATCGTCTTCACCGTCGAGAGCGGCATGTTCGACAAGCCGCTGTCGCAGCAGGCGCAGGCGGCGCTGAACGGTGTGGCCGGACCGCGCTACCGCGCCGAGGTCGGCTCCACCGTCATCCGCTTCACCTCTGACTTCCGGCTGGCGCTGGAAGCGCGCAACGTCAATATGATCGACCAACAGAGCGGCCAGCACTTGTCGACGACGGGTTCGGTGCGGCTCGGGCTCGATCCGCTGCAGCTTTTCCGCGGCCGTATCGCCGTCGCCGATATCGAAGCGGAGGATATCGCCCTCGACACCGCGCTTCTGCCCTCCGGCAATCCCGTCAAGCTCGACGATTTGCGCATCGACGCCATGCCGGCGGCGATGGAGAGGATCTTCTCGCAGCTCGACATGTTCGACAGCATCGTGACACGCGGCTCGACCAATTCCGTGCGCATCTCGGGGATCGACATCAAATTCGCCGATACCGCAAACGGCCCCTTGTCGCTCGTCGTCGACAATCTCGTCTTTGCGCATGCCGGGCCATCCTCGCTGCAATTGAGAGGTGAGGTTGCGCTCAACGGCGAGGCGGCGGAGCTCGACGTTCTGGCCGAGAAGGAAGGCGGCCAGGTGTCGAAGGTGATGGCGACGCTCAAGCACGCCGACCTCACGCCCTTCGCTTTGAAACGCAACGATCAGGGCGTAATACGGCAGGGGCTCAGCGCCTTCGTCGACCTGACAGTGTCGGCGACCAGGCAACGCGAGGGCGTGCAGCCGGCGCTTGCCGCAACGGTCGATATCGATCCCGGCCTGATTTATGCGGATGGCGATCCGCAGGAGCTTTCGGGCGGGCAGATCAACCTCGCCTATGATTTCGCCAAGCAGACACTCGAGATCGCCAAGTCGAACGCCCGGTTCGGCGCGACCACGGTTCCCATCAACGGCGCGCTGATCGATCTCGACAAGCTCGACCCGCAGGCCGGCAAGGGCTTCGGCATCGACCTGCTTGTCAGCGGCGGTACCGCCGCGCCTGGCGGCTCCGGCGAACAGCCGCTCTCCTTCGATATTCAGGCGACCGGGCGTTATATGGTCGCCGGCCGGGAATTCCTGTTCCCCAACATGACCGTTTCCAGCCCGCTCGGCGCGCTTTACGGGGCGTTGCACGTCAGGCTCGGCGATAAGTCGCCGGAAATCAGCTTTGCCGGGCAGTCCAGAGAGCTGCAGACGACGGCGATCAAGCAACTCTGGCCGTTCTGGATGGCGCCCAAGGTGCGCACATGGGTGCATGGCAATCTCTTCGGCGGCACCGTCACCGACGCCGCCATATCCGTCTTCATTCCGTTCGGACGGCTTGACGAGGCAGCCGGCGGCAAGGGATTGAAGCTCGACGCCAACCAGATCCGCATCGGCTTCGACATTGCCGGCGCGCGGATGAACGTGGCCGGCGACATTCCGCCGGTGCGCGATACGGCGGCGCATTTCGATCTGACCGGCCCGGTTGCCACGATTTCGATCAAGAGCGGCACCTCCTATTTCCCCTCCGGCCGGTCCGTCGGTCTCGGGCAGGGAACCTTCGTCATACCTTCCGCCTACGACAAACCGCTGATGGCCGATATCGATCTTGCAGTCTCCGGTGCAGCGGACGCCGTCGGCGAGCTCCTGACCTACAAACCGATCCGGGTGCTGCAGCGCGCCGGCTTTACGCCCGACGATTTCAAAGGACATATCGACGCGAATGTGAAGGCGCATTTCGGCCTGTTGTCGTCGCAGAACCCGCCGCCGGCCGAGTGGAAGGCTGCCATGAAGCTCGTCGACGTCGATCTGGCCAAGCCGTTTTCCGGCCGCACGATCAGCAATGTCAGCGGCATGCTGAATGGCGATCCGAAGCAGATCACGCTCGATGCCAAGGGCGAGATCGACGGCATTCCCGCCGATATCGATCTGACCGAGCCGGTCGAAGCGTCGTCTGGCGTGGAGCGGCAGCGCGTGATCACGGCGACGCTCTCGGATGATCAGCGCAGCAAGGTGATGCCCGGGCTTTCCGATATCGTCAGGGGTAACCTGAAGATGGTGCTGACACGGATAGACGACGACCGGCAAGACGTTCAGCTCGACCTCACCAAATCGATGCTCGACCTGCCTTGGATCGGCTGGTCGAAAGGCAGCGGCATTGCCGCATCCGCGGAATTCGAGATGTCCGGTCCGCCCGAAAATACTCAGATCAAGAATTTCCGGCTGAAGGGTGACGGTTTCGGCGCCACTGGATCGCTGAACGTCGGCAAGACGGGCCTGATCTCCGCGGATTTCGACAGCGTCAGGCTCTCCTCGCTCGACGATTTCGCCCTGTCGGTGAAGCGCAGCAAGGGCAATTTCGACGTCTCCGTTTCAGGAACCAGCGCCGATGCGCGGCCGGTCATCGCGCGATTGAAATCGGGCTCGGGCGACGACGAGGGCGGCGATTCCGACAACACCGGCGTGTCGGTGCGCGCCAGGCTGAAAAACGTCGTCGGTTTCAACGACGAAAAGGTCGGCAATTTCCAGGCGCAGGTGTCACTGCGCGGCGACAAGCTGCAGGCCTTGAATTTTTCCGGCATCACCGACAGCGGCGAGGCCGTTGTCAGCCAGATGAAGGATGGCGGCGTCATCAACATCACCAGCGGTGATGCGGGCGCGGTTTCGCGCTTCGCCGATCTCTACCAGCACATGCAGGGCGGCCTGCTCAATCTGGCGATCCGCTTGGGTGCGCAGGGCGGCTGGGACGGCTCGCTCGATGTGCGCCGTTTCTCGATCGTCAACGAACAGCGCCTGCGTTCGATCGTCTCCACACCCGTCGGAAACGAGCAGCGCAGCCTCAACGAGGCCGTCAAACGCGACATCGACACTTCGTCGCAACGCTTCCAGCGCGCTTTTGCCCGCATCGTTTCGCGCGGTGGCATGATCGGTATCGAGAACGGGGTGCTGCGCGGCGACCAGATCGGCGCGACGTTCCAGGGCGTGGTGCGCGACCGCAAGGGCAATATGGATATGACCGGCACATTCATGCCGGCCTACGGCCTCAATCGCCTGTTCGCCGAACTGCCGCTGATCGGCGTCATCCTCGGCAACGGCAGCGATCGCGGCCTGATCGGCATCACCTTCAAGCTCACCGGCAAGTTCGACCAGCCGAACCTGCAGATCAATCCGCTGTCGATCATCGCGCCGGGCGTCTTCCGGCAGATCTTCGAATTCCAGTGAGACAGGGCTCTAAATGTCCTTCCGCCTGAGGAGATAGTCGAGACCGCCGACGCGATACCAGCGATAGCCATAGGCATCGAGCATGACCTTATGGCACCCTTTGTCGTCCGCCTCGCTGCTCGCACCCTCGGCAATATCAATCAACTTTCGCCCCTGTTCACCGACATCGGGATCGAAGCTTATTTCCGACGGGTGCGGATGCAGGTTGTGCAGGATCAGCACCGAATTGCCGCGCCAGTCATACCGCAGCGCCAGTACGCCGTCGTCGCCTGTGTCGACCGCCGAGAAATCGCCCCAACCGATTTCGGGAGCCTCCTTGCGCATTCGGATCATTCGCTCGGTCCAGTTCAGGAGCGAGTTCGGGTCGCGCCGCTGGACGGCGACGTTGATATGTTCGAAGCCGTAGGGGCCGTCCTTGATGACCGGCGTAATGGGTTTTTGGCTTTTGGTGAAGCCGCCTTCCGGCTCCGTCGACCATTGCATCGGGGTGCGCGCGCAATTGCGCTCCGGCAGGCACAAATCATCACCCATGCCGATTTCATCGCCGTAGCGGATGACTGGAGTTCCGGGCAGCGAGAATAGCAGGCTGTAGGCCATCTCGATCCTGCGCCGGTCGCCGCCAAGCATAGGCGCCAGGCGACGACGAATGCCTCTGTCATAAAGCTGCATGTCCCTCTCGGGTCCGAACGCGGCAAATACTGCGTTGCGCTGCTTATCCGTCAGACGACCGAGATCCAATTCATCGTGGTTGCGAAGAAACAGCCCCCATTGGGCAGTTGCCGGGCGCGGCTTGGTGGCCTCCATCGCCTTCTTCAGCGGGCGGGTATCGGCCGTCGCGAGTGCATAGAACAGCGTCTGGTTGACCTGGAAATTGAACATCATCTGCATGCGGTCGCCATCGTCGCCGAAATATTCGAAATTATCCTTCGGCAGGATGTTGGCCTCCGCCAGCACGATGGAGTCGCCGAGGCGCCATTGCAGGAACTCGCGAAACTTCCGCAGCATGTCGAACTGCTCGACCGGCTTGGCGACCTCGGCACCTTTCGTCGCGATGATGAAAGGGGCGGCATCCATCCGGAAGCCCGAGACGCCGAGCTGGATCCAGAAGCCCATGATCTTGAGGATCTCCGCCTGGACCTCTGGGTTGGAGGTGTTGAGATCGGGCTGGTGATCGTAGAAGCGGTGGAAATAATAGGCCTTGGCTTTTTCGTCATAGGTCCAGGTGGTCTTCTGGACGCCAGGGAAAACCATGCCCTGATCCGCATTCGCAGGCTTTTTGTCCGACCAGACGTACCATTCACGATAGCGCGAATTCGGATCGCTTCTGGCGTCCTGAAACCAGGGATGATCCTTCGAGGTGTGATTGATCACCAGATCGATCAGCACCCGGATGCCGCGCTGCTTGGCGCCGTGGGTGAATTCGACGAAATCGCCGAGCGAACCGTAGCGCCGGTCGACATTGTAATAGTCGGAGACGTCGTAACCGTCGTCACGACCGGGAGACGCCTGAAACGGCATCAGCCAGATCGCTGTCACGCCGAGGCCGGAGAGATAGTCGAGACGGCGCATCAGTCCCTGAAAATCGCCGACGCCGTCACCGTTCGCATCCATGAAGGTCTCGACGGACAGGCAGTAGATGACGGCGTTTTTGTACCAGAGGTCATTGATCATGCCGGCGCTCCAAATCCATCTGGTCGCAAATCCCGCCGGACGGAAAAGGTTCCGGAAGGGTGGTGAGGGTTCACGGCTGGTGCGCAACCGCGACCGACAAATTCGTGATCGACGCTTGAGCATTTTAGCAAGTTCTGATGTAAAATAGGGTTCGGCCGGAAATCGACGGCCGGCGGAGAATGCCATGCTGTGTGCTCGGACAATCTCTTTCGCATTTGCCGCCGTGATCGCGATCACGTCTGGCCACCAGTTTTCCTATGCCGCAGAGAAGGGAGCGCGACTGAGGCCGGCGCCCGTCCGCTCCGACCATATCCTCATGGTTCCCCTCGACGCGACGGTCACCCCGCCGGTCTTCTCAATCAGCTGGTGGTCACGCGTGCCGCCCGCTACAGACGTCAATCCGCCACCCTATTTCTTTCAAGTGGTCGAACGAACGGATGCGATATCTCGGTCCGGGGTTGAGTGATCTTCTGACTCGCCACGGCTTCAGCGAAACGAAAACGGCCGGCTCAATCGCCGGCCGTTGTCTCTGTTTTATTTAAGCCGCCGCTTACGCCGCGCGGCGGATCAGGATGTGCTTCTTCTTGCCGAGCGACAGCTTGATGACGCCGTCGGCGGTGATTTCGTCGCTGCCGATCAGGCGGCGTTCGTCGCTGACCGCCTCGTCGTTGATGCGCACCGCGCCGCCCTGGACGTGGCGGCGGGCCTCGCCGTTGGAGCCGGCAAGGCCGGCGCGGACCATCAGCGACAGCAGGCCGATGCCGCCGTCGAGTTCGATGGCCGGGATCTCGACGGAAGGCAGGTTTTCGGAGAGCCCGCCTTCCTCGAAGGTCTTGCGCGCCGTCTCCGCAGCCTGTTCGGCTGCCGGACGGCCGTGCAGGATCGCGGTGACTTCGGTTGCCAGGATCTTTTTGACTTCATTCAACTCCGACCCGCCGATTGCCGAAAGCCGTGCGATTTCATCCATCGGCAGGGTGGTGAAGAGTTTGAGGAAGCGCGGCACATCGGCGTCCTCGGTGTTGCGCCAATATTGCCAGAAGTCATAAACGGGAAGCAGGTCGGCGTTCAGCCAGACCGCGCCGGAGGCCGACTTGCCCATCTTGGCGCCGGACGAGGTGGTCAGCAGCGGCGAGGTCAGCGCATAGAGCTGCGGCGTCCCCATGCGGTGACCGAGATCGATGCCGTTGACGATATTGCCCCACTGATCCGAACCGCCCATCTGCAGACGGCAATCGTAGCGCTTGGCCAGTTCGACGAAATCATAAGCCTGGAGGATCATGTAGTTGAATTCCAGGAAAGACAGCGACTGTTCGCGGTCAAGGCGCGTCTTCACGCTGTCGAAGGACAGCATGCGGTTGACCGAGAAATGGCGGCCGACATCGCGCAGGAATTCGAGGTAATTCAACGAGCGCAGCCATTCGGCGTTGTTGATCATCAGCGCGGCGTTTCCGGGCTTGTCGTAATCAAGATAGTTCGAGAAGCAGCTCTTGATCGAGGCGATATTCTGCTCGATCGTCTCGATCGTCATCAGCTTGCGCGCTTCCTCCTTGAAGGAGGGATCGCCGACCATGCCCGTGCCGCCGCCCATCAGCGAAATCGGCCGGTGGCCCGTCGCTTGCAGCCAGTGCAGCATCATGATCTGCGTGAGATGGCCGACATGGAGGCTGGATGCGGTCGGGTCGTAGCCGATATAGGCCGTCACGGTTTCCTTGGCGAACAGGTCGTCGAGGCCGCGCTCATCAGAGATCTGATGAATGAAGCCGCGCTCTTTCAGCGTACGGAGGAAATCGGACTTGAACTCGGACATGGCTTTCGTCTCTTGGTGTCTGCGTTCGGTCCCGTGTGGCCTTGCGCAACTTCGTTGTTGTTGATCTGTCGCGGCGCGTTTAGCACTGTTTTTACAAAAGTGCATCCGTGAATCGCATGGGAGGCAAGCCTCATGGACGTGATCAGAACCGCGATCGGCCTGATGAGCGGCACGTCGATGGATGGAATCGACGTCGCGCTAGTCAAGACAGACGGCCGCGGCTTCATCGAGCGCGGGCCATTCCTGGGCGTGCCGTATGAGGCCGAATTTCGCGAGCGGCTCAAGCGGGCGCTGGACCTGGCGCGTCCGCTAACCGATAGGCGCGAGCGACCCGCGGAACTTCGTGACATCGAGCTTGAGTTGACCAAGCGGCATGCAATTGCCGTTACGGCATTCCTTGAGCGTTTCGGGCTGTCAGCCGATGCCGTCGATGTTCTCGGCTTTCATGGCCAGACCGTGCTTCACCGGCCCGACGAAGGACTGACGATTCAGATCGGCGACGGCGGCGACCTCGCCCGGCGAACCGGCATATCGGTGGTCTACGACATGCGCGCCAACGACGTGCGCCATGGTGGGCAGGGCGCGCCGCTGGTGCCGGCCTATCACGCCGCACTCGCGGGAAAATTCCAGCAGGCGGGGGAAGCGGTGTGCTTCGTCAACATCGGCGGCATCTCCAATCTGACCTCGATCGGCCCTGACGGCCGCATATCGGCCTTCGACAGCGGCCCGGGCAATACGCTGATCGACCAATGGGTGGAGATGCAGACCGGCAAAACCTATGATTCCGGCGGCGAGATCGGCGGACGCGGCAAGGTGGTCGCCGCCCTGGCGCAGCGATATCTGGAGAGCCCGTTCTTCCGCGGCAATGTCCGCCGGTCGCTTGACCGCGGCGATTTCGCGCCGCTTCATCAGGGCGACGCGAGCCTCGAAGACGGCGCCCGCACACTCGCTCATGTCGCTGCCGCCTCGATCGTCAAATCCGCCGGTTTCCTGCCTGAGAAGCCGTCGATCTATATTGTCTGCGGCGGCGGGCGGCTTAACGCCACCTTGATGGCTGAGTTTTCAGTCATGGCCGAAGCGCTTGGATCGAAGGTTTTGACCGCGGAGGAGGCGGGTTTTGACGGCGACGCGATGGAGGCCGAGGCCTGGGCCTATCTCGCCGTCCGCTCGCTGGATGGATTGCCGTTGACCTTTCCCGGCACCACCGGGGTCGAGATCCCGGTCAGCGGCGGCTTGCTGGCAAGGCCATGAATGAGGATAGGGTGATCCTCCGAACGCCGCGGCTCACCTTCGTCATGTGGGACCAAGCCGATGCGCCGTTGGTACAGCGGCTGCATTCGACGATGGCGACGACGCGATATCTGCCCGGGAACACGCCATGGAGCCTCGAGAAGGCGGAACAGCGGGTGCGGGGCTGGTTTGAGGAACAGGCGCGCGATGGCACGACCAAATACAAGCTTCTCGGGGAGGACGGCCGGTTCATTGGCCGCGCCGGCATTTCGCGGTTCAGGAGTGAGCAGTTCGAACTCGGTTATTCCCTGAGCGAGGAAGTGTGGGGCAAGGGCCTGGCAACGGAAGCGGCAAGCGCGCTGGCCGACTGGTTTTTCGATAGGAGATTTGCGCTTGGCTTCATCGCCTTCACCCATCCCGAAAATATCGCCTCGCAGCGCGTTCTCAGGAAGATCGGCATGCGCGAACGTACGCCGATCCTGATCGATGGAGGCCTCGATGCCGCTTTCGAGATGACCGCCGATATGCGGCCGGGAAGGCCCAGCGCCTCGTGATGATGGACAGGGTAAGTGATCTGTTCAGGCACAAGGGAGCCGGTGCGGCCGGACGTGCCGCATCGAGCGGACGCCGGCTCTATGAGGTCAGCGGATCCGCTTTGCGGCCGGCTCCGGCACCAGTTCGCCGTTGAGGCGGCGGTCAAGATAGTCCTCACATTCGCTCATCAGCGTCTCGACCTGACCATTGAAGAAGTGGTTGGCGTTGGGGACGGTGCGATGGGTGATGAGAATGCCCTTCTGGGTCTTCAGCTTCTCCACGAGGCCGTTGACGTCCTTTTCCGGCGCCACCTTGTCGGCCTCGCCGTTGATGATCAGGCCGGAGGAGGGGCAGGGCGCCAGGAACGAGAAGTCGTAGGTATTGGGCTGCGGGGCGATTGACATGAAGCCTTCGATCTCCGGCCGGCGCATCAGGAGCTGCATGCCGATCCAGGAACCGAAGGAATAACCGGCGACCCAACAGGTCTTCGAATCGGGATGCAGGCTCTGCACCCAGTCGAGCGCCGAGGCGGCATCCGACAGTTCGCCGGCGCCGTGGTCGAATTCGCCCTGGCTGCGGCCGATGCCCCGGAAATTGAAGCGCAACGTCGTGAACCCGCGCTTCTGGAACATGTAGAAGAGCTGGTAGACGATCTGATTGTTCATCGTGCCGCCGAACTGCGGATGCGGATGCAGGATCAGGGCGATGGGCGCGCTCTTTTCCTTGGAGGGCTGGTAGCGGCCTTCAAGACGGCCGGCTGGGCCGTTGAAAATTACTTCGGGCATTGGTACTCCGGGTTTTATTTCGCGTTCGCGCTGCGTTGGACGACAACATGACTTGACTAACGTTGTCAGCTTTTCTAAAACGCAGTTTAGAACAATTCGAAACTTGCATGGCGATCCACGGCTTCGTGGAACGTGTCATAAGGCAAGCCCGGCGGAAATTTCAAGAAAAATGAGCCGCGGGTGCTGAAGCAAGCTCGTCAAGCGCAGGACTGAAGACATGGCGCCGCCACGCCTTTATCTCGATTGGAATGCCACAGCGCCGCTGCATCCGGCAGCGCGCGAGGCGATCATGCGCGCCATCGACCTGTTTGGTAATCCGAACAGCGTGCATGGAGAGGGCCGCGCCGCGCGCGCCGCCATCGAAGGCGCACGACGCAAGGTGGCGGCACTGGCCGGCACCGATGCCGGCAATGTGGTTTTCACTAGCGGCGCGACGGAAGCCGCCAATCTGGTGCTGACGCCGGATTTTCGCATGGGCCGGACGCCGCTTCGGCTCGGCCACCTTTACTTTTCGGCGGTCGAGCATCCGGCCGTGCGCGAAGGCGGACGTTTCGCCAAGGAAAAGATGACGGAGATCCCGGTGACGGAGGCCGGGACCGTCGATCTCGACGCGCTCGCTAGCCTGCTCGATGCCCATGACAAGGCCGCTGGCCTGCCGATGGTCGCCATCATGCTTGTCAACAACGAGACCGGTATCGTCCAGCCGGTCGAGGCGGCGGCAAAGATCGTTCACTCCCATGGCGGGCTCTTTGTGGTCGATGCCGTGCAAGCGGCCGGCCGCATCGCGCTCGATATCGACAGGCTCGGCGCCGATTTCATCATCGTCTCCTCACACAAGATCGGCGGGCCGAAGGGCGCCGGTGCGCTGATCGCGCGCGGCGAGGCGCTGATGCCGCGGCCACTGATCCAGGGCGGCGGACAGGAGCGAGGTCACCGGTCGGGGACGCAGAATTCGCTGGCGCTGATCGGTTTCGGTGCGGCGGCCGAGGTGGCAGCGAATGAGCGGGAGACGCGCAACGTCGCCATCGGCGCACTGCGCCAGCGGCTGGAAGCCGGTATGCGCCAGGAGGCGGCCGACGTGATCATCCACGGCGAGGGCGGCGAGCGAGTCGCCAATACGATCTTCTTCACCCTGCCGGGATTGAAGGCCGAGACCGGGCAGATCGCCTTCGATCTCGAGGGCGTGGCGCTTTCGGCGGGCTCGGCCTGCTCGTCCGGCCGGCTCGGCGAAAGCCACGTGCTGACGGCGATGGGACGCGACGCCAAGCTCGGTGCGCTGCGGATTTCGCTTGGCTTCTCGACGACGGAAGAGGACATCGACAGGGCTATTGCCGCTTTTGCCAAGATCGCCTGCCGGCGCAGACCGGCGGGGGAGGCGGCCTGACCGCATCATAAACTTGCGGAAATGCAAATTTCCGCTTGCCAACCGGGCTGAAAAGTCCCTTTTGGCCTCTTACATCAGGGCAAGGATTTGCCCGACTAACAGGGCAAGGATTTGCCCGACCATCAGGGCAAGGAAATTGCCCATATACGCTACAAGCTGCCGAACCTTGTATCCGGCGAGATTGGAGAACGAAATGGCTGCCGTGCAGGAAACGATCGACCAGGTGCGCCTGATCGATGTGGACCAGTACAAATACGGTTTCGAGACTGTCATCGAGATGGATAAGGCGCCCAAGGGCCTGTCCGAGGATATCATCCGCTTCATTTCGGCCAAGAAGCAGGAGCCGGAATGGATGCTGGAATGGCGTCTGGAGGCCTATCGGCGCTGGCTGACGCTGGAAGAGCCGACCTGGGCGCGCGTCAATTATCCGAAGATCGATTTCAACGACATCCATTATTACGCCGCGCCGAAGAGCGCACCGGGTCCGAAGTCGCTTGACGAGGTAGATCCGGAACTGTTGAAGGTCTATGAGAAGCTCGGCATCCCGCTGCGTGAGCAGGAGATCCTGGCCGGGGTCGAAAAGCCGAAGATTGCCGTCGATGCGGTTTTCGACAGCGTCTCGGTCGTCACCACCTTCAAAGCGGAGCTGAAGAAGGCCGGCGTGATCTTCATGTCGATTTCGGAAGCGATCCGCGAACATCCCGATCTCGTCCGCAAATATCTCGGCTCGGTCGTGCCGACCTCGGACAATTATTACGCGACGCTGAATTCGGCGGTGTTTACCGACGGTTCCTTCGTCTTCGTGCCGAAGGGCGTTCGCTGCCCGATGGAGCTCTCCACCTATTTCCGCATCAACGAGAAGGGTACCGGCCAGTTCGAGCGCACGCTGATCATCGCCGAGGAAGGCGCCTACGTCTCCTACCTTGAAGGCTGCACGGCCCCGCAGCGCGATGAAAACCAGCTGCATGCCGCCGTGGTCGAACTCGTGGCTCTCGACGATGCCGAGATCAAATATTCCACCGTCCAGAACTGGTATCCTGGCGATAACGAAGGCAAGGGCGGCATCTACAATTTCGTCACCAAGCGTGGCGATTGCCGCGGCGACCGCTCGAAGATCTCCTGGACGCAGGTCGAAACCGGCTCGGCGATCACCTGGAAGTACCCGTCCTGCATCCTGCGGGGCGACGACAGCCGCGGCGAGTTCTATTCGATTGCCGTGTCCAATGGCCATCAGCAGATCGACAGCGGCACCAAGATGATCCATCTCGGCAAGAACACGTCGAGCCGCATCGTCTCCAAGGGTATTGCCGCTGGCGTTTCCAACAACACCTACCGCGGCCAGGTCTCGGCTCATCGCAAGGCGTCGAACGCACGCAACTTCACGCAATGCGATTCGCTGCTGATCGGCGACAAGTGCGGCGCCCATACCGTGCCCTACATCGAGGCGAAGAACTCGACGGCGCAGTTCGAGCATGAAGCGACGACCTCGAAGATCTCCGAGGACCAGCTGTTCTACTGCCTGCAGCGCGGTATCCCGACCGAGGCGGCGATCGCCCTGATCGTCAACGGCTTCGTCAAGGAAGTTCTGCAGGAACTGCCGATGGAATTTGCCGTCGAGGCGCAGAAGCTGATCAGCATTTCGCTTGAGGGGAGTGTCGGCTAAAACACAGCCTCCGTCATCCTCGGGCTTGTCCCGAGGATCTGCTGCGGTCAAGGACAGGGATGACTGGTTTTGTCTATATGATGTCCGACAAACCGCGGGGCGTGATCTACACCGGCGTTACGAGTGATCTGCACGGTCGCATATGGGAACACCGCAACGAAATCCATAAGGGTTTCACGCAGAAATACAGAGCAAAGAATCTCGTTTGGTTCGAGAACCATCCGAACATCGTGTTGGCGATCCAGCGAGAGAAATCTCTGAAGCGCTATATGCGCGAGTGGAAAATCAAGCTCATAGAGGAGCTCAATCCGACCTGGATAGACCTTTATGAGCGGATTGATGAAATTGAGAATGTCTATCGACCGCATCCGAATACGCGGGAGTAGAGCGATTACAATTGAGGGCTTAGATCCTCGGGACAAGCCCGAGGATGACGGATCGAGACCAGCGCGAGCGGTCAATTGGGCGGATCCTTGAAATCCGCCGGATAACAGGAAAGACAAAGATGCTTGAAATCAGAAACCTTCATGCCCGCATCGCCGAAGACGGCACCGAGATTATCCGTGGTCTGAATCTGACGGTGAAGGCCGGGGAAGTGGCCGCTATCATGGGGCCGAACGGCTCCGGCAAGTCGACGCTCTCCTATGTGCTGTCCGGCCGCGAAGATTATGAAGTGACCGAAGGCGACATCCTCTATAATGGCGAGAGCATCCTCGAGCTCGATCCTGCCGAGCGCGCCGCCAAGGGCATTTTCCTCGCCTTCCAGTATCCGGTCGAAATCCCGGGTGTCGCCACCATGCAATTCCTCAAGGTCGCCATGAACGAGCAGCGCAAAGCACGCGGCGAGGCCGAGCTGACGACGCCGGACTTCATGCGCCGCGTCAAGGATGCCGCGGCCAAGCTGCACATCAACACCGAGATGCTGAAGCGTCCGCTCAATGTCGGTTTCTCCGGCGGCGAGAAGAAGCGCGCCGAGATCCTGCAGATGGCGCTGCTGGAGCCGAAGCTCTGCGTGCTCGACGAAACCGATTCCGGCCTCGACATCGATGCGCTGAAGATCGTCGCCGACGGTGTCAACGCGTTGCGTTCGCCCGATCGCGCCGTCGTTGTCATCACTCACTATCAGCGCCTGCTCGACTATATCGTTCCGGATACCGTCCACGTGCTCTACAAGGGCCAGGTGATCAAGTCGGGCGACAAGACGCTGGCGCATGAGCTCGAAGCCAACGGCTACGCCGATATCATCGGCACGGCGGCCTGAGTTCGGGTGGAAAGGACAACCTCCATGAACATGCAGACGACGAGCCGCCTGACTGCGGCCGAAACGGCGCTGATCGAGGCCTTCAATCAGCAGATCGGCGACCTCCCGGGCAACGGCGCGGTGACGGCGCTGCGCGACCGGCTTCTCGATGACCTGAAGAAGGCCGGTCTGCCGACGCGCCGCATCGAAGCCTGGCATTACACTGATTTCAAAAGCCTGCTGCGCGCCTTGCCACCGCAGACGGGCGATGCCGGCTCCGACCCGCTCGAGCCACTCGTCGCGGGTTCCAGGGTGCTGGCGGTGATCCAGGGCCATGCCAATCAGAAGGCGGCCGCAGAGGCTCTTGGCGTGTCCGCCTATAGCGAAAGTCTGCGCGACGGCTCGGCCGCAGTCGGGCTCGATGCGCTCGGCAGCGACGATGCGGTCGGCCGCATCAATGGCAGTCTCGTGCGCGACGGCTATGTGGTCGACGTGCCTGATGATACCGAGCTTGAAAATCCGCTCGAGATCCAGTTCATCCATGCCGGCGGGCAGACGCATACGCGCCTTCCCGTTTCCTTCGGCGCCAACGTCAAGGCAACCGTTATCGAGCGTCACCGCGCGGTGACGGGCGATGCTGCCTTAGTGTCCCATATCAGTGACATCACCATCGGCAAAGGCAGTGAGCTGACTTGGATCATCCTGCAGCAGCAGGGCGCCGACGATACGCATCTCGGCCAGATCCGCGTCGATCTCGGCGCTGACGCCAAGCTTCGCCTGTTCGTCATCAATGCCGGTGGCAAATTGGTGCGTCAGGAATTGCACATCAAGGTGACGGGCGAGGGCGCCGACCTCACCCTGCGCGGCATCAACCTGCTTGGAGCCGACAGCCATACCGACGTGACGATGGTGCTCGGTCACGACGTGCCGCATACCGGCTCGACCGAGGTGATCCGCAATGTCGTCTTCGACCGCGCTAAGGGCGTCTTCCAGGGCATGATCCGGGTGGCGCCCGATGCACAGAAGACCGACGCCAAAATGGCCTGCAACACGCTGCTGATGTCCGACGATGCCGAATTCTCGGTCAAGCCCGAGCTCGAGATCTTCGCCGACGACGTCCAATGCGGCCACGGCGCGACGGTGACCGATATCGACGCCAATCATCTCTATTACATGATGGCGCGCGGCATTCCGGAGAAGAAGGCGCGGGCAATGCTCGTCAACGCCTTCGTCGCCGAGATCGTCGAGGAATTGGAAGACGAAGCCCTGGTCGAGGTGCTGGAAGGCGTGATTTCGGCCTGGCTCGAAAAGCACGCCTGATCGGATATAACAATGGACAAGATCGTGCCGGCCACGCAATACGACGTCGAAGCCATCCGCCGGGATTTTCCGATCCTGGCGGAGAAGGTGCACGGCAAGCCGCTGGTCTATCTCGACAATGGCGCCTCGGCCCAGAAGCCGCAGTCGGTGATCGACGCGATCTCGCATGCCTACGCCCATGAATACGCCAACGTGCATCGCGGTCTTCACTATCTCTCCAATGCCGCGACCGATGCCTATGAGGCGGCGCGCGAAAAGGTCCGCCGTTTCCTCAACGCCCCGTCGGTCAACGACATCGTCTTCACCAAGAATTCGACGGAAGCGATCAACACCGTCGCCTATGGCTGGGGCATGCCCAAGCTCGGCGAAGGTGACGAGATCGTCCTGACGATCATGGAGCACCACTCCAACATCGTGCCCTGGCATTTCATTCGCGAGCGGCAGGGCGCCAAACTGGTCTGGGTGCCGGTGGACGACGAGGGCGCCTTCCATATCGAGGATTTCGAAAAGAGCCTGACGGAGCGCACCAAGCTCGTCGCCATCACCCATATGTCGAATGCGCTCGGCACGATCGTCCCCGTCAAGGAAGTCTGCCGCATCGCCCATGAACGCGGCATTCCGGTCTTGATCGACGGCAGCCAGGGCGCCGTGCACCTGCCCGTTGACGTTCAGGATATCGATTGCGACTGGTACGTCATGACCGGCCACAAGCTCTACGGCCCGTCGGGCATCGGCGTTCTCTACGGCAAGAAGGAACGGCTTGCCCAGATGCGTCCTTTCCAGGGCGGCGGCGAGATGATCTTCGAGGTCGCCGAGGATGCGGTCACCTACAACGATCCGCCGCATCGCTTCGAGGCCGGCACGCCGCCGATCGTCCAGGCGATCGGGCTCGGTTATGCGCTCGACTATATGGAGAAGGTCGGCCGCGAGGCGATTGCCCGGCATGAGGCCGATCTTGCCTCTTATGCTGTGGAACGGCTGAAATCGGTCAATTCACTGCGCATGTTCGGAACGGCGCCCGACAAGGGCAGTATCTTTTCCTTCGAGCTTGCCGGCATCCACGCCCACGACGTCTCGATGGTGATCGACCGACAGGGCATTGCGGTGCGCGCCGGCACGCATTGCGCCATGCCGCTCTTGAAACGCTTCGGCGTCACCTCCACATGCCGTGCATCCTTCGGCATGTACAATACCCGCGCCGAGGTCGATGCCCTGGCCGATGCGCTTGAATATGCGCGCAAGTTCTTTGCTTGAGGAGTGTCCGTGATGAGCCTGGACGAAAGCGAACAGAAGATCGACGTGCGCGAAGGCATCGTGCATTCCAGCATCCCGGCCGATGAACTGGCACGGCTGAGCGACGACGTCATCGGCGCGCTGAAGACCGTCTATGATCCGGAAATTCCCGCCGACATCTTCGAACTCGGTCTGATCTACAAGATCGACATCGAGGACGACAGGATGGTGAAGATCATGATGACGCTGACCGCCCCGGGCTGCCCGGTGGCCGGCGAGATGCCGGGCTGGGTGGAAAACGCCGTCGGTGCCGTTGAAGGCGTGTCCGGCGTCGAGGTCGAAATGACCTTCGATCCGCCGTGGACGCCGGACCGCATGTCGGAAGAGGCGCAGGTCGCCGTCGGCTGGTACTGACATCCCGCGGTATTGATCCGTTTACCTCGGACGACTACATTTGAATCACGAAGCACCGGATCTTGACCCCGGTTGTGGAAGGAGATGAAGCCGATGGGCTTTGCAGTGATGAGCATGACGGACGGGGCTGCGGCCCGCGTCAAGGCGATCGTGGAAAAATCCGGCCCGGAGGCCAAGGGCGTTCGCGTCGGCATCAAGAAGGGCGGCTGCGCCGGGATGGAATATACCATCGATCTGGTCACCGAACCCAACGCCAAGGACGACCTGATCGAGCGCGACGGCGCCAGGGTCTGGGTCGAACCATCGGCCGTGCTCTATCTGCTCGGTACAGAGATGGGTTTCGAGCAGACGACGCTGCGCTCCGGCTTCACCTTCACCAACCCGAACCAGACATCGGCCTGCGGATGCGGCGAATCCGTCGAGCTGAAACCCGCCGATTTAGCGGCCCTTGCCGCACAGCGCCAGAGCGAGCCAGCGCATTCCTGAAGAATCGCGACGGCGTAGAATGGCGCGACCTATCTTAGGACGGAGCGCTCAATCGCGCGTAATGCTCATTAGCATTTCCCACAGATCCGCGCCGGTCTCGAAGACCACGGCGTTCGCCTTGTAGGCCAGTTCGGCTTCGAGCAGGTCGGTCAGTTCGGTGGCGGGATCGACGTCCGACGCCGTCGGGCTGACGACGGCTTTGACACCACCTGATGTAACGGCAGTGAGGCTGGTGTTCAGCCTGGCGTAGTCAGGTGTGCTGCTATTTGCGATGTTGTTGGCGATCGCGCCGATCCGCGTCGTCTGCGCCCGCATTCCCGAAAGAGCAGTGTTCGTAATGCCCGATATGCTCATCAGCCGTTTCCCCAGAACTGGATGATCGTCTTTTACCCGCAAGGATTTAGAGAAGGCTGAAGGCGTTGCGTTAGCAAAGGCCTACAGGATGTGCGTCCGTATGTTCCGGATTGGCACAGGAATCAGCTTCGCTATCGCGATGCCACCCAGTCGTGCCAATCGCTTTCGTTGCCGTTGAAGACGTTGAGGTCGATCTTGCCGTCGACGCCGTCGGAGAGGCCAGAGCCGGAATATTGCCAGAAGACCCACTTGCGGCCCGGATAGACCTTGGACGGGTGGGCCGCGACCGAGCGCAGCCAGAAGGGATAGTCGAGCATCTGGCCCTTCAGATTGTCGCGGTAGAAATCCGGCGCCGTGTAGATGATCGGGCGCTGGCCGTAATGACGCTCCAGCTTGTCCATGAAGACCTGCATCTTTTCCCGGACGCGGGCGGGCGAAATGCGCCGCTTGCAGCTCGATTCGCCATTCCATTCGACGTCGATGACGGGCGGAAGCGCGTTTGCTTCCTTCGGCACATTGCGGATGAACCAGTCGGCCTGTTCGCCGGCTGTCCGGCACCAGTAGAAGAAGTGATAGGCGCCGTGTTTCAGGCCGGCTTCCTTGGCGCGTCGCCAGTTCTTCTTGAACATTGGGTCGAGGTGATCGCCACCGTCCGTCGCCTTGATGTAGACGAAGTTCGCGCCTTGCTTTCGCAGCGTCTCCCAGTCGATCTCGCCCTGCCAGCGCGATACGTCGACGCCGTGCACGGCCAGATTTCTCGGCGAGGTTCTGCCGAAATTGATCGGCTTGGCGTCGCGGAAGCGGTGGCCGTAGATCCGCCCGCGCGACGGCGATTTCGTGCCGATACCGGGATCGATTGCCGGATTGTCGGGCATGAGCATCGCGACGGGTCTTTCCGTCGGCATCGGCATGCCAACCGGCCTTTCCGCGGGTAGCAGCGCTTGCGGCTGCGCAACCGGGCCTGTCCAGCTCAGCGGCTGCTGCTGCGGGCTTGTCTGCGGGGCAGCATCACCCACAGCAGCAGCCGGGATCGGGCCGCTCGGCTTCGTGATCGCATTGGTGGTTTCCGTCGAAGCCACTGGGGTGAGCACATCTTCGGCGCCGGAACTGGCGGCGCATCCCGAGAGGATCAGGGTGGCGAGGAGAATTGCTGGCACAGCCGATGGACGCATAAGAACCCGCACGCAAAACAGAGATCAGCGGCAACATCCATGATGAGTGGAAACCGCCCATTTTGAATTGCTAACAGAGACTTGCTAAGAAAGGTTAAATTTGAACCCACTGTTCTGGGATGGCAACCCTTCCAATCGGCGAGATCGGCCCCTCATCCGTCTGCCGGCACCGCCGGCGTCGAGCCACTGGGCTCGACCCGTCCTTCGGACCCCCGCGCGCGGGGCGAAGGGGATGTGCCGCGGCCTCTCCGTCCCCATCTACCTTACGCAGGGCACGTCCCCTCTCCCCGTAAAACGGGGAGAGGGTTAGGGTGAGGGGAGATACTAGGTGCGCACCGGACAGCGGGCGCCGCCGTTACTCCGCCGCCTCGGCATAACTTTCGACCGGCGGGCAGGTGCAGATGAGGTTGCGGTCGCCGTAGACGTTGTCCACACGGTTGACCGGAGACCAGTATTTGTCGACGCGGAAGGCGCCTGGCGGGAAGCAGGCCTGTTCCCGGCTATAGGGCCGATCCCATTCGCCGACGAGGTCTTCCACCGTGTGCGGCGCGTTCTTCAGCGGGTTGTTGGCCTTGTCCATGCGGCCTTCTTCGATGGCGCGGGCTTCCTCGCGGATCGCCAGCATTGCCTCGCAGAAACGGTCGAGTTCGGCCTTGGTCTCGCTTTCAGTCGGTTCGATCATCAGTGTGCCGGCGACCGGCCAGCTCATGGTCGGCGCATGGAAGCCGCAGTCGATCAGGCGCTTGGCGACGTCGTCGACGGTGACGCCTGAACTGTCGACCAGCGGCCGGGTGTCGATGATGCATTCATGCGCGACGCGGCCGGTCTTCGACTTGTAGAGCACGTCATAGGCGCCCTTCAACCGGGCGGCGATGTAGTTGGCGTTGAGGATCGCCACCTTGGTCGCCTGCGTCAGGCCTTCGCCACCCATCATCAGGCAGTAGCTCCAGGAGATCGGCAGGATCGAAGCCGAGCCGAAGGCGGCGGCCGACACCGCGCCCGGACGGCCGTCGGTCTCGGGATGGCCGGGCAGGTGCGGCGCCAGATGCGCCTTGACGCCGATCGGGCCCATGCCGGGGCCGCCGCCGCCATGCGGGATGCAGAAGGTCTTGTGCAGGTTGAGATGGGACACGTCGGAGCCGATGTCACCGGGACGGGACAAGCCGACCATGGCGTTCATGTTGGCACCGTCGAGATAGACCTGGCCACCGTGCTGGTGCACCAGTTCGCAGATTTCCTTGACCGTTTCTTCGAAAACGCCGTGGGTCGAGGGATAGGTGATCATGCAGCAGGAAAGGTTTGCCGCATGCTCCTCAGCCTTGGCGCGGAAATCGTCGAGATCGATGTCGCCGTTCTCGCGCACCTTGACGACGACAACCTTCATGCCGACCATCTGGGCCGAGGCGGGGTTGGTGCCATGCGCCGAGGTCGGGATCAGGCAGACGTCGCGATGGCCCTCGCCATTGGCGATATGAAAGTTGCGGATCGTCAGCAGGCCGGCATATTCGCCTTGCGCACCGGAATTCGGCTGCATCGAGAAGGCGTCGTAGCCGGTGACGGCGCAGAGCTTTTCCGTGAGGTCGTCGATCATCTCGCGGTAGCCGAGCGCCTGGACTGATGGCACGAAGGGATGGATGTCGGAAAATTCCGGCCAGGTGATCGGCAGCATTTCCGCCGTCGCATTGAGCTTCATCGTGCAGGAGCCGAGCGGGATCATCGAGCGGTCGAGGGCGAGATCCCGGTCGGAGAGCCGGCGGATGTAACGCGTCATCTCGCTTTCGGCCCGGTTCATGTGGAAGATCGGATGGGTGAGGTAGTCACTGGTCCGAAGCAGGCCCTTCGGCAGGCGGTAGGAGGGCTCGAAATCGGCAATGGTGAAATTGCCGCCGAAGGCGCGCCAGACGGCTTCGAGGGTCGCCGGCCGGGTGCGCTCGTCGAGGCTCATGCCGATCTGGGTTTCGCCGACTTTGCGCAAATTGACGCCTTCGGCGACGGCGGCGCGCAGGATGAGGCCCTGCATATGGCCGACATCGACGGTGATCGTGTCGAAGAAGTTTTCGGGGTCAACCTTATAGCCGAGCTTTTCCACGCCCTTGGCCATCAGCACGGCCTTCTGGTGCACCTGCTGGGCGATCGCCTTGATGCCATCAGGCCCATGAAAGACCGCATACATCGAGGCCATGACGGCGAGCAGCACCTGGGCAGTGCAGATGTTCGAGGTTGCCTTCTCGCGGCGGATATGCTGCTCGCGGGTCTGCAGCGACAGGCGGTAGGCGCGATTGCCGCGGGCATCAACCGAAACGCCGACGAGGCGGCCAGGCATGGAGCGCTTGATCGCGTCCTTGACCGCCATAAAGGCTGCATGCGGGCCGCCATAGCCGACCGGGACGCCGAAGCGCTGCGAGGATCCGACCGCGATGTCGGCGCCCATTTCGCCGGGCGATTTCAACAGCGTCAGCGCCAGGATATCGGCCGCGACGACGGCGATGCCGCCCGCCTGATGCAGGCGTGCGATCAGGCCGGTGAAGTCATGCACGTGACCGTGCGTGCCGGGATACTGGAAGATCGCTCCGAAGACCTCCACGGGATCGAGATCAGTGAAGGGATTGCCGACGATGACGCTCCAGCCGAGCGGTTCGGCGCGGGTGCGGATCAAGGCGATTGTCTGCGGGTGGCAGTCGGCATCAACGAAGAAAGCCTTGGCCTTCGACTTGGAGACGCGCTCGGCCATCGCCATGCCTTCGGCAGCGGCAGTCGCCTCATCGAGCAGCGAGGCGTTGGCGACATCGAGGCCGGTCAAGTCTGAGATCATCGTCTGGTAATTTAAGAGGGCTTCCAACCGGCCCTGGCTGATCTCAGGCTGATAGGGCGTGTAAGCCGTGTACCAGGCGGGATTCTCCAGGATGTTGCGCTGGATGACCGGCGGCGTGATCGTGCCGTAGTAGCCCTGGCCGATCAGCGAGACCAGCACCTTGTTCTTGTTGGCGGTCTCGCGCAGCTTGTCGAGCGCCTCGCGCTCGGTCATCGGCGCGCCCCAGACGAGCGGCGCCTTCTGGCGGATCGAGGGCGGCAGCGTCGCGTCGATCAGTCCGTCGAGGCTGTTATAACCGATCACCTTCAGCATGTCGGTCATCTCGGCCGGCGAGGGGCCGATATGGCGGCGATTGGCGAAATCGTAGGGCTGATAATCGGTGAACTGGAATTCGGTCGGCGTCGTCATTACGCGGTGAGCTCCTTATAGGCGGCCTCGTCGAGCAGGCCGTCGGCATCCGCGGCATTGGCAAGCTTCAGCTTGAAGAACCAACCGGCACCCTGAGGATCGGAATTGACCAGCGACGGATCGGCAACGATGGCCGGATTGACCTCGGTGATCTCGCCGTCAAGCGGACAATAGACGTCGGAAGCGGCCTTGACCGATTCAACGGTCGCGGCATTACCGTTCTTGGAGAAGGTCGCGCCGACTTCCGGCAGTTCGACAAAAACCAGGTCGCCGAGCTGATCGACGGCATAATTGGTGATGCCGACGGTCGCAACACCGCCTTCGATCTTCAGCCATTCGTGTTCTTCGGTAAATTTCAGCATTGTTCGTCCTCTCTGGAATGGGTTTATCGTTTGTAGGTCGGTGTGACGAAGGGCAGGGCGCTGACGGTGATCGGCAGATATTTGCCGCGCACCTCGGCGTAGACGAGCGTGCCGGCCGCAGCATGGGAGACCGGCACGTAACCCATGGCGACGGGGCCTTCGACGCTGGGGCCGAAGCCGCCCGAAGTGACTTCACCGATTTCGACTTTGCCCTCGGCATCGGCGAAGAGTTTAGCGTGGCCGCGCACCGGCGCCTTGCCTTCCGGTTTCAGGCCGACACGGCGGCGGGCGGCGCCGTTTTCGAGCTCGGAAAGGATGCGGCCGGAGCCCGGGAACCCGCCGGCGCGTGCGCCATTGCCTCGCCTGGCCTTCTGCATCGCCCATTCCAGAGCGGCCTCGACCGGCGAGGTGGTGGTGTCGATATCGTTGCCATAGAGGCAGAGACCGGCTTCCAGGCGCAGCGAATCACGGGCGCCGAGGCCGATCGCCTGAACATCGGGATGTTCGAGCAACCGCATGGTGACATCCTCGGCCTTGTCCGTAGGGATGGAGATCTCGAAGCCGTCCTCGCCGCTATAGCCCGAGCGCGAGACGAGACAGGAAACGTCGTGCAGGCGGCAATGGCGCACATCCATGAACTTCATCGCCGCGACATCGGCCCAGAGTTCGGCGAGAACCTCGACGGCGCGCGGCCCCTGCAGCGCGATCAAAGCGCGGTTCAGAAGCGTGATGTCGCAGTGGTCGCCGATATGGGCCTGCAGATGGGCGAGGTCGGCCTCCTTGCAAGAAGCGTTGACGACGACGAAGAGGTGGTCGTCGACATGGGTGATCATCAGATCGTCGAGAATGCCGCCGGTGTCGTCGGTGAAGAAGCCGTAGCGCTGGCGACCCTCGGCAAGGCCGAGGATGTCGACCGGCACCAGGCTTTCGAGCGCCAGCGCCGCATCTTCATAACTGCCCGACTTCGCCTTCACGATTACCTGACCCATATGGGAGACGTCGAAGAGGCCGGCCTCAGTACGGGTATGAAGATGTTCCTTCATCACGCCGGCGGGATATTGCACCGGCATGTCGTAACCCGCGAACGGCACCATCCGGGCGCCGAGCTGGAGATGCAGGGCATGCAGCGGGGTTTTCTTCAGGGCAGCAGTATCGTCCAAACGACGCCTCCGGGGTTTGCGCTTTCTCACGAAGGCGCGGGCTCAAATCTGAAGGCGCGGCTGCGCACTTCTCTCCTGAGCCCCCTCTGTCCTTGACGCCTGAGATTGTTATCCCTTCGGCGAGCGTTTCGAGAACGCTTCTCTCCAGAGTTCCGTCTGCCCCTTGCTGGTCCTTTGGCCTGAGAGTTTCCGGGGCGGTTGCTCCTTCGGCACCGGTGGCGAAAGCACCGGATTCTCCCAACAAGGTTGGCGCAATTATCCGGCGGCTGCGGTACTTGGCAAGCGGCAAATGTCGTCGCCGAACAAATTTTTGTCGCGATAGTCAGGTCCGACCCTGAACTGCGGCAAATCTGCTTTTGCAATTCAAGGGGAAACCGGCTATCGCGACATGCTGTTGAAGGGGATCTCATGCGGCAGAACGAACCGAAAGCAACACTCTTTCTGCGCATGCTTTGCGCCTTGAGCTTGCTTTTGCTCGGATTTGCCCACCAGGCGCCGCAGGCTGTCGCTTCCGACGGTTATGACGCTGCCGCCTATATGCTGCCCGACGGCAGCTTTGCCTCGCTCTGCGTCACGGTGAAAGACACCGGCGGCAAGACCGTTGCCTTCAAGCCGAATTGCGAGGCCTGCCGGCTATCAGCCTCGGTGATCCTGCCGACGCCGGATGCAGGTTCCTGGCTCGAGCGCAAGCTCGCCTCGCTCATCAATGCCCCGATCGAAACATCAGCCGTTGCCGGCGCCAGCGCCGTCAGTCGGGCGAATTCCCGCGCTCCACCGGTTCTCATCTGACCTGCCTTTGCAACCGATGATGAAGCATGCCGATCCGCCCAACAGCGTCCGCGGCCGGCGAGGAGATATCCGATGAAGACCATCAAAACATTTGCCAAGACTTTCGCGCTTGCGGCGCTTCTTTCCGCAACTGCCTTTGCCGGCGCCGAGGCCCATATGACCTTCCTTAACAAGGAGGCGACACAGGAAACCACCATTCTCGCCACGCTGCAGCTGCCGCATGGTTGCGACGGCAAGGCGACCACTGAAGTGCGGGTCAAACTCCCGGAAGGCTTCGTCTTCGCCAAGCCGCAGCCGAAAGCCGGCTGGGAGCTCGAGGTGATCAAAGGCGACTACCAGAAGACCTACGACAACCACGGCGACAAGGTGAAGACGGGCGCGGTCGAGATCCGCTGGAAGAACGGTAACCTCTCCGACGATTTCTACGACACCTTTGTCATCCAGGGGAAGGTATCGGGCGTTGAGGCTGGTACGTCGCTGGCCTTTCCGGTAATCCAGATGTGCGGCGACGCGGTGGCCGCCTGGGATCAGGTGGCAAAGGACGGCAGCGACCCGCATGGGATGAAAAATCCGGCGCCGCTCTTGAAGATCGTCGCGGGGGACAGCCATGGTCACGACCACGACATGGCCGGCATGGACATGTCGGGTATGGCGGCCGCGGTGCCGGCCGGCGAAACAGTCAAGGCCGGCGACCTCGAAATCTCCGGCGGCTTCGCCAAAGCGATGCTGCCCGGCCAGCCGGTCGGCGGCGGCTTCTTTACGGTGAAGAATAGCGGCCAGACGAACGATCGCCTGGTGTCGGTAACCTCGCCGATATCAGGCGAGGTTCAGATCCATGCGATGGAAACGAAAGACAATGTCATGCGGATGCGGCAGCTGAAGGATGGCATCGCCATCGCTGCGGGTGAAACCGTCAAGCTTGAGCCCGGTAACCTGCATCTGATGTTCCAGAAGGTGAAAACGCCGTTCAAGCAGGGCGATACCGTGCCGGTGACGTTGACCTTCGAGAAGGCCGGCAAGGTCGACCTGGTGCTGCAGGTGTTGTCGGCCCAGGGCAAGTGAGTTAAAGCCGATCAAAATAGAAGAGCCCGCGACGCGGGCTTTTCGTTGGAAAGGCGGGAGCCTCAGAAATCTTCGTAGGATTGCAGCGCCTGCTTCAGGCCGGCCTGCGGCTGGCGGTTGCCCTTCGTCATCAGGTCGAGCGCCACTTCGGTTGATTGAATGATGCTGGATGGATCGTCCACCCCTTCGGTGCTCTCGGCTTTCGATTGCCGGTCCGCGAGACGGCGCGACTCACGCGCGGCGGTGCTGTTCGCAACACGCTGCGGTATTCTCAGCGTTTCAGCGGCAATGGCAGCGGTGTTTGCCGAAATGGAAAGGAGCTGGGTCATGCCGGCACAGTATCGGCAGGATGTTGGCGCCAGCATTAAGAAAACCTCTGGCATTTTACTGAATTATAAGAATTTATTCCGTCACGATTGAAAGCGTTCTAGTCAGGATGTTCCGCCCATGATCCAGGCTCTCCTCGTCGCCGTCGGCGGCGCCATCGGTTCCGTGCTTAGATATTATGCCGGCCGATGGGCGCTGAAGCTCATGGGGCCGGCCTTTCCCTGGGGCACGCTCGCCGTCAATGTTGTCGGCTGCTTCGTCATCGGTGTCTTCGCGGAACTGATCGCCCGAAAATTCAACGCCTCAACCGAACTGCGTCTGCTGCTCATCACCGGCTTCCTCGGCGGCTTCACCACTTTTTCGGCTTTTTCGCTAGACGCCATCTCGCTGTTCGAGGGCGGCGAGGCCGTCGCCGGCGGCATCTATATCGTAGCTAGCGTCGGCCTTTCGATGGCGGCGGTCATCGCCGGGCTCGCCATCATGCGCGCTTTGGTCTGATTCCGGTTTCCGTTTTGCATGAAAATGCTCTAAAGGCTGCGGCAAGAACGCCGGCTCGGCCCGTGCAGTTATTTCCGAAAGATTTTTTATGGCTGGTATAGAACATATCAAGGTTGAACCCGACGAAGCCGGCATGCGCCTCGATCGCTGGTTCAAGGTGCATTTTCCCGGGCTCGGCTTCGGTCCGCTGCAGAAACTGCTGCGCTCCGGCCAGGTGCGCGTCGACGGCGGCCGTGTCAAATCGGATGCGCGCGTGCAGCCCGGCCAGACGGTGCGCGTGCCGCCGCTGGATGTCGATGAGAAGCTGAAATCGGGTCCGATCGCCGGCAAGGATCTCAAGCATTCCAGCGATTTCGAACTCCTGTCGCGGATGGTGCTGCATGAGGACGAAAAGGTGATCGTGCTCAACAAGCCGCCCGGTATTGCGGTGCAAGGCGGCTCCGGTGTGGCCCGGCATATCGACCAGATGCTCGAAGCCTGGACCAGCCCCAAGGGCGAAAAGCCGCGGCTCGTTCACCGCCTCGACCGCGACACGTCAGGTGTTCTTGTCATCGCCCGCACCCGCGGCGCCGCCCAGAAACTGACGGCCGCCTTCCGCGAGCGCGACACCAAGAAGACCTATTGGGCGCTGGTCAAGGGCGTGCCGCGCAAACACGAGGACAAGATCTCGACCTGGCTCGTCAAGGAACCGACAGCCGATGGCGACCGCATGCGCATCGCAAAACACGGCGAAGACGGCGCCGATCATGCGATTTCCTTCTACCGCGTGCTGGAGACGGCGGCGCAGAACCTCGCGTGGCTGGAAATGGAGCCTTATACCGGCCGTACCCACCAGCTGCGCGTCCATGCCCTGCATATCGGCCATCCGATCATCGGCGATCCCAAATATTTCGACGACGATCCGAATTGGGACTTTCCAGGCGGCATCCAGAAGAAGTTGCATCTGCACGCGCGTCACATCGACATCCCGCACCCATCCGGTGGCCGCCTGCGCGTCAGCGCGCCGCTGCCGCCGCATATGGTGCAGACCTGGAACCTGCTCGGTCTCGACCTTGCCGGCGCCGAAAGGGACAGCGAATGAAACTTGCGCTTTTCGATTGCGACGGCACGTTGGTTGACAGTGCCGGGCTGATCCACGAAACCATGCGCCGGACTTTCGATAAATTCGGCAAGCCGGAACCGCGGTTTGAGGACACCAAGGCCATTATCGGCCTGTCGCTCGATATCGCGATTGCCCGCATGCAGGGCAGGCCGCATGTCGAGCAGCAAGATATCGACATGACGGCGCATTATAAATCGCTGTTTACCGTCGTGCGCCAGGATCTCGACTACAGGGAGCCGCTGTTTGCCGGCATTCGCGAGATGATCGACGCGATCAGCGGCCGCGAGAACCTGCTGATCGGGGCGGTGACCGGCAAATCCCGGCGTGGGCTCAACCTCGTGATGGAGACGCACGGTTTCGATCAGCATTTTGTCGTTGCCCGCACCGCCGACGATTGCCCGTCAAAGCCGCATCCGGCCATGGTGACGGAGTGCTGCGACGAAACCGGCATGAATCCGCGTGACGCCATTGTCATTGGCGACGCGGTTTACGATATGCAGATGGCAAAGGCTGCCGGCGCCAAGGCGATCGGCGTTGCCTGGGGCTATGCCAGCGTGGATGAGCTGATCGCCAATGGCGCCGATGCGATCGCCTATCATCCAAACGAGATATTGCGCCATTTTTCCTGAGGTGAGCCCATGCGTGATCTGCTGAACGATCTTTCCGAAGGCCTGAGCCATCCCGATCCCATCCGCCGGGCGCAAATTCAGATGAAGAAACCGCTGCCGAAGCGCTTCTATGCCGAGGTCGCCGTTGCCCAACATGAGGGTGGTTTTGCGATCACGCTCGACGGCAAGATGGTGCGCACGCCGGCGCGGCAAGTTCTCGCCGTGCCGACCGAAGCGCTCGCGCAGCTTGTCGCCGCCGAATGGCAAGCCCAAGGCCAGGAGATCGATCCCGTGACCATGCCGGTGACGCGGCTCGTCAACACCGCGCTCGACGGCGTGGCCACCAATGCGCAGGCGATCTTCGAAGACATCCTGCGCTTTTCCTCGAGCGATCTCCTCTGCTACCGCGCGGACCGCCCCGAACTGCTGGTCGAGCGCCAGAGGGAGCGCTGGGATCAGGTTATCGACTGGGCGGCAAATGATCTGGGCGCCCGCTTCATCCTCATTGAGGGGGTGATGCACCACGAGCAGCCGCGCGAGGCGACCGCAGCCTTTGCCGTCACGCTGGCGCGGCATCAGAGCCCGATGGCGCTCGCCGCTCTCCACACCATCACGACGCTGACCGGTTCGGCGATCCTGGCACTCGCCTTTGCCGAGGGTCGGGTGACGGTGGAAGAGGTGTGGTCGCTTGCCCATCTCGACGAGGACTGGACGATCGAGCATTGGGGGCGTGACGAGGAAGCCGAGGAGCGCCGCGCCAAGCGCTTTGTCGAGTTCAAGGCGGCCGCGGATGTTTTTTTCGCCCTAAGCGCCTGAAACATATTGCCTTCCCGGACATTATGACGAAATCTGCGACTCCAACGGGGCGGTGCGGGATTTTGTGATGAATTGGCTGAGGTCGTGTTTTTGCCGGGCCGTACTCGTCTGTATTGCGCTCACGAACTGCGCCAGCCTTTTGGGTCCGAAGCCTGCGGCGCCGCTCTACGATGTGCGCAGCGCTGTCGTTCTCTCCGGGCCGAACATGCCGGCCGAGCTGCTCTCCGGCATCAACGACCGCGTCAATGCCGCGATCAACGCCACCGTGCGTGATACCGCGCTGCCGCGGGTTGTACTGACGATTCGCGTGATATCAATCCAGAAAGGCCTCGGTTTCCAGAAGGACCGCAACGTCGCCAAGATCAGCGTCGACGCGGCTTCGGTGGAGGATGGGTCGGTGATCGCTGTCAGCGCCTTTGACGTGACCAGCATGGCCGCCGATCCCAAGCTTGCCGACGAAATCATCGCCGAGGATGTGGCAGCCAGGATACGCTCGGTTTACTCGCTCAGCGGTCGTAGTGCTAGAACAGGATGATTTTAGGCCCGGTCGGACGTAAATCTGAATCCTGTTCTAGATTAGTGAGTTAGAGCATGGTGTCCTCCGGAAACCGCTCACACTTTTCGGCATCATGCTTTAGGGCATATCGAACACGCAGGCGGTGAGGGAAATCGCATGAAGGAAATTCTCGAAGAACTGGAACGCCGCCGCGGCATCGCTCGCCTTGGCGGCGGCAAGACACGTATCGAGGCTCAGCATAAGCGCGGCAAGCTGACGGCGCGCGAGCGTATCGACCTTTTCCTCGACGAAGGCTCCTTCGAGGAGTTCGACATGTTCGTCGAACATCGCTCCACCGATTTCGGTATGGACAAGAGCCGTATTGCCGGCGACGGCGTCGTGACCGGCTGGGGCACGGTCAATGGCCGCACGGTCTTCGTCTTCGCAAAAGACTTCACCGTCTTCGGCGGCTCGCTTTCGGAAGCGCATGCCGAGAAGATCATGAAGGTGCAGGACATGGCGCTGAAGAACCGCGCGCCGATCGTCGGCATCTATGACGCGGGCGGCGCCCGCATTCAGGAAGGTGTCGCCGCGCTCGGCGGTTATGCCGAAGTCTTCCAGCGCAATGTGCTCGCCTCGGGCGTCATCCCGCAGATCTCGGTGATCATGGGCCCCTGCGCCGGCGGCGACGTCTATTCGCCGGCCATGACCGATTTCATTTTCATGGTGCGCGATACCTCCTACATGTTCGTCACCGGCCCCGATGTGGTGAAAACCGTCACCAACGAGACGGTAACCGCTGAGGAACTCGGTGGCGCCGTGGTGCATACCACGCGCTCTTCGATTGCCGACGGCGCCTATGACAATGATGTCGAAACGCTCTTACAGGTGCGCCGGTTGATCGATTTCCTGCCGCTTTCGAACACCGCGCCGCTGCCCGAGATCGAATGTTACCAGTCGGTGACGGAGACCGACGTCTCGCTCGACACGCTGGTGCCGGCGAGCGCCAACAGGCCTTATGACATCAAGGAGCTGATCCGGAAGGTGGCGGACGAGGGGGATTTCTTCGAGATCCAGGCGAGCTTTGCCGGCAACATCGTCTGCGGCTTCGGCCGCATCGAAGGTTCCACCGTCGGTTTCGTCGCCAACCAGCCGATGGTGTTGGCCGGCGTGCTCGACAGCGACGCCTCGCGTAAGGCCGCCCGCTTCGTGCGCTTCTGCGACTGTTTCAACATTCCGATCGTCACCTTCGTCGACGTGCCGGGCTTCCTGCCGGGCACCGCACAGGAATATGGCGGGCTCATCAAGCATGGCGCCAAGCTGCTCTTTGCCTATGCCGAGGCGACGGTGCCGAAGCTCACCGTCATCACCCGCAAGGCTTTCGGCGGCGCTTATGATGTGATGGCGTCGAAGCATCTGCGTGGCGACTTGAACTATGCCTGGCCGACGGCGCAGATCGCCGTGATGGGCGCCAAGGGCGCGGTCGAGATCATCTTCCGCAAGGATATCGCCGATCCGGAAAAGATCGCCGCCCATACGAAAATGTACGAGGACCGGTTCCTGTCCCCCTTCGTCGCCGCCGAACGCGGTTATGTCGATGAGGTGATCATGCCGCATTCGACCCGGCGGCGGCTGGCGCGCGGGCTGAAGATGCTGCGCAACAAGGATCTCGCCAATCCCTGGAAGAAACACGACAACATTCCGCTCTGAGATTTTTCACCGAATAAAGGCGCACGGCCGGGTGTTTACCCGCTGTCGAAAAAGTGAACGGCCGTCAGCGATCCGTGTGTTCAATCCTTGCGGGGGACAAGCTAACGCTCGGCTGCATTGTTTTAAATGGAGAGGTTTTATGTCAACTTTCGAGCGTCTTTCCGCCTATCGCCCCTATGGGCTGGCCGCTCTCAGAATCATCACCGCGCTGCTGTTCATCGAACACGGCACGATGAAGCTTTTCGGCTTTCCAGCTTCGCAGATGTCTGGCCCGCTTCCGCCGCTGATGCTCTTCGCGGCTCTTCTCGAGCTCGTCGGTGGCATCCTCATTCTCGTCGGCCTGCTGACCCGTCCCGTCGCCTTCCTGCTGGCCGGCCAAATGGCCGTCGCCTATTTCATGGCGCATGCCCCGAACAGCTTCTTCCCGGCCGTCAACCAGGGCGACGCTGCCATCCTGTTCTGCTTCGTCTTCCTCTACCTGTTCTTCTCCGGTCCCGGCGCTTTTGCTGTCGATAACCGCAAGCTAGCCTGATGATAGGCTGCGGGGCATTGCGGTGCCCCGCAGCGTTTTGTTTATTTAGGCAGTGAGCTTGAGACCGGCGATGCCGCCGACGATCAGCGTGATACAGGCAAGACGGGAGACACTTGCCTCATCGCCAAGCAGCCAGATGCCAAGCAGCACGGTGCCGACCGTGCCGATGCCGGTCCAGACCGCATAGGCAGTGCCGATCGGCAGATGCTTCACCGCCAGGCCGAGCAGCACCACGCTGACGACCATGGATATGACCGTCAACGCTGTCGGCAACGGCCGCGTGAAGCCATCGGTATATTTAAGGCCGATCGCCCAACCACATTCGAAAAGACCGGCAAGAAAAAGCAGAAACCAGGCCATGCGACTCTCCTTGTCAAGAGCGAGGCCGTCCCCGCGACGTTGCATCCGTCAGGATGCCGCAGTCGTCTGCGATAGCGTCTATATGCGTGAGGGGACGGATGCGTTCAAGGTGGGAATCCGCATGGCAGCCATGCCACCCGTTTCATGCGGGTGTGATCAGGGCTTCCCGCCAGCCTCGGCGGAAAGGCTCTTGGCGCGGCGGCAGAGGCGGTCGAAGGTTTCGAGGAAACGTGAGCGATCTTTCGGACTGAAGGCGGCGTTATAGCCCTTGCTCTCGCCGGTTTCGCGCAAATGCGCGCCGAGATCGCGCATGGCGCTCGCCATGCCAATATTGGTCTCGTCGAAGACACGGCCGGTCGGGCCGCTGACGAAGGCGCCTGTGGCGACGCAGCGCACGGCGAGCGGCACGTCGGCGGTGACGACGACATCGCCCGCTCCGGCGCGCTCGGCGATCCAGTTGTCGGCGGCATCGAATGCGCTGGAAACGATGACGTTGTGGATCATCGGATCGCGCGATGGGCGCAGGCCGGAATTGGCGACGAAGGTGACTTCGAGGCCGAGACGTTCGGCGACCTTCATGATCTCCGGCTTCACCGGGCAGGCATCGGCGTCGACATAGATCATGACAATATCCTTGCCGGCTGGATGGCTGGCTGGCGGACCATATCGATATGGGGAATGCCGTCTTCCAGATATTCCTCCGACGCCACGACGAAACCGAAGCCTTCGTAGAATCGGCGCAGGTGAGCCTGCGCCGACAAGGCGATGGGGTTTGCCGGAAAAAGCCGTACGCAAGCAGAGATCGCTTCGCTCATCAATGCATCGCCCAGCCGCTTTCCGCGATGGGCCGGCGAGACGACGACGCGACCGATCTTTGACGGATCATGCGGCTCATGCGGTTTCAGGATCCGCGCCGAAGCCAGGAGTTCGCCGCTCTCCAGCAGCCTTAGGTGCAGGGCGTCGATGTCCTTGCCGTCGAGTTCCTGATAGGGGCAATTCTGCTCGACGACGAAGACATCAACGCGCATTTTCAAGAGTTCGTAGAGCTCCCGCGCGAGGAGCTCATCGACGTTCTTGAGGACGGCGGTGTAGGTCGTCGCAGCCATCAATAAACAACCACGCCGCGGATGCTTTCACCCTTGTGCATCATCTCGAAGCCCTTGTTGATGTCCTCGAGCGGCATGGTGTGGGTGATCATCGGGTCGATCTGGATCTTGCCCTGCATGTACCAGTCGACGATTTTGGGAACATCGGTGCGGCCGCGCGCGCCGCCGAAGGCGGTGCCCATCCAGTTGCGGCCGGTGACCAGCTGGAACGGCCGGGTGGAGATCTCCTGGCCGGCGCCGGCAACGCCGATGATGATCGACTTGCCCCAGCCGCGGTGGGATGCTTCCAGCGCCTGGCGCATCACCTTGGTGTTGCCGGTGCAGTCGAAGGTGTAGTCGGCGCCGCCGATCAGGTCGCCATTGCGCTTGGTCATGTTGACGAGATAGGGCACGATGTCGTCGCCGACCTCCTTCGGATTGACGAAATGCGTCATGCCGAACTTCTCGCCCCATTCCTTGCGGTCAGGGTTGATGTCGACGCCGATGATCATGTCGGCGCCGGCCAGGCGCAGCCCCTGCAGGACGTTGAGGCCGATGCCGCCGAGGCCGAAGACAATGGCCGTCGAGCCGATCTCGACCTTGGCGGTGTTGATCACCGCGCCGATGCCTGTCGTCACACCGCAGCCGATGTAGCAGATCTTGTCGAAGGGGGCGTCGGGATTGACCTTGGCAAGGGCGATCTCCGGCAGCACGGTGTAATTGGCGAAGGTCGAGCAGCCCATATAATGATGGATCTTGTCCTTGCCGATCGAGAAGCGCGAAGTACCGTCAGGCATCACACCCTGGCCCTGGGTCGAGCGGATGGCGGTGCAGAGATTGGTCTTGCGGGAAAGGCAGGAATAGCACTCGCGGCATTCCGGCGTGTAGAGCGGAATGACATGGTCGCCCTTCTTGACCGAGGTGACACCGGGGCCGACATCGACGACGATGCCGGCACCCTCATGGCCGAGGATCGCCGGGAACAGGCCTTCCGGATCGGCGCCGGACAGGGTGAAATCGTCGGTGTGGCAGATGCCGGTCGCCTTGACCTCGACCAGCACCTCGCCGGCCTTCGGGCCGCCGAGCTGCACGGTCATCACTTCCAGCGGTTTTCCGGCCTGAACGGCTACGGCGGCGCGAACGTCCATTTGATATCTCCCTGACAATGTTATTGGGGCGGAGCTTGGCATGGCCGGCGCGCCGCGCTCAAGCGAAAACGGCCGGCCGCGGGGCTTTCTCTCAGACGAATTCCATGATCACGGCATCGACGGCCAGGCTTTCGCCGGCCGCGGCATTGATCTTCGAAACGACGAGATCGCGCTCTGCGCGCAAGACGTTCTCCATCTTCATCGCCTCGACGATCGCAAGCGTCTCACCGGCCTTGACCTCCTGGCCCTCGGCGACCGCAATGGACACGACGAGGCCGGGCATCGGGCAGAGCAGAAGCTTGGACGTATCGGGCGGCAGCTTTACCGGCATCAGCCTGTCGAGTTCGGCGTGGCGCGGCGAAAAGACCTTGGCGGTGACCGACAGTCCCTGCCAGTCGATGCGCAGGCCGTTGAGAACGGGACGGATCTGGGCAGTAATATCCCGGCCGCCGACCTTGCCGCTCCAGACCGGATCACCCGGTCTCCAATCGGTGACAACGCTCCGGTTTTCGCCCTCTATCGCCATGTCCATATCGAAGGGGATGGTGACGAGGCCGTCGAGCAATCTGACATCGACGTAGTCTTCGCCTGTTTTAACCACCCAATGCTCACGCAGCGGGCCGGATGCGGCGCGCAGGCGATCGGCAAAACCTTCGCGGCGGTTCGTTTCGATGAGCGAAGCCGACAGCGCGATCGCGGCAAGCGTGGTCTCCTCGTGCCTGTCCGGCTTCGTCGGCGCGAAGCCGTCAGGATATTCCTCGGCGATGAAACCGGTGGAAAGCCGACCCTCGCGCCAGCGCGGATGTTTCATCAGCGCCGACAGAAAGGGGACATTGTGTTCGATGCCGTCGACGACGAAACCGTCGAGCGCCCGGCCCATGGCGTCGATCGCCTCGCCGCGCGTCGGCGCCCAGGTGCAGAGCTTGGCGATCATCGGGTCGTAATACATCGAGATCTCCGCACCCTCGAAGACGCCGGTATCGTTGCGGATGGCGACGTTGCCGCTTCGGCCTTCCGCCGGCGGGCGGTAACGCGTCAGCCGGCCGATCGAAGGCAGGAAGTTGCGGTAGGGATCTTCGGCATAGAGCCGGCTTTCGATCGCCCAGCCATCGAGGCTGACATCCTCCTGGCCGAAGCTGAGCGGCTCCCCGGCCGCGACGCGAATCATTTGTTCGACGAGGTCGATGCCGGTGACGAGCTCGGTGACGGGGTGCTCGACCTGCAGGCGGGTGTTCATTTCGAGGAAGTAGAAGTTGCGGTCGCGGTCGACGATGAATTCGACGGTGCCGGCGCTCTGGTATTCGACGGCCTTGGCCAGCGCAACCGACTGTTCGCCCATGGCCTTGCGGGTGTTTTCGTCGAGGAAAGGCGAGGGCGCCTCTTCGGCCACCTTCTGGTTGCGCCGTTGGATCGAGCATTCGCGCTCGCCAAGGTAGACGACATTGCCATGGGCGTCGGCCAGCACCTGGATCTCGATATGGCGCGGCTCGACGACGTACTTCTCGATGAAGACGCGGTCGTCCCCGAAGGAGCTTTTCGCCTCCGAGCGGGCGCGCTCGAAGCCGTCGCGGACTTCGGCCTTGTTCCAGGCGATGCGCATGCCCTTGCCGCCACCGCCGGCCGATGCCTTGATCATGACGGGATAGCCAATGCCGCCGGCGATCGTTTCCGCATGGGCGGCATCCTCGATGACGCCGAGATGGCCGGGCACGGTGGAGACGCCGGCGGCATTGGCGAATTTCTTCGATTCGATCTTGTCGCCCATCGCCATGATCGCCTTCGGCTTCGGGCCAATGAAGACGATGCCCTGCTTTTCCAATTCGGCACAGAAGGAGGCGCGCTCGGAAAGAAAGCCGTAACCGGGATGAACCGCCTCGGCGCCGGTCGCCTTGCAGGCGGCGATGATCTTTTCGGCGACCAGATAACTTTCCGAGGCCGCAGCGGGGCCGATATGCACGGCCTCGTCGGCCATCTCGACATGCAGCGCATCCCGATCCGCATCCGAATAGACCGCGACGGTCGAAATGCCCATGCGGCGCGCGGTCTTGATCACGCGGCAGGCAATCTCGCCGCGATTCGCGATCAGGATTTTCTTGAACATCGAGACTCCACCCAGAAATGCGTTCCGGAGTTTTACGCATAAAACACCGGAACGCACAATCGGGCTTGAGAAAGCTCAGGCGACGGCGGCTTGGGCTACCGGTTCTTCGTCGACGATGCGAAGCCAGCGGCTGCGGCGCGGCTCGAAACGATCGCGCAGTTCGACGGCAGCCATGATGCCGGCCCAGTTCGGATGGTTGGCGGCCCGCAGGGTTGCCTGCTCGATCTGCTGGAAGACGCCATATTCGGCCGGAGTCACGGCGATGACGCCGCCTGCGGCAATGCTTCTGAAGATGCGCATCGTAAAATCGACGTCCTGGCGGGTGATGCTCCTTCGGTCGACGGCGCGTGACTGCTTGTAGCCGCCGATGCCGTCGGTAATCGCCAGGCGAAGCTGGTCGAGGGCAAGCGCTCGCAGTTCAGCCGGGACATCGGCCGAAATCTCCATGATGTGGAGAATGAGCTCGAGCTCCAGCGCCGAGTTGACGACGCCATCGGTCGTGAACATGCGCATGATCCAGACAACGTTGATGTCATCCAACGAGCCCTGCGGATGGGTGTGGTTGACGATGAAACCGGCGAGCTGCTCCACGAAAAAAGCGTTCCACTCGGCACATTTTTCAGGACAGGAATTGTTGAGCGCCAACATCGCCCCGACATCCTGGGATGTCCGGATTCCCTCGGGAAAGGCATGTTTGCGCAACAATACGATATCTTCGGCCGTCAGCCGATGCTTGCCGGCCACGACACAGGCCGGAAAAGCGAGACGGAATTCGCTCATGTTTTAACTCCAGGCTTCATCATGAAGCCGGAGACAGTTTTATCGCCTGCGAATTGACGATCCCTCAAGAAGAGGCGTTAACCTGACATTCCCGAAATCATTAGGACTTTAGCGATTGTGCTGCTGCCGCTCGCGCCAGATGATGAAAAGGCCCGATGCAACGATGATGAAGATGCCGATCCACTTGGAAAAACTCGGGAAATCGTTGAACAACGCATAGCCGAGCACCGTGGCCGAGATGATCTCGAAATATTGGAACGGCGCAAGCAGCGATAGCGGCGCAAGCCGGAAAGCCCGGACCACCAGCATATGCGCATATCCGGAGATCGAGCCAAGGGCGAGAAGCAGCGCGAGACCGAGACCGGAGGCGGGCAGGGAGATGGCGAAATCCTCGCTGCCGGCGCCGCTGCCGGCGAGAAGGGCGGCGGCCATGAAGACCGTCCCGCCAATGCCCGCCATCGTCTGCATGGTGAGCGGCGAATCGGCCTCGCCGATTGCGCGATTGAGGAAAAGATAGAGCGAAAACAGAAAGGCGCAGGCGACCGGCAGCAGCGCCTTGAGGCCGAAAATCTCGTAACTGGGCTGAATGACGATCATCGCGCCGCCGAAACCGACCGCGATCGCCATCCAGCGCCGCCAGCCGACCTTCTCTCCAAGGAACACGGCCGACATGGCGGTCAGCATGAAGGGCTCGACGAAATAGATGGCGAAGACGTCGGCAAGCGGCATGTATTTGACGGCGACGAAGAATAGCAGGCTTGCAGCCCCATGCAGCACGCCGCGCAGAATATTCATCCATGGTCGTTTGGCCGAAAACGCCCTCAACCCGAAAAGAGCGACGAGGATCGGCAGGGTGCAGGCGATTTGAAAAAAGAATCGGTAGAATGTCACCTGGCCCGGCGACATCGCCTCGAAGGTGGCCATGTATTTGGCGATGGCGTCCATGGTCGGCAGGATGAACATGGCGCCGGACATGATGGCCATGCCCTGCAGGGAGTTTTGATGGGGCTCTGACATTGGCGGCCGATTCTTTCGGGGACGGCGCCCATCATCACGGGAAAGCCGGGCAAATCAAGCCGTCAAACCTCGCAAGCGGTCAGGGCGCGTTCACCGTCTCGCCAAAAACCGTCTCGAAAGCGGCGCGCAGGCTGATGTCGACCTCCGCCATCATGACAGGCAGGCCGAGGTCGACGAGGCTGGTCACGCCATAGGCCGATATCCCGCAGGGCACGATGCCGCTGAAATGATCGAGGTCCGGATCGACGTTCAGCGACAGGCCGTGGAAGGTCACCCATTTGCGCAAGCGGATGCCGAGGGCGGCGATCTTGTCTTCAGCCATGGTTCCGTCGGCCAGCAGCGGTTTTTCCGGGCGGCGCACCCAGACGCCGACGCGATCCTCGCGCCGCTCGCCGCGCACGTTCATCATGTCGAGGGTGCGGATGACGACCTCCTCGAGGGCGGCGACGAAGGCGCGCACGTCCTGGCGGCGGCGCTTCAGGTCGAGCATGACGTAGGCGACGCGCTGACCGGGTCCATGATAGGTATATTCGCCGCCGCGTCCCGTCGCAAAGACCGGGAAGCGATCCGGCTGGACGAGGTCGCCGGCATTGGCGCTGGTGCCGGCGGTATAGAGCGGCGGATGCTCGACGAGCCAGACAAGCTCGTCGCCGCCCTCTGCGATCGCCGCGACCTCGCGCTCCATCGCTTCCACCGCTTCCTCATAGGCGACGAGCCCGTCGGCGATGCGCCAGCGCACCGGGCGGGTATCGAGTTTGGGGAGCATGGAGAATTCGAGATCGGTGCGAAGCATGGCCATTCCTTGCCGCTTGCCCCGAAATGCCTGATAAATAGGGGCGGCAGGCAACCTATATGGACCCGTTTTCCAGCCAATTCAAATGCTGTGAAAGGTTTTCAAAAAAACTGTCATATCGCCCTTGTGCACCCCAAATGCTTTTGCTACATGCTGCCCCGCCGACGCAAATCGGCACCTACCACGATGCGGTCGTGGCGGAATTGGTAGACGCGCAGCGTTGAGGTCGCTGTGGGGCAACCCGTGGAAGTTCGAGTCTTCTCGACCGCACCATCCCCTTCAGGGAACGCTCGCCGGGCGATGATTTCGGTATAGCTTGATCACCTTTTATATGTGTGACACGGCCAGTTGGCCGTGATTGCCGCCGCGTCGGACATAAGCATCGACGACGGTGAAACACGTCGCGCTGATCTGAACCGCGACTCAAGCGAAAAGTGATTCTCGAAAGATCGCGATCTGATTTTGAGACGCTCTGCGAGATCCCCGTAAACGCCTTCATGACCACGACCCGTTACCGGCTCGTTCCGTTCGTTCTGAGGCGACAGAACCGGATTAAAAGGAAGGGGCCGATTTTTCGGCCCCTTCTATTGGATCAATGCGTTGCGCGGCAGGCTTCGGTGCGCGAGGCGCCGCTGTCGGCACCCTTGGTATGGGAGCCGCTCGGACCGACCATGCTGTGGCACGGCGGCAGGGGCTTGATGCTCGCGGTTGCCGTCTTGTCGACGACTGGGGTGGCCATGGCGGACGGGGCAAAGCCGTCACTGTCATTGGTGTAATCGCTGGAATAGGCCGGGGCCTTGCGGTTGCTGTAGTGAACCGGAGCGGGCTTGGCCATCGGGCTCGGCGCAAAGCCGTCACTGTCATTGGTATAGTCGTCGGAATATGTCGGCTGGGCGAAGGCAGCGCCTGCGAGGCTGACGGCGAACAGAGATGCGGCGAGGGCAAATTTGATGCGCATGGTTTCTTCTCCTCAATCTGTTGTTGAATTCAACAACATAAACCATCCCCGGCGGATAGGAGTTCGCGCTCCAATTCTGGCGAAATTGTGAACGGATTACGGCTGGCCCGCAACCTTTTGTTCAAATGAAATCACGGTCTTGTCAATGAACTTGACGTTGCCGTTACGGCAGCCGCCTAACAAAATAGCCAATCTGATCATCCGTGATCGCTACAATCGAAGATTGTTAACTTTTGGTAATGTTGAACAGAACCTAAGGGGAGGCGGCGGCGGCCTCCCGTCATGATCGTCAAGTGAGGTTCAGTCTTCGTTGGGGATGTGGGCGTCGACGCCGGTCAGCTGCAGCCTGTTGCGGACATGATGGACGCCGTCGACAGACAGCGCGCCGAGCTCGACCTTGCGGGCGATGCCGATCGTCTCCACCGAGCCGTCCAGGGTGATGACGTGGCCGTCGGCGTGGACCTCAATGCTGTTGATATCCACTTCGGGAATGTTTTCGAGAATGTCGTTTACCCGCGCTTCGAGCTCGTCGCTGTCGTCACGATCGATCGTGCCGGGGCGCAGCGTATCCTTCAGGCGGTTCTCGTTGCCGTCCTTATCCGTGCCGTCGATGCGAAAGCCTTGGTTGGGATCGCGGTCGAAATTCGCTTTTGTCTCGCCATAGGGGCGGTTGGCCGGGTCGCTGCCAGCGGTGCCGTCGGCATAGGGCCAGCCGTCGTCGAGATTGCGTTCTTCGAGGTCGCGATAATCCTCTTCGCGGGAAAGCTCCGGGGACTCGCGTGAAATCGGGGTCTTGTCACCGATCCTTGCCATTATGGTCGCTCCTTGTTTCTCTGCGGGAAAACGCCGACAGGGGCGAATGGTTCGGTGTGCCGGGCGATTTGTCAGCCCTGCGTCTTCTCCCATTTCTTGACGAGGCGGTCGCGCTTCACCCGCGAAAGCCGCTGCAGCCAGAAGATGCCGTCGAGCTGGTCGACCTCGTGCTGGATGCAAATGGCGAGAAAATCTTCGGCGGCCTCGTCGTGCATCTTGCCGTCGGCATCCTGATAGCGGAAGCGGATTGCCCGCGGACGAGTGACTTCATCGGTCGCGCCGGGCATGGAGACACTGCCCTCGGTATGGATCATCGTCTCCTGCGACTGCCAGGTGATCTCAGGATTGACATAGAGGCGCACCCCGTCGGCCCTGTCCAGCTCGAGCACCGTCACACGAAGGAAGACGCCGATATGGGCGGCGGTGATGCCGACACCGGGGGCCGCGCGTATCGTCGCCAGCAGGTCGTCGGCCAGCGCGGCGAGCGAGTCATCGAAGGCCGTCACCGGGGCGCAGACAGTCTTCAGGCCCTGATGCGGATAACGCAGGATCGGACGGACGGGCATGAAGCGGGCTTCCTCTGTTTGAACGACGGGAAAACTATCGTTGGCCGCAGGCATTGTCATCAAGAAGCGCGGTTTGACGCTTTACGGCAGGGTTGCTTTGAGCTAGCAGGAGCAGAATTCCGACTGCGGGAGCTTCGCGCGGAATTTACTATCCGCTTGTTGACAATGTGTTTTCGGCCGACATTTGCGAATGCGGCGCGGTAGCCGTTGAAATTGGAACCAGGTGCGAGGGCGGCAGATGACGACGACCGATACGGAAGACCGCATTCGCCGGCGCGATGACGAGGAAGCGGATATTTACGACGAGGACGGCAATGTCCGTGGCGATTTCCTTGCCCTCGTCGGCGCCGCGATCGCCGATCGCGATACGCTGTTCCTGCGCCAGAATGTCGCCCGCCTGCATGAATCCGAAATAGGCGACCTGCTGGAAGCGATCCAGCCAGATCAGCGGCTGGCGCTGGTGCGCCTGCTCGGCGAAGATTTCGACATGACGGCGCTGACCGAGGTCGACGAGGCGATCCGCCGCGAGATCGTCGACCAGATGCCGAACGAGCAGATCGCCGCTGCGATCGGCGAGCTCGATTCGGACGATGCTGTCTACATTCTCGAAGATCTCGACAAGGAAGACCGGGAGGAGATCCTTGCGCAACTGCCGTTTACCGAACGGGTGCGGTTGCGCCGGGCGCTCGACTATCCGGAAAGCTCGGCCGGGCGCCGCATGCAGACGGAATTCGTCGCCGTGCCGCCGTTCTGGACTGTGGGACAGACGATCGACTACATGCGCGACGAGGAGGATCTGCCCTATTCCTTCTCACAGATCTTCGTCATCGATCCGACCTTCAAGCTGCTCGGCGCCGTCGACCTCGATCAGATCCTGCGCACCAAGCGGCAGACGAAGATCGAGCAGATCATGCGCGAAACCAATCATCCGGTTCCGGCCGAGATGGACCAGGAGGAGGCGGCCCAGCTCTTCGAACAATACGACCTTCTCTCGGCTGCCGTCGTCGACGAAAACGGCCGGCTGGTCGGCGTGCTGACCATCGACGACGTCGTCGACGTCATCCACGAAGAGGCGGACGAGGATATCAAGCGCCTCGGCGGCGTCGGCGACGAAGAACTGTCGGATAATGTGCTGTCGACGGCGCGCTCGCGTTTCCTCTGGCTGCTCATCAATCTCGGCACGGCGATGCTGTCGGCGAGCGTCATCGGCCTGTTCGACGCTTCGATCGAGAAGATGATCGCGCTTGCGGTGCTGATGCCGATCGTCGCCTCGATGGGCGGCAATGCCGGCACGCAGACGATGACGGTGACGGTGCGCGCGCTCGCCACCCGCGATCTCGATATCTACAATGCCGGCCGCATCATCCGCAGAGAGGCGGGCGTCGGCATCCTCAACGGCGCCGTCTTCGCGACGATCATGGGCTTGATCGCCGGCACGTGGTTCCAAGACTATCAGCTCGGCGGGGTGATTGCGGCGGCGATGGTCATCAATCTGATGGCGGCAGCGCTTGCCGGCATCCTGTTGCCGCTGCTGCTCGACAAGATGGGGGCCGACCCAGCCATCGCCTCCTCGGTCTTCGTCACGACGGTGACCGACTGTACCGGCTTTTTCGCCTTTCTCGGCATCGCGACCTGGTGGTTCGGCATCTGAATGGCCGCCGAAATTGACTATTACGTAAAAGTCAATATTATTGCCGGTTCGACGACGGGGAACACATGCCGGTGAACAAATATTACAGCATAACGGAGCTCACGCGCGAATTCGGTGTCTCGACGCGCACGCTCCGATTCTACGAAGACGAGGGTCTGATCCATCCGGAGCGGCGAGGGCGCACGCGTCTGTTTCGGCCGGCGGACCGACGGCTGATCGGCGAAATCCTGCGCGGGCGGCGGATCGGTTTCACCATCGCGGAAATTCGCGAGATCATCCAGGTCTACAAGGAGCCGCCGGGCGAACTCGGCCAGCTGAAGCTTCTGATGAAGCGCGTCGACGAGAAGCGTGAGGACCTGCGCCAGAAGCGCAAGGATATAGACGACACGCTGACGGAACTCGACAATATCGAAGAGGCCTGCCTCGGCCGCCTCGCCGAAATCGGCGTCACTACCTGACAACGGGCAGAGCCTCGCCCGTCTTTATTCCGCCTCGGCGCTGCATTCGGCGACGAGTGTCTGGACCCGGTCATCCTTCTGGACGTCGATCTCGTTTGCCTGCAGTGGGATCAACAGGCTTTGGGCCTGCAATTTTCCGAGCGTACACTGGCAGAAGCTGCGGCACAGCGCTTCGCCTTGCTGCATCACGCAAGTGGAGTTGCATTGCCTTAGGTAAGTTTCCGCCGGATCCGGCGTCGGCGGCGGGACGAGAAGGGAAAGCCCATAGGCGATGGCGATCAGCACCGGCTGGTGGATGAGGTAGAAGGCAAGGCTGTGGCGGCCAAGTCGCGCCGGCCACCAGGAGCCGGTGCCGAGGGTGGCAAGCCGGTGCGGCAGCCTGGTTCTGATGGCGATCGAGGCGAAGCTCAGTCCGGCAAAGAACGGCATTGCCCAGGGAAACAGCGGCACGTAGTCGTTCGACCGTTCCGGCATGGCGGCAAGGCCGATCCAGGCGAGATATCGCGGATCGAAAAAGGACGAGCGCAGCAGGCCCGGTGTGCCGAAATTATCGATGATCCAGGCGGCCAGGAGCGCCAGCGTGACAACGAGCGTGACGGCGAGCGGCAGCCGGATGAAAACAATGCCGATGAGCGTGAGCACCGCGATGCAATGCAGGATGCCAAAATAGATCCACCCGTCCGGCATCGCGATCCGCGTCGCGATCGAGATGACCGCGGCGGCCGCGGCAATCATGCCGAAACGCTTCCAGAAAGATGGCCAGCGAACCGCGGGCGTGCTCGAAAGCACCAGGCTGACGCCGACGATGAAGAGAAAGGTCGTGGCGATCGCCCGGGCATAGATCTTCAGCCAGCCGGTCTCGGCCGTGCCCGGCGCAAGATAGCCCATGAACTCCATGTCCCAGGTGAAATGGTAGCTTGCCATAGCGATCAGCGCGACGCCGCGCGCCGTATCCAATAGACCGATGCGCGGGGGTCTCGCAGTCGCATCGGCCTGCATTGCCGGCATTGTCATCAAAGTCCCTCGGACAAATCACTTCCACTGCTCGACGGCATGTCGCGGCGAACAGGAGAAAGGTGAAGATTGGACGGCGGGCCGGCATCCATGATCGCCAGCCGCGCCTCAGAGAAGAATTGCCGGCGCGCCAGCACGAAGATGACGATCGCCGTCGTCAGCATGAAGACATAAGGGTTGATGAACCAGCCGAGATAGCCGATCGACAGGAAGATCGCCCTCAGGCCCTCGTTGAAATTGCTGCCGGCAATGACGTTCATGCGGATGACGCGTTCGGCGGCCCGCTCGGCGGCGATGACGTCGCTCTCGGCATCGCGCAGCATCGGGATGGAGCCGAAGAGAATGGTGCAGTAGTTGAACAGCCGATAGGACCAGCCGAACTTGAAAAAGGCATAACCGAAAAGCGCTGCCAGTCCGCCGACCTTCATCTCGAAGACGGCATGACCGCCATGGAAGACGAAGGGCAGGTCGGCAAAGACGGCGTCGACCTTCTCGGTGGCGCCCAGCAGCGCGAAGCAGCTGCCGATCGCGAAGATCGAGGTCGAGGCGAAGAAGGCCGTGCCGTTCTGCAGTCCGGCCATGATCTGCGTGTCGATCATCTTCAGGTCGCGGCGCAGCGAATTGTAGATCCACTCGCGGCGCCGTTCGGTCATCGCATGCGTCAGACTGGTGCGGCCGAAAAATGTGCGGCCCTTCAGCAGCCAGGAATAGCCCATCCAGACACAGGCAAAGAAGGCCAGAGCAATGTAGTCCGCCGTCGTCATCGGTGATTCAGTCTCCGCATGAAGTGCGGCCACCTTACATATGCATCGAGATGCTGCAATGACTGGTAAGGCGAGCTGGCTGGTTTAAGCACCAAAGGCGAAAACCGGTTTCGATGCGCACAGCCAAAATGCTGAGCGCCGTTCGCGCATCCTATCGGCGCGAAATTCGTAGCAAGACGGCACCGATGCCGATTGTTTTGCAGCATTCTAGGATCCAATTCCAATCCCCAACCGCCGGGCACGAAGTGCGTTGACGAGACATCGCGTCTGCGCTAACGTTAGCAAAAATGGAGACCAGAATGAAGATTGTGCGTTACCGGTCCGGCGATGGAATTCACTATGGGGTCGAAAGCGAAGGCGTGATCGAACGGCTCGCTGGTGATCCCTTCCAGTCGATCGAACGAACGGGGCAGGCGGATGACCTTTCGAGCGTCCATCTGCTGTGCCCGATCGAGCGGCCGCGGATATTCGGGGTCGCGTATAATTACCGGCAGCACACCGACGAGACGGGAAAAGAGCAACCGACGCTTCCTGTGTTGTTCATGAAGCCAAGCACGGCCGCGTGCGGCAACGGAGATGCCATTGAATATCCGAGTGATGGCGAAATCGTCCATTACGAGGCTGAACTGGTCGCTATCGTGGGCAAAGGAGGGCGCCACATCAGCCCAGAAAACGCCTTGCAGCACGTGCTCGGCTACACATGCGGCAATGATATCAGCGACCGCATCATCCAGCGGCAGGAAAGCAAGTTCGGCTGCCTGTTGGCGGGCAAGGGCTACGACACTTTTGCCCCGATCGGTCCGGCCATCATTACGGATATCGATCCGACCAACCTTGACGTCATCCTTCGTCAGAACGGCACAGTCAGACAGTCGGGGAATACGCGAGACCTCGTCTACCCGGTTGCTGACATCGTTGCTTACTTGAGCCGCTTCATGACGCTGCTCCCCGGCGACGTGATCATGACCGGCACGCCGGCCGGCGTTGGACCGATCGTTCCCGGCGACGATCTCGAGGTGGAGATTCCCGGTATCGGCGTGTTGAAAAATCACGTGGTTCCTGCGCGGCATTAAGCGGAGCGCGAGAGATCCTGCAAAGGAATTTCGTTGCAGCCAGAAAATCTGATTGACTCAGGTTCTCTAACACAAGTAATGCTAACGTTAGCAAATTCTGGCCGATCGAATGGTCTTAGGCAGGCGATTTGCGAAAAAATCTGAGGTGGTGGAATGGCACGAGTCCGATACGTCTCAAATACCGAATTGGCTGAGACGCAACCCGCGCTGAATGAGCGCTTGCTGAAGGAGAGGAAGGTTCCGACCGGAAATATCTTCCTCGCGCTCGCCAATGCTCCCGCAGTCCTTAACGATTTCCTGACCTACGCGAACGCTGTGCGGGCTGCCGACCTCAGCCCGAAGCTGCGTGAGATGGCGATCCTTACGGTCGGCTATTGCACAAACTCGGAGTACGAGGTGAAGCATCATCATTCCCATGGCCTCAAGGCGGGCCTTACGGAGGAGCAGTTTCATGCCATTCCGGATTTCGAGACCTCGGACCTTTTCAATGAGCAGGAGAAGGCTGTGATGGCCTTTGCCAAGGACTCGACGCTGAACGTCGATGTGTCGGATGAAGTCTGGGGTGGAGTCGCGAAGTTCCTGTCGGAGAAGCAACTTGTCGAACTCGCGATCAATGTTGCCTGGTACAATTCCGGTGTTCGTCTGATGGGCGCGTTGAAAATTGATCTTGAAGAGGGATACCGATGAGCAAGCTGGCAGCGCGGGAGCTGCGTTCGCTTCGTCATGCCGCATAGTCTTGGCAGCGGCTCATCTAAATCCAGGGCTTTCAGCGTCGCGCTCGGGATGGGGTGAATCACGGCCAATAAAGAGAGGTGCGCGTCGCGGGACGGGCGCCTCTCCCCGATTCAGCAGCCTACCGCTGGATATCCATTGGCCTGCCGGCGTTTATGGAGCGCCCGTGCTGCCGCGAATGATCAATTGTGGCGGCGAGATGAAGCTATAAGGCTTGCTAAGGTCCCCCTTGTTCTGAAGGTGATGGAGGAACCACAGCCCGCAGGCGGTTGCCAATTCCGAAACCGGTAACTGAACTGTCGTAAGTCCGGGGCCCCACCACCGATATCCAAGTTCATCGCCGAACCCGATGACGGAAATGTCTCCCGGGACGCTCAAAGCTTGGTCCTGGATTTCATCAATGACTCCGGAGGTGTTTTGTACCGCACCGATCACCAGCGCCGTCGGTCGATCCTTGCGGGAGAGGAGGCGGCGTACGGCCTCGCGGCCGAATTCGGGCGAGGAGGGAGCGCCTAGTTCCTCATGAACGACAATCTTCTCGCCGGAGTTTTTGACCGCGTCACGGAAACCCTGCACGCGAGCCGCGCCGGTGGGCAGCTCTTCCGTGCCGCCGATATAAGCGATCCGTCTGTGACCTTCATTGATGATATGTTCCGTACTCTCGTAAAGCGCCCTTCTGTCATCGATCCCAAACCATTGGTCGCCGAGCAACGGCGCCTTGCGCAGCAATTGGATGTGAGGTGTCATCTTCAGGATTCGCGCAGAATCGGGATGAGGTTTGGCGCTTGGGACCAGAATGATCCCGGCGACGTTGACGCTGGTGAGTTCCCTGATATGACGAAGCTCGTGCATTCTGTCGTCATCGGTTTCACACAAAGTCAGCTGATAATTCGCCGAAAGAAGGCATCTCGACAGAGCATGGGCGATGGTCGAATAAAAGCTGTTGCGGATATCCGGCACGATCAGGCCAACGAGGTTGCTTTGAACCCCGCGCATCATTCGTGCAGCACGATTGGCAACGTAACCGGCTTGAGCTGCGGCCTCGTTCACCTTTCGCTTCATCTCGGCGCTTATGCGTCGATCGTCGGCGAGGGCGCGACCCACCGTTGAGGGTGAAACCTGAAGTCTGGCGGCGATATCTTTGATTGTTACCATTGTGCTTAGCCCGAATGATCACTTTCGCCAACGATAGCATTGGCGCGGCGGTTGTCAAACGCCGAAATCGCAGAACAACTCCGGCGAATCAAGATGCTCTGATGTTCGTTCACGGATCTTCGGTGCACTGACTGGGTCCCCGTCGTAATAGCTAGCGATCTCATGGGGTTGATTTCACCTTTTGGAATTATCTCTCGGTATTGCCGCATCTCGGGCGACGCGCATTGAGGAATTTTACCTCGTGAATGTCATTGACATGGCCGCCGCCCTATGAGACCAATGTTGTGCAAACGTTAGCGCAGGAGGAGGCATAACGGATGGATGTTCTGGCAATCTTGGAGATGATCATCGTGTCCACAGAAGGACGTGGATGCTGATGACCCTTGCTCTCTTCTTGCAGTCGGCTGTTGGTGGCATTTTGCTGGGCGGGATTTATGGCCTGCTGGCAATGGGGCTCAGCCTGAGCTGGGGGCTGTTGAAACTTGTGAACCTCAGCCACTTCGCGCTTGCGTTCCTTGGCGCCTACCTGACCTACCAGCTCGGCACGGTCTATGGTGTCCCGGCATATTTAAGCGCCCTTCTGATCGCTCCGCTGTTCTTCGCGCTTGGCGTTGCGCTGCACAGCGTGTTCGTGCGTTTCAAGGTGAAGGAATTCGCTTCTCTCCTGGTCACGTTCGGCGTCACGATCCTGATCGAGTCGCTGATCCAATGGGTCTGGTCGGCCGATTTCCTTCGCTACGAAACGCCCTATGCGCAGACCACCATCCGGCTCGGCCCGATCTTCGTGCCCGTATTGGATCTTTCCGCCTTTGCCTGCGCCGGCGTGCTTGCCGGAGCGGCTTGGTACGCATTGAACAAGACCATGCTCGGCAAGGCACTGCGTGCCGCTGCCCATGACGCCCCCGTAGCATCGGCTTTCGGAATCAATTCCACCCGCGTGTCGTACATCCTGGCCGGCCTCTGCTCAGCGACGGCAGGTATCGCGGGTGTCTTCATCGCCCTGATCGGAACTTTGGCTCCATCTCAAATCGAGGCCTGGATCGGGGTTGTGTTCGCCGTCGCCATCATTGGAGGATTGGGCAGCCCCATCGGCGCATTGGGTGCCGGAATGCTGATTGGCGTGGCCGAGAGCCTGACCATGTCCGTCGTGAACCCCGCTTGGGCGCCGCTCGTGGCATTCAGCGTGCTCATCGTCATCCTCCTGCGCAAACCGGTGATTTGACCATGAAAAAGCTCCTAATCACAGCACCCGCCGTCGCGGTCCTGGCCTCGCTGCCTTACCTGGGAATGGCGGATTACTACCTTTCCTACCTGTACATCATCTTCTTTTGGGTCGTGCTGGCTACGAGCTGGGGCATCCTCAGCGGTTACACCGGCTACTGGAGTTTTGGTCACGCCGCGTTTTTCGGCATCGGGGTCTACACGACGGCGACGCTGACGACGCAGTTGTCATGGCCCTTCGTGGCGACGATACCTGCCGCGGCACTGCTTGCGGCCGCGGTCGCTGTCCTGATTGGCTTGGTGGTCTTTCGCTCGGGAGCTCTGCGCGGCGAGTTCTTCGCGCTGCTGACGCTGTCGGTAACCTTCGTCATTGCGGCCATTGTGTCGAACACCGCGCTGGATTCGGGCACGGGCGTATTCCTCTCGGGAATCGAAATCCCAATGATCGGCGCGACGGCGTCTGGCTCGCTCTATATCTTCGGGCTTATCGCGGCTCTTGCTGCGCTGGCGTCGTCCTATTTCATCTTTCACAGCAAGTTCGGCCAGGGCTTGCTTGCAATCCACGACGATGAAGACGTCGCAGAGGTGAAAGGCGTTCCGACGTTCCGCTACAAGCTGATGTCGTTTGCGATCTCGTCGGCGCTTGCAGGCGCAATGGGTGCAATACACGCGGTATATGTGGGCTACGTCACGGTTGGCGAGACGTTCGCGGTGACCGTTCCTCTCTATGTCGTGCTCATGAGCATTCTCGGCGGTGCGCGCCATTGGGCGGGACCTGCCATCGGCGCGGTCATCATCACCGTGCTGCAAAGCGCCATCGTCAGCGGCGCTCATGCGGAATTCGGCCGTGCGGGCGTGGCTCTCGCGCTGATCACTGTCATACTGGTGCTGCCGTCCGGCATTGTTCCCAGCCTGATCCGCCGGTTTGCCGACAGGCGCAGCGGAGCTGGCGCACAGGAGGCGAGTGATCAGGCCGCTGCGCGGTTCGCGCCCTCAGCCTCGGCAAGCTCCGGTCCGGTGCTTCTCAAATGCGAGGATGTCACCAAGTCCTTTGGCGGCATCCGTGCCTTGACCGGCGTGACCCTGGACGTCCGGCGGGGGGAAATTCTCGCCCTGGTCGGGCCGAATGGCTCCGGCAAGTCCACACTGATCAACATGATCAGCGGCCATTACGCCATGACCTCCGGTAAGATCACGCTGGAAGGCGAGGAGATCTCCGGTCGATCACCGCATCTGATCGCACAGCAGGGGGTGGCGCGTACCTACCAGATCCCGCGCCTGTTCGATAATCTGACTGTCCTCGAAAACGTTCGGCTCTGCGCTAGATTTGGCGGCGCAGATGGCATGGGCTTGGATGCGGTCGACGCAGTCACCAGGGAGGCTCTCGCCTTTACCGGCCTGGCTGACAAGGCCAACTTGCTCCCGGAGGCATTGAACCTGCATGACCGCAAGTTTGTCGAATTCGCCAGAGCACTGGCGGCAAAACCGCGGCTGCTGCTGCTCGATGAGGTGCTTTGCGGCTTGAATCCGGCCGAGGTCGACCATGCGGTCGAAATGATCAAGCGGATCAGGGCTGGCGGTACGACGATCATCTTCGTTGAGCACCTGATGCGTGCGGTTGTCGCGCTGGCGGACCGTGTCGCGGTGCTGGACCAGGGGAAAGTTCTGGCGCTTGGGCAGCCAAGCGAAACGATGAGAGACCCGGCAGTGGTCAGCGTATATCTGGGAGGCAGTCATGCTGCTTGAGGTCGATAAGATCGAGGTCGGCTACGGAGATGCGATCGCTCTGTGGGATCTGTCAATCGGTGTAAGAGCAGGCGAGATCGTCTCGGTCGTCGGCCCGAACGGGGCGGGGAAGAGCACGCTGGTAAATGCCATCGCCGGCATTCTTCGTCCGCACAAAGGAAAGATCGTCATCGAGGGGAAGGACGTCTCCAAGGTGCCCAGCCATCGGGTGTGCGATTACGGCATAGCGGTAGTGCCGGAAGGGCGGCGTCTTTTCACGGCAATGACGGTCTTGGACAATCTGTCGCTCGGAGCATACCGCTCGCTCGCTCGTGCTGAGCGCGATGCTACCCTCGCTGAGGTGTTTCAGCTTTTCCCTGTCTTGGAAGAGCGTCAGGATTCGTTGGCGGGTTCCTTGTCGGGCGGGCAGCAGCAAATGGTTGCGATCGGCCGCGGCCTGATGGCCAAGCCGCGCGTGCTGCTCATGGACGAGCCGTCGCTCGGGCTGTCGCCTTTGATCGTCGGCGAAATGTTCAAAATCATCCAGATGATCAATGAGCGAGGCGTAGCCGTGCTGCTCGTCGAGCAGAACGTGAACAAGGCGCTTGAAATTGCCCATCAGGCCTACGTCATCGAGCAAGGCCGCGTGACGGCCTCCGGAGCGCCCGAAGTTCTCATCAATGATCCAAGCATCAGGGAGGCCTATCTTGGTATCTGAAAAATCGAGCGGGAGAGTTCCCGTGCATATCAGGCGCGTCGTGACGGAGCACGGCAGTCAGGGGGTTGCCAGGTTCGCCGAGGATGGCGCCGTTCCGCGCACCGACATATTCAGGACGGTTCCCGGACTGGTGTCGCGGATGGTCTGGTCGACGTCGGCTTCCACGACGGTCCCATTCAACGGAACGGATCCAACTCCGCTGGTGACGAGCTTCGTACCCGAGCCGGGCGAAACGCGGTTTTTAGTGCTAACGTTCCCACCGGATGCCGTTTTTATGGCTCCGGATTTCGATGGACCGGCGGCTGTGGCGGAGAACCTGGCGGTCAGCCCAGGCTTGGCCGAACGTTTCGAGCCGGATGGCAAACATCAAACGCCGACCGTCGATTACGGCATCGTTCTCGACGGCGAGATCTGGATGGAGCTCGACGATGCCAATGAGACTCGCCTGGGCCAATTCGACACCTTCGTACAGAACGGAACGCGTCACGCCTGGCGAAACAAAAGCGACAGACCGGCAACCATCGCCGTGGTGCTGGTTGGCGCACGGACCCCCGATACGACGGATTAACGATGACGGCCTGTGAGCCTCGATGACCCAATATTTCAACCTGACTTTGTGGACCAGTTGAACATGATGAACACCGAAATTCGAAAAGTGCAGGGCCGTCGCGTCTGGGACTCCCGTGGCAGGCCCACCGTTGAGGTAGAAATCGAGCTGGCCTCCGGTGCCACGGGCAGGGCGATTGCCCCGGCTGGCGCATCGACCGGAACCGGCGAAGCTCTCGATCTACGCGATGGCGGCAGCGCCCTTGCCGGCTTGGGCATCAACAAGGCCCTCTCCGCCGTCAACGGGGAAATCGCCAAATTGCTGGTTGGCCGGGATGCCAGGGATCAGGCCGAGCTAGACCGCGCGATTATCACACTCGATGGTACACCGAACCGGAGCAGACTAGGTGGAAATTCGTCGGTAGCAACGTCGATGGCGTTGCTTCACGCCGCTGCGGCTGCGGCCGACCAACCGATCTGGCGGTATCTCGCAGGCTCCGACAGGGGAATTACGATGCCGCTGCCGGAAATCCAGATTTTCGGTGGCGGAGCGCATGCAGCGCGCCGGGTAGACGTCCAGGATTTCATGATCATGTGCCCTGCCGCCTCGACTTTCTCGGAGGCTTTGGAGTGGACGGCCGAGGTCTACCGCGCGGCGGGCGACATCATGAAGCGTGCCGGCAAGCTCCAGGGCGTGGCGGACGAGGGAGGCTACTGGCCTGCCTTCACCAGCAATGAAGAGGCTCTCGATGCCTTGGTGCGTTCGATCGAGGCTGCCGGTCTGAAACCCGGCGGCGAGGTCGCGATATCGCTCGATATCGCGGCTTCCGAATTCGGCCGCGAAGGCAAGTATTCGCTGGCATTGGAAGATCGGCAGCTCGACACGGCCGAGATGATCGACATGCTTGGCGGCTGGTTGAAGGCATATCCGATCGTCTCTATCGAGGATCCGCTCGCCGAGGATGATCCCGATGGCTTCAAGGAATTTACCGCCCGCTACGGCTCCCGATGCCAGATCATCGGCGACGACTTCTTCGTGACGAACGCGGCGCGGGTGACGGAAGCGATCGGGGATAAAAGCGCCAATGCCGTTCTGATCAAGCCGAACCAGGCGGGCACGATCACAGAGACGTTCGAAGCGCTCTCCGTCGCCAAAAGGGCAGGTTTTCGGACAATCGTTTCGGCGCGATCCGGCGAGACGGAAGATGTGACGATCGCCCATCTGTCGGTCGGCTGGGATGCCAAGCAGCTCAAGGTCGGATCGTTCTCCCGCTCCGAGCGCATGGCCAAGTGGAACGAGGTTCTCCGGATCGAGGAGGCTCTTGGAAAAGAGGCTTCGTTCGCTGGCTGGTCGGCGCTAGACTTGGCTGAAAGGCCGGCCGCGGTCGCCGCCGTAGGTTAGAATTTTTGATGGGCCGAATGCGCGTCTCGCACAAAACAGGCGTTGACAAAACCACCGGCCCTCTTATGCTAACGTTAGCAATAAATAGACGAGGATGACATGCTGCCGGCTGTTAATTTGAAACCTCCCTTCAACATCACGCGCTTCAGCCACGTCGTGCTTGAAGTCGATGACGTGGGGTGTAGCCGAGATTTCTATGTCAATGTCGGCGGCCTCGTCGAAACAGAATTCGCGGACGGTGTCTCCTACCTCCGCGGGCTGTCCGAGGCCTGCCATCACAGCCTCGTGCTCACACCCGCCGGCGGCAAGCCGACGTGCAGGCGGATCGGGTACCGGGTGTTCCTGGAGGAAGATCTCGACAAGGCCAAGATCTTCTTTGAGGAGAAGGGCCTTCCGGCGGAGTGGGTCGAGGTTCGAAACCAGGGCCGCACGCTGCTTGTCAGCGATCCCTCGGGCGCTCGCATCGAGCTTTGCTCCAGCATGAGCGTCCATCCTCGTAAATTTCTCGACGTGCATGAACATCGTGGTGCTCGAGCCCAGGGCCTCGACCATTGCCAGATCATGGTTGCCGATCCACTGGGGCTGAGCGCGTTCTACGGCGAACTGGGCTTCCGCACGTCGGAATATATAGCGGCGGGCGACACTCTCATTGCGAACTTCATGTATCGCAAAGGTGTCTGCCTGGACCTGGCCTTGGTGCCCGGCATCGGCCCGCAACTGCACCATTTTGCCTATACGGTCCCCGAAATCAGCGACATCTTCGCCGTGTGCGACTTTGCCAGCCGTTACGGATATGGAGACAGCGTCGAGCGCGGGCCTGGCCGCCACGGCCCTTCGGGAGTTCTGTTCGTCTATCTGCGCGATCCCGATGGACACCGGGTGGAATTCTTCAACAATCACTACACCACGATAGATGCGGAGTTGGAGCCCATTCGTTGGGACGCGGCATCCCTGAGCACCAACGTGCATTGGGGGATGCCGGCCGTCTCCAAGTGGTTCTTCGAGGCCAGCGAATTTACGGGAGTGCCGCTGGAGCACCCCGAGAAAATGCCGAACCCGATGACGCTGGAGCGCTACGCAGAAGGGCTCGCGAAGAGCTGACCTGCCGCCTGAGGCAGGAGACTGACGCGCTGCGACAGCTGCAAGCGCGAGACATGCCGGAAGCACATGGGAGGATGAGATGAGTGCAAATTCCATTAAAATGAACAGACGTGCATTTCTCGGCTCAGCAGCCGCCGCGGCGGCTTTCAGCTCGATGCCGAGAGTTTTTGCCCAGGAGGGGCCGATCCGCGTCGGCGGAACGCTGCCGCTGACCGGTCCGCTTGCGGGCGTCGGCGCGATCCATAAGCTCGCGGCCGAGGTGTTCGTCGAGCAGATCAACGCCAAAGGCGGTATTCTCGGACGAAGGGTGGAGTTCGTCCTTCTCGACGATCAATCGCTTCCCGCCAATGCGCGAACGCTTTATGAACGCCTGGTGACGGCCGATAAGGTCGATCTCCTGATGGGCCCCTATGGCACGTCGTCGATTATCGCAGCCATGGGCGTTGCCGCTCGGTTCAAGAAGATGCTTGTTCAGAGCAGCCTTGGCGACCCAAGCCTTGCACCCTATCCGCTGCAGTTCCCCTCTCTTCCGATCGGGGCCGAGCCGCAGTTGACCGACACCGAGGTCGTTCTTGATGCTTATGCCAGCCTGCCAACCCCTCCCAAGACGATCGCCTTCGTCACCAGCAAATTCCCGTCCGCGCTGACGATCGCCAAGGGCGGTCAGCAGGTCGCTGACAAGCGTGGCATCAAAAGCGTGCTGGACCTCGAATACGAATTCGGCACGAAGGACTTCGGCGCAATCGCAAACCGCATCAAAGCGGCTGATCCGGATCTGCTGTGGTCCGGTGCGATCGGCATGGAGGCAGTGCAGCTTCTCGATGCCATGAGCCGGATCGATTACCAACCAAGGAACCAGTTCTACCTGTTCCCGGCACCCGGCCCGACCGCAGCTCACCCGAAAGCCAATGGCTTGACCTCGCTTACCTGGTTCGAGGAGCACGAGCCGTTCCTCAAATATCACGGCGCTCAGGAGTTCGTCAGCGCTTATGACAACAAAGCGAAGGCGGCAGGCTTCCCCTATCCGCGCACCGAGTATCAGGCCGCCGTCGAATATGCTGCGTGGCAAATTCTTGCGGCAGCAGCCGAAGGGGCAGGGAAGCTGGACGACGCCGCGATGGCTGCATGGTTGCGCTCGAATACCGTCGAGACGGTCGTCGGACCAAGGACTTTCGACGGCAAGTTCAATGCCGGGAAGCCATCGACGAAGCTCAAGCAAGTTCAAGGAAAGGATTGGGTGACGGTCTGGCCCGCGGATTTCCGACCGGCTGACAAGGCGTTCCTCGTCCCGTGACGGATACGCATCGCGCGGCCGCGCACCCGCCTGAAACTGCAAGAATGCATTCGGTCAGCCAAGGTCTGACCGATGTCCCTATGGAGGAGTTAATGGTTAAGACTATGATCGCTGCTCGGCTGCATGCTCTGCATCAGCCGATGTCGCTGGATGAGATTCCGATTCCCGCGCCCCGGCCCAACGACGTTCTGGTGCAGGTCAGGGCTTGCGGTATCGTGCCCAACATGGCCAACGTCATCAATAACTGGCCGACCTGGTTTCCCCACCAGCCGCTGCCGAAGTTTCCGGCAGTGTTCGGCCTGGATCCAGCCGGGGTCGTCGCCGAAGTCGGCGAGGCGGTCACCAATGTCAAGATTGGCGATCGTGTCTATGTCAGCCCCCTCAGATCCTGTGGCTCCTGCAAGGCGTGCCGGTCGGGCAATCGCAGCCAATGCCGCTACTACACCTTGAATGGCTACTTCAGCACCAGCCGTGATGGTCAAAGAATCTTCGATCTCTATCCGTACGGCGGCTTCAGCCAGTACATGACCGCCCCGGAATATTCACTCGTATGCCTGCCGGATAATCTCAGCTTCGAACAGGCCGGCCGCTTCGGCTACCTCGGCACATCCTACGGCGCCCTGAAGAATGCGCAGGCCGGTCCCGGCCAGGTCTGCCTCATCGACGGGATTACCGGCACGCTCGGCGTCGCGTCAACCAAGCTCGCTCTTGCAATGGGCCTCTCCAAAATTCTGGGCACCGGCAGGAACAAGGAACTGATGGACCGCATAAAGGCCATCGCTCCCGACCGCATCGACACGATCATGCTCGGTGAAGGCTCGACCGGAGAATGGGCGAAGGCCCAAACCGGCGGCGAGGGTGTGGATTTCGTCATCAGTGCGCTGGGCGCGAGAGCTCCCGCTGCGACCGTGGTCGACTCCATGCGCGGCGTTCGTCGAGGCGGCCGTGTGGTTGTCGTTGGCGGCGTCGCGGAAGATGTTCCGGTCGACGTTAAGTGGCTGATGGACGAGCAGGTTCAGCTGATCGGCTCCAACTGGTTCAGCGCTGCCCAGGGGCAGGAGATGGCCGACATGGTTCGCACCGGCGCGCTCGACCTCTCCTATCTCGAGCACAAGATCTATCCGCTCGAGCGGGTGAACGAAGCCATCTCCGGCATCGGCGAACGCGATGGCGGCTTCAGCAACTACGTGGTCATTCCTCCGGTTCCTGCCGCCTATCAATAACAATCACCGGCGCCGGTTGCGGCCGGCGCCGCCTCACGCGAGAAGAGAGAACATGTCCAAGAAAGATATCGCGGTCCTGGTTGGAAGCCTTCGTCAGGCTTCGATCAACCTGAAGCTTGCCCGTGCAATGCAGAAAGTAGCGCCCGACGGGCTGAACCTGGAAATCGTACCGATTGGCGATCTTCCGCTCTATAACCAGGACCTCGAGACCGAAACGCCGCCGGTGGAATGGACATCCTTCCGCGAGCGCATCAAGGCTTGCGACGGGGCAATCTTCGTGACGCCGGAATATAATAGATCCGTACCGGCGGCATTGAAGAATGCGATCGAAGTCGGCTCTCGACCGTTCGGGAAAAGCGTATGGGATCATAAGCCCGGTGCGGTGACCGGGGCTTCTCCCGGCCTGATTGGCGGCGCTGCGGCAGCACTCCAGCTCAGGGTTATCCTAACCAACATCAACGTGCCGACCATGCCCCAGCCTGAAGTTTACCTCAGTACGGCCGACAAATTGGTGGGCGACCATGGCGTATTCCTCAACGAAGGAACCCAGAAGTTCATCGAGAGCTTCCTGGTTGCGTTCGAAGGCTGGGTCGGCCGGTTCTGAGCCGAAGCAGAGCAAGACTTCGTCGGCCATCGCGAACACAGCGCGGTGGCTTTTTCCTTTTCATTCGAAGTGGAAAGCGCATCCGCTCCGGAAGCGCCTGGCTTCCTTAAGAAAACCAGGCCTGCGCCACGTCAGCAAGCTTTTGCGGAGGCGATGCGATCAACGGAATGGCGGCTTTGCGGATAGCTTCGCGCTGGCATTCGTCGGTTATGTATTCGACGGGCGATTTGCCGTCGATCCGGGCGAGGAAGAGTGCGGGCAGCAGGCTTGCGGCCCGAGCCTCGAGAGCGTCCCGATCCTCCCAATTGACCTGATCCATGTAGGCTGCGGTCAAAGCCGCAAATGACGATGCGAGCTCAGATGCCGCCTTTTCCGCAACGATCTTCTTCAACAACAGATGGTTCAGGCAGAAGGCCAGGTCGAAAGCCGGATCACCGAACCAGGCGCATTCGGCATCCAGGAACACAGGTCCATTCTTGCCCAGCAGGATGTTCTTCGGGCTGACGTCGCCGTGGACGAGCGCCAGCTTTATTTCCGCCGTGCGCTGAACGAGCTCGGCGAGGCGATCGCTGACGAAGGGATGTTTGGCGGCAGTCGCATCCAGGTAGGGCTCAAGCCGGAGCGCATAGAAATTCGGTCCAGAGTCAAATTTGTCCGATAAGCCCGATGTGCGGGCGCTGACGGAATGGATCTGCCCGATCCGCCGGCCTGTGACCTCTGCTGCCATTCGGTCGACGCTTCCTTGAAGCAGGCTGGTCTTCCAGAGCGGGTACTCGTCGCTCGGCAGAAACTCCATTGCGAAGATACCACACGACTCGTCGTGCGCGAGAGGCTTTGGAACGGCGGAAGGGAAATGCTCCGCCACGAAGGAAATCCAGTTCCATTCGTATACATTTCTCGACACCGGCGCCTGCCAATCGGCAGATACTTTAAGCTTGGCCAGTGCGCGTTTCACGCAGATGAGCCGGCCGGGGAGCTCCACGCGGTAGATATCTGAGGAAACACCACCCGTCAGGGGCTTGTAGACCGCCTCCTCGGAAGCGCTCTTCAGGCCGCTCTTCAGCAGGAAATCGTCGAAAATCATCGTCTCGGCTACAGACATAAAACCATTGTCCTTGCTGCGTTAGCGGCGGGGGCTGTTGCGGGCTTGTTCGGGCATCTCTCCGGAAAGAACCCTGACGACTTCCTCCGCGGCCCGGCGACGCAGTTCGATCAGCGAAGCATCCGAGGAGAAGGCGACATGCGGCGTGATCATCGCGCCGGGGTGAGCGATCAGCTCCGCCGGCACGCGTGGTTCATCCTCGAGCACATCAAGGCCGACACCGCTCAGACTGCCGGACGCCAGGCCCTCGATCACGGCGGCAGTATCCACGACGCCGCCTCGGCTGACGTTGATCAGCAAGCTTCCACGACGCATCTTCAAGATAGCGTCTTTGTTGATCAGGTGGCGGGTCGCGGGCGAAAGCGGCGCATGGACGATGACGATATCGCTCCTGGCCAGCAGCGTATCGAAGTCGGTAAGTTCCACGCCGGCGGGGGCATTCGAGGCATAGGGGTCGTGGGCCGACACGCGGCATCCCAGCGCCTGCATCTTTGCTGCCGTCGCGCGGCCGATGCGGCCGAAGCCAACGATGCCGCAGGTCAGTTCCGAAAGCCTGCGCAGATTTGCAGAGGCGGGGTCCCAGCGCCCATCGCGAACTTCACGATCGAAGTGGACAAGGCCGCGCGCCCAGGCAATTGCGAAACCGACGGCGTGGTCGGACACTTCTGCAACGCAATAGTCGGGAACGTTCGTGACCCAGATCCCCCGCTCCGTCGCTGCATCGACTGCAATATTGTCCAGGCCAACTCCAAGGCGCGCGACGATCTTGAGATTAGGCGACGCGGCGATCGCCGTCGCGCTGACCTGAGCCCAGCAGGTCAGGATAGCGTCCGGACGATGCTCTGCAGCCAAAGCGTCGATCTCAGCAGGGGGCGACGGCTCGGCGGGGCCGCTGACGAGGGTAAACCCGGCCCGCTCGATCACCTCCCGCTCCACCTTGTCATCCGGCCAGGCGTAGTCCGTCAACAGCACGGTCAGTGTCATGATTTCCTCCCAATTTGTGCGAACGTTAGCGCAACAGTTTTGCCGAGGTCAAGAAAAAAGCGAATGCCATCCGCATTGCGGTTGGCTACCCGCTGTTTCGCAGCCCCGCGGCAATTCCGTTGATTGTCAGGTGCAGCGCCTCTTCGGTGTCCTGATCTCGTTCTCCGGCACGGTGGCGGCGAAGAAGGTCGATCTGCATGTGATTAAGCGGATCGAGGCATGGAAAGCGATGATGGATCGACTGCTTCAGCGCCGGATTGTTCTCCAGCAGCGAGGCCTGATCGGTTATGCCGAGCAGGGCAGCGGTTGTCGCTTCCCATTCGTCTTTTATGCGTGCGAAGATCTTCTCATGCGCGGGTGCGTCAGGGGTGAGGTTCACGTACCGCGCCGCGATCGCCATGTTGGTTTTTGCCAGCACCATCTCCATGTTGGCGATCAGCGTCTGGAAGAAAGGCCAGTCCCGATGCATTCTTTGCAGAGTTGGCAGCCCGTCGGGATGTCCAGTCAGCCACTGTTCGACGGCCGAGCCAAAACCAAACCAGCCCGGCAACATGATGCGGCTCTGCGACCAGCCGAACACCCAGGGGATCGCCCGAAGATCTTCGATGCGACGTGACGAGCTGCGTGAGGCCGGACGGCTGCCGATGTTCAGTTTTGCGATTTCGCCAATGATCGTGGCTTCCCAGAAGAAGTGTTCAAATCCCTCGGTCTCGTAAACCAGGCAGCGATAGGCGCCGAAAGCCAGTCCGGACAGCTCCTCCATGGCGTGGAGAAATTCGGGATCCGGTTCTTGTGCGTCGGAAGGCAGCAAGGAGGCTTCCAAAGTCGCGGCGATAAGAAGTTCCAGGTTCCTGCGGCCGAGTGCCGGATTGGAATATTTCGCCGCTATGACTTCACCTTGCTCCGTCAGCCGAATCGATCCGGCAACCGCGCCGGCGGGCAGGGCGGTGATCGCCTCATAGCTTGGGCCGCCGCCGCGGCCCACGGAACCGCCGCGGCCGTGAAACAGGCTGAGGCGAATGCCTTCACGGTCGAAGAGCTGAATAAAGGCCATCTCCGCCTTGTACAGCTCCCATCCCGACGTCAGATATCCGCCATCCTTGTTGCTGTCGGAGTAGCCGAGCATGATCTCCTGCTTGCCGCCGAGTGCACCCTGGTATGTCCGATAGGCTTCGATGGCCAAAACCGTCTGCATCACGTCATGCGAGCTGCGGAGGTCGGAGATCGTTTCGAAAAGCGGTATGATGTTGACTGAGGCTGCTTCGGGTTCATCGGGCCGGAACAGTCCGACTTCCCGAAATAGCACCATGACCTCCAGAAGGTCGGAAGGGCTTCCGGCCTTCGAGATGATGTAATTGGGGATGCTGGCGCGGCCGTAGCGCTTATGGGCTTCGGCAGCCTCACGCAGCACGGAAAGCTCCGACATCGTCTCGGCCGAATAGGTCTTGAGCGATGTCACCAGCAGCTGGGAAGACCGAAGCTCCTCCGTCAGCAAGTGGATCTTGTCACTTTCGGCGAGCGCCTCGTAGCCTGTGCCGGGCCGCACCTTCTCGAAAAGCTCATGAACGACGCGCTGATGAACCTCGGAATTCTGTCTCAGATCGAGGCTCACAAGGTGAAAGCCGAAGACGTCGACGGCGCGTTGGAGGCTCCGCAATTTGCCAGCGGCGATCTTTCCTGCGCCATTGGCGATCAAGCATTTGCCGATCGTTGCCAGGTCTTCGGCGAATTCGGCAGGGCTCAGATAGCAGGGGGCGGCCGCCACAGGCTCGCGAACCAATTCCGTACTGCCGAACTTCCGTGCGGTGGCCGCCAGGCGAGCATACATGCCCGAGATCGCCAGGCGATACGGCTCGTGCCGGCGCTGCTCCGATCGATCGGGAGAGTCGGTCGCAAGCCGCTGGAGTTTCTGCGAGACTTTTACATACCGATCATCCAAAGAAAGTTCGGCGCCAAGGCTGTGCAGTTCTCCGAGATAGAAGGAGAAAACCCTCTCGCTCTGCAGCCGGAGCGCTTCCCTGAGGGTCTCGCCGTTGACAAAAGGGTTGCCATCCCGGTCGCCGCCGATCCAGGAACCCATGCGCAGGAATGGCGGCAGCGCGTCTTGAGCAAACCTCCAAGGCGAGCCTCGGAGTTGATTTTCGAGACCCTCATAAACTTCCGGGATAACCCGGAAAATGGTGCTATCGTAATAGGACAGGCCATTGAGGATTTCATCCACGACCTCCAGTCGCCGCCCTCGCAAGCTGTTCGTCTGCCAAAGCGTCGTCGTCGCTCTTTCCAAATCTGCCTGATATCGATCGGTCTCCTGCGCGGTCAGGCCGGCCTGCTCGAGCCGGCTCAAGCATTGTGCCAGCTGCTGTTCGATGTCGATCACGCTCTTTCGCCGAACCTCGGTCGGATGCGCCGTGAAAACAGGCGAGACGACCGCTTCAACGAGCAGCTTGCGAATAGCTTCCGCCTCTACGCCGGCGGCGGCCAGAACAGACAGCGATCTGGCAATCGTCCCCGGCATGGCGGGTTCGCCATCGGCGATGCTGAAGCGCTGCACCCTGGCCTGATGAGCGTCTTCTGCAATGTTCATGAGCTGCGAGAACTGGCTGAACGCGCGGATCACGCGCTTGAGGGTGCGGGGAGGCATGTCTGCGCAGAAGGGGGCGAGCTTCTCGTTCAGGCGCGGACTGGTCTTTCTGCGGCCGGCAATCGAGAGAGTGCGGACCTGTTCCACAATCTCGCGGGCCTCCTTGCCGTCGCTTGCTTCTATAGCCTCGCATAACAGGCGGCCGAGGAGGCGAACGTCCCTCACCAAAGCCCTGCTGGCCGTGAGGCGTCTTCCCTGCATGCTTGCTTTCTTCAACTGAAGATGCAAATGTCCGCTCCTCATGCTAACGTTAGCATAACGTGGCAGGAATTCCCTGAAGAGTCAAGGATGCTCGCAATCGATCATGAGCGGAGGCGCAAATGGGCGCGAGCGGCTACTATCGCAACCATGCTCGCGCATCAGCGGCCGCGCTTTCCTGGTAGCGCTCGACCTCTTCCAGAAGCCATGCGCGGAACGCGACGACAGGACGGAAGTCCTTCCTGCTAAGTGGCGCGACCGCATAATAGGCACTGGGGCTTTTGACCTGATGCGGGAAGGCTTGGACCAGCTGGCCATTCGCAAGCTCAGAGTCGATGAGGAAAAGCGGCATCAAGGCGAGCCCCAGTCCGGCAATGCAGGCTTGGGCTACGTTGCTGAACTGTTCGAACCGCATGGCCTGCGATGGGGTGCCGTTGACCTCGAGGCTCTCGAAAAAATGGTTCCACGCACCCGGACGGGACGCCATCTGCAACAACGGAAGGCGAAGCAGATCTTCAGGCTTCGCTATGGGATGCGAACTCAGAAAAGACGGGGACGCGACCGGTGCCACCATCTCCTCCATGAGAAAGGTGCTTTCCGCACCCGGCCAATCAGGCTGGCCGATATGGATCGCCATGTCGATGTCGTCGCGGTCGAAATCGAACATCCCTATGCGCGTTGCGAAGTTCAATGTGATCTCGGGATGTCTGGCGACAAACTGCGGAATGCGTGGCATCAGCCAACGTGTGCCGAATGTTGGCAGGATGGCGAGATTGAGTTGATCATTATGCTGTTTGGTCATGGCGTGCAGCGAAGCGGAACGGATTTCCGCCAGAGCGTTGGCGATCGCCCGTGCATAATCAGCGCCGGCCTCTGTGAGAATGACGCCGCGGCTTGTGCGCTCGAACAGTAAAACGCCCAGTTGCTCTTCCAATCCGGCAATTTGCCGACTGATGGCGCCCTGAGTCAGGGAAAGTTCCTCAGCCGCCGCAGAGAAGGTGCTCAGCCGCGCGACGGAATCGAACGCTGCGAGAGCGGAGGTCGAGGGAAGGAGTCTTCGAGAGAGGTTTGCCATTGGCTATTACTAGAGCTCATAGGCCGATGAGTAAAGCTCGCTTTGTCAATCGCGCAAAAGCGGCTTTAATCCCATCAAATTCGAATTGCCAAAAACCTCAACGGGAGGATGACGACCTTGGCCTTTTCCTGGAATGACCCCTTTCTGCTCGACGACCAGCTGACCGAAGATGAACGGATGATCCGCGAGTCCGCGGCGGCTTTCGCAGAATCCGAACTCCTGCCGCGTGTCCAGGAAGCCTATCTCGAAGAAGCGACCGACCCCGAATTGTTCAGGTTGATGGGGCAGACCGGCCTCCTCGGTGTGACGCTGCCGGAAGAGTACGGGGCCGCGAACGCCTCCTACGTCGCTTATGGCCTGGTCGCTCGCGAGGTCGAGCGCATCGACTCCGGATATCGCTCGATGATGAGCGTGCAGTCCTCGTTGGTCATTTACCCGATCTTCGCCTACGGCTCCGACGAGCAGAAGAAGAAGTACCTGCCGGGCCTCGTTTCGGGTGAGCTGATCGGCTGTTTCGGCCTGACCGAGCCTGACGCCGGCTCCGATCCCGGCGGCATGAAAACCCGTGCAGAGAAAATTACGGGCGGCTACCGATTGCGCGGCTCGAAGATGTGGATCTCGAACTCGCCGATTGCCGATGTCTTCGTCGTCTGGGCAAAGTCTGAGGCTCACAACAACGAAATTCGCGGTTTTGTTCTCGAGAAGGGCATGAAGGGCCTTTCGGCTCCAAAGATCGGCGGCAAGCTTTCGCTGCGGGCCTCAATCACGGGCGAAATCGTGATGGACGGTGTCGAAGTCACGGAGGATGCAATTCTGCCCGGTGTTTCCGGTCTCAAGGGACCGTTCGGCTGCCTCAACCGGGCCCGTTACGGCATCTCCTGGGGCGTCATGGGAGCTGCCGAGGACTGCTGGTTCCGTGCGCGTCAATACGGTCTGGACCGCAAGCAGTTCGGCAAACCGCTTGCAGGGATGCAGCTTTATCAAAAGAAGCTTGCCGATATGATGACCGAGATCACCCTTGGACTGCAGGGCTCGCTTCGCGTCGGCCGGCTGATGGATGAGCACAAGATGGCCCCGGAAATGGTCTCGCTCGTCAAGCGCAACAATTGCGGAAAGGCGCTTGAAATAGCGCGGCACGCCCGGGATATGCACGGCGGCAACGGCATTCAGATCGAATACCATGTCATGCGCCACGCGCAGAACCTGGAGACGGTTAATACCTACGAGGGCACCCACGACGTCCATGCCCTGATCCTTGGACGCGCCCAGACGGGCCTCCAGGCTTTCTTCTGACGACCGCAATCTGTTCGGCGCAGATCGACCCTCCATCTCCGGATTAACGAGAGGCAGCATGCCTATAGCGAATAAGATTTCGACCGTCGCCGTCATTGGCGCCGGCCAGATGGGGACCGGGATCGCGGAAGTCGTGGCGAAACATGGGTATGAGGCCTTGGTTTACGATCTCGACAAAGATCGGATCCGCGCGAGCCTCGAAGCGAGTGCCTGTTATTTCGGACGTCAGGTCGAAACCGGTAAAATGCCGGGCGAGTCGGCTGAGCAGGCCATCTCCCGGATCAAGGGCGCGTTCTCTCTCCCGAACCTGGCGGAGGCCGATTTGGTCGTCGAAGCGGTCAGCGAGAATGAACACATCAAGAGGAAGGTTTTTGCGGACGTATGCACCGTTCTGAAGCCCGACGCGATCCTGGCGACGAACACATCGTCGCTCTCCATCACGCGGCTCGCCGCGTCAACCGACAGACCCAATCGTTTTATAGGGATACACTTCATGAATCCCGTACCGGTTATGAAGCTGGTCGAGCTGGTCCGCGGCATCGGAACGGATCAAGAGACCTTCGCCACAGCCAAGGCTTTCGCCGAATCCATCGGCAAGACCGTCACTGTCTCCGAGGATTTTCCGGCTTTCATCGTAAACCGCGTTCTCATCCCGATGATCAACGAAGCGATCTACACGCTCTATGAGGGCGTCGGAAACGTGGAGGCGATAGACACCGGCATGAAGCTTGGCGCCAATCATCCGATGGGGCCGCTCGAATTGGCCGATTTCATCGGTCTGGACACATGCCTTTCCATCATGCAGGTCCTTCATGAAGGACTGGCTGACAGCAAATACCGGCCGTGCCCGCTGCTGGTCAAATATGTGGAAGCGGGCTGGCTCGGTCGCAAGGCACAACGCGGGTTCTACGACTACAGGTACGTTCCGGCTCGAGCTACTCGCTGATCCCATTCTTTCCAACATCGAGATTTAGCAGGCAACCATCATGACGGAAGAATACGCAGACGAACGCGAGAGCATGGAATTCGACGTCGTGATCGTCGGCGCGGGTCCTGCCGGTCTTTCCGCGGCGATCCGGCTGAAGCAGGTCAATCCGGAACTTTCGGTCGTGGTGCTCGAGAAGGGCTCGGAAGTCGGCGCCCATATTCTCTCCGGCGCCGTCGTCGATCCTATTGGCATCGACCGGCTGCTGCCCGGCTGGCGCGATGAGGCCGATCATCCCTTCAAGACCGAAGTCACCGCGGACCATTTCCTGCTGCTCGGCCCGGCCGGCTCGATCCGTCTGCCGAATTTCATGATGCCGCCCTTGATGAACAATCACGGCAACTACATCGTCTCGCTCGGCAATGTCTGTCGCTGGCTGGCGACCAAGGCGGAAGAGCTCGGCGTCGAGATCTATCCGGGTTTTGCCGCAACCGAAGTGCTCTATGACGACAAGGGCGCGGTGATCGGCGTTGCCACCGGCGACATGGGCATCGAGAAGAACGGCGAGCCTGGCCCCAACTATACCCGCGGCATGGAATTGCGCGGCAAATATACGCTGATCGGCGAGGGCGTGCGCGGTTCGCTCGCCAAGCAGCTGATCGCCAAGTTCGACCTGCAGAAGGATCGCGAGCCGCAGAAATTCGGCATCGGCATCAAGGAGCTCTGGCAGGTCAGGCCGGAGAACCACAAACAGGGGCTGGTGCAGCACTCCTTCGGCTGGCCGCTCGGCATGAAGACCGGCGGCGGCTCGTTCCTCTATCACCTCGAGGACAATCTGGTGGCGGTCGGCTTCGTCGTCCACCTGAACTACAAGAACCCCTATCTCTATCCGTTCGAGGAGTTCCAGCGCTTCAAGACGCATCCGGCGATCCGCGGCACCTTCGAGGGCGGCAAGCGGCTCTCCTATGGCGCGCGCGCCATCACCGAGGGCGGTTATCAGTCGGTGCCGAAGCTCACCTTCCCCGGCGGGGCGCTGATCGGCTGTTCGGCCGGTCTGGTCAACGTGCCGCGCATCAAGGGCAGCCACAATGCGGTGCTGTCGGGCATACTGGCGGCCGAGAAGCTGGCGGCGGCGATCGCAGCTGGCCGCAGCCATGACGAGGTCGTCGAGATCGAGAATGAATGGCGCAAGGGTGACATCGGCCGCGATCTGAAGCGGGTCCGCAACGTCAAGCCGCTATGGTCGAAGTTCGGCACCGCGCTTGGCGTGGCGCTCGGCGGTCTCGACATGTGGACCAACACGCTGTTCGGCTTCTCCTTCTTCGGCACGCTTGGTCACGGCAAGACCGATGCGGCCTCGCTGGAGCCGGCCTCGCAGCACAAGCCGATCGCCTATCCGAAACCGGATGGCGTCCTGACCTTCGACCGTCTGTCCTCGGTGTTCCTGTCGAACACCAATCACGAGGAAGACCAGCCGGTGCATCTGCAGGTCAAGGACATGGGCCTGCAGAAAAGCTCCGAGCTCGGCATCTATGCCGGCCCGTCGACCCGCTACTGTCCGGCCGGCGTCTATGAATGGGTGGAGAAGGATGGCGACAAGAGCTTCGTCATCAACGCCCAGAACTGCGTGCACTGCAAGACCTGCGACATCAAGGACCCCAACCAAAACATCTACTGGGTGCCGCCGCAGGGCGGCGAGGGGCCGGTCTATCCGAATATGTAGCAAAACGACGATCAGCGAACTTGGGAATAGATCAGGGAGTTATCGATGCAGTTTCCACTTGAAGGCGTGCGGGTCGTGGAGTTGGCACGTATCCTGGCTGGTCCGTGGGCTGGACAAACCCTTGCCGACCTGGGAGCGACGGTCATCAAGGTGGAAAGCCCGGAGGGCGACGATACGCGCCGCTGGGGACCTCCCTTCATTCAGGATGGCGATGACGTCGCTGCAGCCTACTTCCATAGCTGCAATCGCGGAAAGCTCAGCATCACGGCGGATTTCAACTCGGCGGAAGACGTGGAAAGGGTCCGCGCGTTGATCGCCCACGCGGACGTCGTTATCGAGAACTTCAAGGTGGGCGGGCTGAAGAAGTTCGGCCTTGATTACGAGAGCCTGAAGGCGATCAATCCGAAGCTGATCTACTGCTCGATTACCGGCTTTGGCCAAACCGGCCCCTATGCCGGGCGGGCAGGATACGACTTCATCGTCCAGGGCATGGCCGGCATTATGGATTTGACGGGTGAACCAGGTCGGGAGCCGCAGAAAATCGGCGTGGCGTTTGCCGACATCTTCACGGGGCTCTATTCGGTCATCGCGGTCCAAGCCGCTCTGTTGCTGCGAAACAGCACAGGCGAGGGGCAGCACATAGATATGGCGCTCCTTGACAGCGCCGTAGGCGTGCTGGCCAACCAGGCGATGAACTTCCTGGCCTCCGGAAAGGCGCCGACGAGGCTTGGCAATGCGCATCCCAATATCGCCCCGTACCAAGTTTTTCCGGTATCTGATGGCAATATCATTATCGCCTGCGGCAATGACGCTCAGTTTACGCGGATATGCGATATCCTCCGGCTGTCCGCTGTGGCCTCCGATGTCCGTTTCAAGACGAACGCGGACAGAGTGCGTCATCGAGAGGAGCTGACATCCGTGATGGAAGCGCAGACGGTGCTTTTCAAACGGACCGATTTATTAGCCGACCTTGCGCGTGTGGGCGTTCCCGCCGGACCGATCAATACCGTGGAAGACGTATTCGCGGATCCGCAGGTCGCGCATCGGAAGATGGCGGTGGAGAATGAAGGGATACCTGGCATCCGGACGCCGATCATCTTCTCGGGGACGGCGCTGACCTCGCATCACAAATCGCCGAGGCTTGGTGAGCACAATGGCAAAGTGCAGTCGGATTGGTCTTCGATGGACTGACGCGTCGAGCGATGCAAGCGAACAGGAGTTCGGCCTGTTTGGCGGCATCGGACATCACTTGTCGCCGAGAATGGGGCATCTGGAGGTAGAAACGTCGCCTGACCAGCACCATGATCTTGCATGGCTGTTCAATCAGTGAGAAGAGTTTTTGTCTCGGCTCGGGCTCCTCCGGGTGTACTGTCCGTCACGATCGGCGATCAAACTCCGCATCGCTGCTTGGGCTGAGTCTGGTGTGTGTCGTTCTGGTATGCTGGCTGAATGTCGCACCGGTTCCATGCGATGTCGGTTCGCCGCGTGGATCCGAAACCGGCGTCGTTTAAGCTTGCATCCTCGTGTTCAGAAGGCGCATCCATGTTTCTTTCGGTATTCGATGTCTTCAAGATCGGTGTCGGGCCGTCGAGTTCGCACACGATGGGTCCGATGTCGGCCGCCAACCGCTTTCTCGACCTGATCCTGTCGGACGAATGGCCGCGCCCGTCGTCGGGTGCGCAGGTCGCCGCGATCAAGGTCAGCTTGCATGGCTCGCTTGCTCATACCGGTATCGGCCATGGAACGGGTAGGGCAGTTATTCTCGGCCTGATGGGCGAGGCGCCAGACAGTGTCGACCCCGACAAGATGGACGGCATCATCGATACGGTGGAGCGCACCGGCCGGATCACGCCGGCGGGCCATCCCGCCTACCAATTCCAGCCGAAAACCGACCTGGTTTTCGACAAGAAACAGCCGTTGCCCGGCCATGCCAACGGCATGATTTTCTCAGCCTTTGACAGGGATGGCCGGCTGCTCCTGAAACGCATCTATTATTCGGTCGGCGGCGGCTTCGTCGTCACGGACACCGAGCTGGAACAGATGCGGGCGAAGAAGAACGCCGCCGGCGGCACACGCGTGCCCTATCCCTTCTCCACAGCGAAGCAGATGCTCGAAATGGCGGAGCGCTCGGGGCTTTCGATCGCACAGATGAAGCGGGCGAACGAGGAGAGCCAGCGCAGCCGAGAGGAGCTCGATCAGGGGCTCGACAGAATCTGGGAGGCAATGCGCTCTTGCATCGAGCGCGGCCTTAAGGTCGAGGGCGTCATGCCGGGCGGCCTCAACGTCAAGCGCCGCGCCCGCAGGATCCACGACAAGCTGCAGGAGGAGTGGCGCAGCAATCGCGTCAATCCGCTGCTCGCCAACGATTGGCTGAGCGTCTATGCGATGGCCGTCAACGAGGAAAATGCGGCTGGCGGCCGCGTCGTCACCGCACCGACCAACGGGGCAGCCGGCGTCATTCCGGCGACGATCCGCTATTACGAGCATTTCCATGAAGACTGGGACCAGAATGGTATTCGCGATTATCTGCTGACGGCTGCCGCCATCGGCGGCATCATCAAGCATAACGCCTCGATCTCGGGCGCCGAGGTCGGTTGTCAGGGCGAGGTCGGCTCGGCCGCGGCGATGGCGGCTGCCGGCCTTGCGGCCGTGATGGGCGGCACGCCCGAGCAGATCGAGAACGCCGCCGAGATCGCGCTCGAACATCATCTCGGCATGACCTGCGATCCGGTTGCGGGCCTCGTGCAGGTTCCCTGCATCGAGCGCAACGCGCTCGGGGCGGTCAAGGCCGTCACGGCGGCATCGCTCGCCGTCAAGGGCGACGGCCAGCACTTCGTGCCGCTGGACGCCTGCATCGAGACGATGCGCCAGACCGGCCACGACATGAGCGAGAAATATAAGGAAACCTCGACCGGCGGCCTCGCCGTCAATGTCGTCGAATGCTGAGTTTACGACCGCGTTAGCACGGTTTAAACATTTCAGGCAGGCGCAAAACTGCTGCACAGTTTCGTGCGGCATGCCGTAGGCGCTTGACGCTCGCCGCCAAAAGGATTTCAACGGCGGCATGGCATTGCATCTCATCAAACTCTGCGTCGGCGCCGACTCGATCGACGATCTGCGCGAATGGGTGGCGGAGCGTTCGCTGCGCGCCATTGCCGCCGGGCTCGAGCCGCATTCCGTTCATACGACCCGCATGGTGCCCAAACGCATGGAGGAGCTGCTTGACGGCGGCTCGCTCTACTGGGTGATCAAGGGGCAGGTGCAGGCGAGACAGCGGCTGCTCGACATAAAGACCTTCACCGACGACGAAGGGATCTCACGCTGCCGCCTGATGCTCGGTCCCGAAGTCATCGAAACCGCGGTACAGCCGAAGCGGCCGTTCCAGGGCTGGCGCTACTATACTCAGGATGACGTGCCGGTCGATCTGACGAGCCTGGGCGCCGGCATCGCCGAAATGCCGGCCGACCTTCGACGCGAGCTTACCGAGCTTGGCCTGCTCTAATCTTTCCGCCCGAAACACCGGGGGCGGGCGACCGCATTTCAGCGCAGACGCAGTTGCACCGGGGCGCTGCCGTCGGGCGAGGTCACATGCAGATGGATCCGGGCTTCCGGCTGGGAATAGCGCCAGGCGCGAGCGCCGTGGCAAAGCAGCAGGTTGATGAGATCGCGGGTCTTGGCAGATTTCGCTCTCGGCCGCTGCAGGCCCATCTCGGCGAGCCGCAGCGCCGCTTCGTGCAGCGGATGCAGGGCTGAGCGCCCCTTGGCCCCGATGCGGCGGTCGCCTGGCATTCCCGGAACATTTTCATTGATCGCCATTGTTTTCCCCGTACGCACTACTGATCGAGTTCAAGAATGGTGGCCGGAAACGCAAACACCGATTCCGGCCGTTACCAATGCCGCCGGCCATGTTGCAGGCAGCATCGAATATCTCATTGTGCAGCCGCCCAGCACTTGATGCCGGCCTTCTTCAAGGCCTTGCAGGCGTTGACCGCATCGCGCTGATCGTCGAAGCCGCCGAAGCGGGCGCGGTAGACCTGGTCATTGCCCGTACCGTAGGCGACGGCGAAGGGTTTTGCCGAGGCCAACGCCTTGCCGCCCTTGCTCTTGGCACCCTCCAGTAGGTCCATGGCCATTTGCCGGCTCGGCGAGACGCCGACCTGTACGACCCAGCCCGCAGGCGCGGCGCTTGCCGGGGCGGCGCTGGTCGAAGCAGTCGTGACGTGATCGACGGCGGCGTCTGCGGGTTCGGCAGGTGCAGTGGCCGGAGCCTGCTGCTTGAAGCTCGTGGTCTTGACCTTGGTCGGTGCCGGCATGGCCTGGGCGACCAACGGGTTGTCGGACTTCGTCGCGGATGTTTCGGTATAGGCGACCTCGGTCTCGGCCACCTGATAGCGGGCGTCCGGCAGCGGTCCCTTACGCGGCAGGCCGAGGTCGGCGGCAGCGGCGGAAATTGGCGGCTGCGCTGCGGTGATCGTCTTTGCGACCTGCTGCTGGGCGACCTGCTGAACGACCGGCTGCGGGGCAAGCTGCTGCCGGGCCTTCTGCGGCTGAACCGGAGCGGGCGTTTGGATAATCGCCGGGGCAGGGGCTGCTTGAGCCACCAGCGCCGAGTTTCCGCCGCGGCTCGACGCCTTGGGCAGATAAGTAGCGATCAGATTGCGCATCTGGGCGTCGCGAGCCGCGCCGGAAGTACCGCCAAGCACCACGCTGACGATCGACTTGCCGTCAACTTGGACAGAACTCACAAGATTGAAGCCGGCAGCCCGCGTGTAACCGGTTTTGATTCCGTCGACACCGCGCACCGAGCCGACCAGGCGGTTATGGCTGCGGATCGTGCGGCTGCCGAACTTGAAGGCGCGGGTGGAGAAATAGCCGTAATATTGCGGGAAATGCTGGCGCAGGGCGATACCGAGGCGAGCCTGGTCGCGCGCCGTCGTCATCTGCGCCGTGTTCGGCAGACCGTTGGCGTTGCGATAAGTGGTGCGCGTCATGCCGAGGGCGTGTGCCTTGGCAGTCATCAGCTGGGCGAAGCGATCCTCGCTGCCGGCAAGCATTTCTCCAAGGGCAGTTGAGGCATCATTGGCAGACAGGGTGACGAGACCGAGAATACCCTGCTCGACGGTAATAGTGCCGCCGGCGCGCACGCCGAGCTTCGTCGGCGCCTGGGCTGCAGCATGAGCAGAAAAGGGAACCGGCGTATCGAGGCGGATGCGACCCTGCTCCAATGCTTCAAAGACCAGATAGAGAGTCATCATCTTGGTCAGCGAAGCGGGATATTGCAGCCGATCGGCGTTCTCGCTGTAGAGGACATTGCCGGTCTTGGCATCGACGACGATGCCGGCATATTTCGAGTTGGCCGCTTCCGCTTCGGCATTGATCGAATCGACCAGGACGACCGTGAAGGCCACCGAAAGGATCGCCAGGAGCTTTGCGAAAAAGCTGCCGGACCGGAATGATGATACGGAGGAGACTGACCTTGACACTATTCCACTCTTCGCTTGCATTTCAGATATTGGGCAGGAACCGCACACCCCCCGCCGCACAGCTCGTCTTTTGAAATTACCGATTCAGCGTTACCAATCCGTTTATGATGAATCGTTTCACTCGCCGTCCGGAAGCATTTTAGGGACCTGTCGCAGAACGGTTCATAAGACGGTCCTGTACAAAGGTGCGGATCGCGGCATCAATATGTCCCCAATCGTCGAGATGGCTGCTGGAGAAGCGGTAGAGGACGCTGAGATCCTTGCCGACCTTGATATCTCGCTGGCAATCTCCGCTTGCCGCCTTGCCCGGGGCTGAAGGCAATATGCAGCGCACGACATAGTCCGGTCCGCCCTCGACGGGTGCCGTCAGCAGCACTTCGTCGCCATAACCGGCGTCGGCGCGGAGACGGTGGAGCGTCAATCCGTCGCGAAAAGGCTCGGCCGGGCCTTCGATCAGATGCGAATAGATCGGCTCCAGCCGGCCGGACATATCGCGCGACATGGTGCTCTGTGCGATCTGCAGGAAGATCAGCCCGGAGGACTGGGCGACGTCGTCGAATCGAAGATGGTTGTCCTTGCCGTAACCCCGCATATCAGGCCAGGCGAGGTAGAGATCGACGCGCTCGGTTGCTCCGTCATGCCGCTGGCTCGGAAAGCGGATGGTATTTTCGGGAAGCTTCACGGTGTCGCGGCCGATGGTCAGCGTGATTTCAGCTGTGCTGTCGGTGTTGCCGGCAAGGGAGATGTGCCGGCCGAACCAACGGCCGCCGATGCTGATGGCGACCGTCAGGACCGCCAGGACGGCGATCACCGCCGTCGTGCGGAGGAGAAACCCCATGGAAAGCAGCGGCTGCTCATTGGGGGCGCTTTGCGCGGTATGGCTCATGGCGGCTCGTTGCCTTTCGGTCCGCCGCAGGAAGAACATGAGCCGCCGGTGCCGATGATGAATCTGATCGGCATCATCGGACCGGCAGGGTTAATACTTTGCTAAGATTTCGGGGCCGGAAGCCATCGCCTCTGCCTAAAATGAGGCGAGCCGTTCCCGGGACAGCGGGAACGGCTCTTGGGCACCGGTCGGGGACGGGATGCGGGGACGTGACCGGGCCGAAACCTGTGCCGGCTTGGCCGGCGGCCTGGCTTACTTGACGCTACCGACCGCGACGGCGCGGCCGTCCTGAAGCTTCGACCAGCGGCCCGGATCATTAGCGGATTGGCGCTTGAGATAGGTGTATTCAGTGTCCGACCACAGCAGCACCTTGTTGCGCATGTTGTCGAGAATGAAGTCGCCGTGGTCGGTACGGACCGTCAGCACCGCATGGCCTTCGCCGTTCGGCTGCAGCACGACCGTAATCAGCGTGTCGGATGGCGAAAAGCCGTCCTCGATCAGCATCTTGCGCTTCAGCAGGACATAGTCCTCGCAGTCACCGACGCTAGTCGGATAGGCCCAGCGCTCTTCGACGCCATAGATCTGTTCATCCGTTTCCGGCTGGACCGACGAATTGACGGTGTAGTTGACCTTGAGAATTTCCTTCCAGCGCTCCTCGGTGAGAATGGCCGGTCCGGCGTCGCCGCCGGCATAGGCGCATTCCGTTGGATTGGCCTTGCAGAATTCATAGTGTCCGATCGGCGGGCTAGCATTGCCTGCCAGTGCCATGCTTGCTGGGGTTGCCTGTCCCGAACCCGCCATGGCCATCATGATCGCACCGGCCAAAAAGCCGCCTTTCAGGATATTCGCAGTCGTCATTGCCGTCTCCCCTAAGTTGAGGCGACAATGACACAGACGTTTTTATCTCGCGCAAAATTGCGTAATAGAATTAAAGACTTAGTTGAATCAAATGCCGATAAAACTTGGCTAAAAACAAAGTCGAATGCGCATAAAATTCGAGGCGCATTTGTCTCGAATTCGGTTAAAATTGTAATTTACGTGGCAAGGCTTTCGCGCGAGAAAAGGCTGTGCTGCGGTCCGACCATTAATGGTTTTCCTTGAGCCGAGTAAACTTCTGCGGAAAGCGACCTTACCGGCGACGCGCGGTCTTCGGACAAAAAGAGCCGGAATGGCGCGTATCGTCGCGCCGATCACCGGGAAAATACCGCGCCGACCGGCTCAGACGGAAAAATTATTTTTGAGGGAAATCGCGAAAATGGTCGGTGGCGGCGACGATTGCGGCGCTCATGTCGGGATTTGCGGTCGAAGGGGGAGCCTGCGGGAGAATCCTGAGCTCACTTTCTGGCCAGCGCGCCAGTTCGCAGGCGGTGCAAGCGGTGCCTCGATGTCGAACCGTCCCTGCAACAGGATGCCTGGAATGCCGACAAGCCGTGCGGCATTCCTCAGTACGCCGTCCTCCAGCAAGGCACCGTTGAGAAGGCCCGCTCCCGCCTGATCGGTGTCGCAGGTTATTCCGCTCATAAGAGTACGTATCTAATGGTTGGAACAACTTGCGACAGGATTTCGGCTTGCCTTCGAAAGCCAGATCTGTTGCCGCTTGCAGATCCGTTGCGGTGAAATCCGGGCGTTCTCCACTCGACCTGAGCAGGTGCGCGCCGGCGTTGGCAGCAGCTTCGGCGGAAGTCTTTTGGGAATTTCGGCCGCCCCGGAAATCCCGACAGGGCAGCGCGCCTTCCCAGCAATTGTCAGAGGAATTCCCGCAGCGTCTCGCGGGACTGGATCGACAGGAATTCGATCGCCACACCTTCGACGAAATGGCGAACGACGCGGCCGCGCATATTGCCGAGACGCACGGCCGTCCCGATGGAAGGACGCATCTCGACGTCGACGGCGGCGCCGGAGAGCGAAAGGTCCATGATACGGCAGGCATAGCGTGTGCCGTCATCGAGCGTCAGTTCGGTCTTGACGTCGCGCGGCGTCAGACGGTCGTGGCGGCGATCTTCCGGCAGGCCGAGTTCGTGCTTGTTGGCAAGCCAGGTGAGTTGGGCGGCGAGCTTCTCACGTTTGCGCTCGGTGGCATTGATCGACATGGTGAAGCCGCGGCCGTCGAGCGTCTGGACATAACCTTCGACGCGCCCGAGATGGTCGATATAGGCGACGACGCGTTCGTTGGCGCGCGGCCGGCCGGAGCAGGTGACGTACATGTCGCCGGGCGACATGTCGATCACCATGCATTCAAACTCCTCGTAATTTGCAAGCATCAGCCGGCCCTGCATATTGATCGGCACGCGCTGGAAAACGCCTTGTTCAGGGCGCGGCGCAGGTCGTTGCGTCTGAGCTGGCTGGAACGAGTGCATCAAAAGGCTTCTTCATGAAAATCGCAGAGACCAATCCTTACCGCCAATCCATTAACAGAAGGTTGTCTCGGCCCCTGCCGACATAGCCAAAAACGAGTATGGCCGCTGTCCTGAAACGAGACGCTCAGCGCGCCTCGGCACTGAGCAGCTGCGACACCACGCGGCGCATGACCTGGCCGAAGCCGATGCCTTTTCCCGCGACGCTCTCGTTGATCGGGCGCAGTTCGGCCGGCGCGACCTTGCTGAATTTTTCCGGCAGCAGACGGCTGCGGTCGAGCGCCAGCAATTCGAGCGGCACGATCTCCAGCCAGCTTGCAGCCGCCACCGGCGCGATCGCGCCGAGCACCCGGTCGCAAGCGGCGTGCGACGAGCGCAGCGGCATCATGATGATCTCGAAGGAGGCCTGGTGGCCGACGGTGCTGTAGCCGGTGGCATTGAACAGGGCCGGCATGGCGTGGTCCATGACGCCGATCGCGGTGCGTTCGATATCCCCGTGCTGGCCATGCGCCCAGAGCGAGGAGAACCGTTCGCCGCGCAGGTCCCGTCCAAAGAGGTCGCAGATGCGGGTGCCGGCGAGCCGGAAAACGATGTCTCCGTCCTCGCGCCCCTCAAGAATAAAGAGGCTTTGCAGTAGATGGGGTACGGCGGACGGTTCGACCTGGGATTTCAGCGGCGCATCGGCAGCGCCGCGGATACGGTTCCAATAGTCAAAAATTTCGATGGTCGTTTGCACACGCATTTCACACCAACCTGTCCCATTCCGGATCATTTTCGGGCACTCATTGCCCGGACAACTTCTACCTTGCGGATTTCATGCCAGATCCCGGCCATTAAGGTTAAGAAAGGGTTTCGGTTGAGGCGTGACGCCTGTCGTGACACTGTCGCGTCATCACTTCGACTTTCGAAGTTCTGCACAACCTGCCCGGGCCGAGATCTTTCCTCAGGGTTCCCGGTACGCCGCCCGACATTCCGGGCGGCTTTTTTTTTGGCCATCGCTCCTGTATGGCTGGGGCCACAACGAGGCGAACACAGATGAATGAGCAGACGGGCGAGCCGCAGAAGGCGCCCGAACCTTTTGAGGTCCCGCCGGCACGTCCTCCGCGCGAGCCGGTCTTCAACCTTCCGCCGGCGCTGTTCTTCAGCCTTTGCCTACTTGTCGCCATCTACGCGGTGCAGGCGCTCGTGCTGTCCGACGATGCTGTCAGCTGGCTGCTCTTCACCTTTGGCTTCGTTCCCGCCCGCTATGTGATTCCGCTGTCGCAGCAGGGCCTGGAGCTGTTCTGGACGCCGGTCACCTATTCACTGCTGCACGGCAGCGTTCAGCATATCGTCTTCAATGCCTTCTGGCTGATGGCCTTCGGCGCCCCGGTCGTGCGCCGCATCGGGACGCTGCGATTCGTGTTCTTCTGGCTCTTTTCCGCCGCCGCCTCCGCCGCCCTGCACGCGGTGCTCAACTGGGGAGACGTGTCGCTGCTGATCGGCGCTTCCGGCGTCATTTCCGGGTTGATGGGGGCCGCTTGCCGGTTCGCCTTTCCCGCTGAGCGACGTCCGATGCTGGCGGCGCATCTCAACGCCCGGCTTTCCATCGTCGGGGCGCTGAAGAACCGGACCGTCGTCTTTTTCATGCTGCTCTGGCTGGTCGGCAACGCCCTGATCGCGGTCGGCATCCCGCTCGTCGGCGACAGCGATCAGGAGATTGCCTGGGACGCGCATATCGGCGGCTTCGTCTTCGGCTTCTTTCTATTTTCGCTGTTCGACCGAGCGGCGCCGCAGCCGCCGATCGAACCAGCCGAAGCGGAGAAGGATGTGTTGCAATCCTGAGCGGGGCAGTGCACCATCGAACCATTCGCGATTGGGGGGAGAAACCGCCGCGGATAGCTGTGACAAGCGTTACAGTTTCGACATAGGAGGTTCGAATGACCAGTTCAGTCAAAGCAATCCTCGACCTGAAGGGTAGGGACGTCGTTACCGCCGGGTCGAACACGACCGTCGCCGAGGCAGCCGTCATCCTCAGCAAGAAGAAGATCGGCGCCATCGTCGTCGTCGGCATGGACAATCGGATTTCGGGCATGTTCACCGAGCGCGATCTCGTGCATGCGATTGCCAAGCACGGCAAGGAGGGTCTTGACCAGCCGCTTGCCCAGGTCATGACAGCAAAGGTCTATCGCTGCCATGAGGAGACGACCGTCAACGAACTGATGGAACTGATGACCAGCCGCCGCTTCCGCCACGTCCCGGTGGAAAGCAACGGCAAGCTCGCCGGCATCATCTCGATCGGCGACGTGGTGAAATCGCGGATTGCCGAAGTCGTGCGCGAGGCCGAGGATATCAAGGCCTATATTGCCGGCTGAGCTCGCCTATTTGTCCAAACGATGCCGTCGTCCCCAGCCGCCTGTTGCGGGACGACGCCTCACGGAGTGGTGGCGTAGACTTCCTGCATACGCTTGATTTCGGGAAGCCTGGCTCTGGCTTCCTCGTAGCCGCGTTCGATCGCCTCGCCGGCCCGGTGGAATTCTGAAAGACCGATATAACTGAGGCGCGGCTGCAGCGAAATGTCGGGCGGATCGCCGGCAAGGCGGGCGCGGGCAATCCTGTCCTGGATGATGTTGAAGGCCTGCACCATGACGCCGGTCATTCCGAGGCGGGCATAGGGCGCCTCTTCCTGTTTCTGCACTTCCTGCGGCGAGAGGCTGGCATTGTGCCGGACGACGGCCGAGCGGCCATAGAGATCGTAATTGAGATTGACGGCGACGACCAGCGGCTGCTCATAGGCGCGGCAAACGGAGACGGGAACGGGATTGACCAGCGCGCCGTCGACCAGCGTGCGGTGATTGCTGCGCACCGGCTCGAAGATGCCGGGCAGGGCATAGGAAGCGCGCAGCGCCGTGATCAACGAACCGTTGGCGATCCAGACCTCATGGCCGGTGTTGACCTCGGCGGCGACCGCGACGAAAGGCCGGTCCAGATCCTCGACATTCAGGCCTTCGAGATGCTCCTGCATGCGCTTGGTCAGCCGCATGCCGCCGAACAGGCCGCTGCCGCCGATGGTCAGATCGAGCAGGCTTGCGATCCGGCGCATGGTCAGCGAGCGTGCGAAGGTTTCGAGTTCGTCGAGTTTGCCGGCAAGATAGCAGCCGCCGACCAGGGCGCCGATCGACGTCCCGGCAATCATGCCGATTTCGACCCCGGCTTCGTCAAGGGCGCGCAATACGCCGATATGGGCCCAGCCGCGGGCCGCGCCGCCGCCAAGCGCGAGCGCGATCTTGATTTTCTTGGCTGGCGCAGGGGAAGGGATTGTCTCGAGTATCGTCGACATGCTGGAACCGGAATCTTCGCCTTCAGCGCTTTGACGATGCAGACTCCAGTTCAGCATTGCGCTCTCCCCTCCCAGCAGAACACGTATGTCCCATAGTGTGCCCGTTCAGTTGAAAAATGGTATATAGAAGCGGTTTCTGGCACAATAAGGGGCAAATGCGGGAAGTTCGACCTATTTTCCGTAGACGTCCTGCGGATCGAAATGACGTTCGTCGTCAACGATATCGAGCATTGGTTTTCCGTCCCGAAGCGTGACTGTGCGATAGAAGCAGGAGCGGCGGCCGGTGTGACAGGTGGCGTCATGGCCGGCGACCTCGACCTTCAGCCAGATGGCGTCCTGATCGCAATCGGTGCGAATTTCCTTGACCGTCTGAAGGTTGCCCGAGGTCTCGCCCTTCTTCCAGATCTTGCCGCGCGAGCGGCTGAAATAATGGGCCGTTCCCGTCTGGATGGTCAGCGCCAGCGCCTGGGCGTTCATATGCGCGACCATCAGCAGTTCGCCGTCGCCGGCGTCGGTGACGATCGCGGTGATCAGGCCGCGATCGTCGAACCGCGGCGTGAAATCGCCGGCGTCTTCCAACGCCGATTTGTCCTCGGATGGTTGATTGAAGATCAGGTGACTCATCGCGGCCCTCCTGCGGGAGCCGGTATCAGCGGCTCCGCACCATGCTCATGAAACGGGCCTGATCGGCCGGTTCCGTCTTGAACGTTCCCGTGAACGTGGTCGTCAACGTCGTCGAACCCTGCTTCTGAACGCCGCGCATCGCCATGCACATATGTTCGGCCTCGATCATCACTGCAACACCGCGCGGCTGCAGCGTATCGTCGATGGCGCGGGCAATCTGGGCCGTCATCGTTTCCTGCGTCTGCAGGCGGCGGCCATAGATCTCGACGACACGGGCAATTTTCGACAGGCCGAGCACGCGTCCATCCGGCATATAGGCGACATGGGCCTTGCCGATGATCGGCACCATGTGGTGTTCGCAATGCGAGTAGAAGGGAATGTCCTTGACGAGGACCATGTCGTCGTAACCTGCGACCTCTTCGAAGGTCCGGCCGAGCACGTCCTCGGCCGCCATGTCATAACCGGCGAAGAGCTCGCGATAGGCCTTGGCGACACGGGCGGGTGTCTCGATGAGGCCTTCGCGCGTCGGATCGTCACCGGCCCAGCGCAGCAGAACGCGCACGGCTTCCTCCGCCTCCTGCTGGGAGGGGCGGTCCGAGTCGCGGTTCGGCTGCGGAAAGTTCTTTACGATGGCGTCCATGATCAATGGTCTCCTGGTCCGCACCGCGAACCCATCTGTCGGAATTGCCACTGGTCAGTCCCATGCGGGAATTCATGCACCTTTGGCAGGCTCCGGGGCTTTCGGGGCAAATTCAACGCCCGTCCGGCACGGTTTCCCAATCAAACTTACACGAGGCCATTGCATTTTCATGGCCTTCGAACGACATACATATAGGAAGACGGCCACCTTATGTAAGTATCCTCAGATGACACGGTGTGTTTTTTGTTTCAATAACAATAACAGCGCCATTAAGGCCGATCCGCAGCGATTTTGGAGCGGAAACCCAGCATGGACGACATCTACAACAGCAAAATCCTCGAATTCGCCGGCAATATTCCGTTGACCGGCACGCTGGCGGACGCCGATGCGACCGCCCAGGCACACTCCAGGCTTTGCGGCTCGAAGGTTCGGATCTGGCTGAAGATGGACGGCGATGTCGTCACTGCCTTTTCGCATGACGTGAAAGCCTGCGCACTCGGCCAGGCATCGTCCTCGATCATGGCCCGCCATGTCGTTGGCGCCACATCGGGTGAATTGCGGCAGGCCCGTCAGGATATGCTTGCCATGTTGAAGGCAGACGGGGTGGGTCCCACCGGACGGTTCGAGGACATGCGCTATCTGTTGCCCGTGCGCGACTATAAGGCCCGCCATGCCTCGACGATGCTGACCTTCGACGCGGTCGTCGATGCGATCGGACAGATCGAGGCGAAACGGGCGGAAGTGATCGAGGCGTAACCGAGATGTGCGAGTTCTGCGTCCGGCAGGCTGAGGATGAGGACGATGGCGGCGCGGCCGGATCGAGCCAGCCGCGCGGAAGGCCGGCGCGTTATTCCCGCAATTATACCGGCGCGTTCCGCAAGAGTCCCGACCGCCTGCTCGGCATGGGGCTGATCCGCCTCTATCAGTTGACGCTTTCCGGCTTCGTCGGCAATTCCTGCCGCCATATCCCGACCTGTTCCGAATATGGCTATGAGTCGATCGCCCGGCACGGATTGTGGGCCGGCGGCTGGATGACGCTGTTTCGCGTCAGCCGCTGCGGCCCGGGCGGCACCAGCGGCCTCGACCCGGTGCCCGAAGCGCTCGGCGACGGCTTCCACTGGTGGACGCCCTGGCGGTATCTCTCCCTCGGACGCAAAAGAGGGTGAGTGCTATGACGATATCAAGCGAATACGCGTGCGTGGCGGAGTTCCGGCATTGACGACGGGCGAGGTGTGGTCACCATTCGGTGACCGTGGTTTCTCACCTGGGATAATTGAGGAGTCCTGGCGGCCATGAGCACCTTCATCGCTCTCCTGCACAGCATCGTCCTGACGCCGGATCGCCGCGTGATCATGGAAGATTTGCGCGCGCTTGCCAAAGAGCTGGGTTATCGCGAACCGCGGACCTTGGTTTCAACCGGCAATCTCGTTTTCGAAGCCGACGAAATGCGGCCGCATGAACTCGAGGTCGCGCTGGAAGAGGGCTTCGAAGAGAAGTTCGGCAAACATGTCGATATCATCGTGCGCAGCGACTGCACCTGGATGGCGCTTTGCAGTACCAATCCGTTCAGGGACGGCAGCGGCGACCAGGTGATCGTCCGGGTGATGCGTCTGCCGGTCGACCCTGAGAAGGTCGAGGCTTTGAAGCCGCTGATGACGGAAGGCCAGCGCATCGCCATCGTCGGCGGCGACCTCTGGATCGATTTCGCCGGCAAGCCGAGCCAGTCCAAGCTGCTTTCGGCGCTGACCACCAAGCGGATAGGCATCGGTACGATGCGCAACTGGAACACGGTCTGCGGCCTCGCTCAGATGATCATGTAGACCGTCTTCTTCTTTACTCCCGAGGGAAATCTGGGTATCAGGCGGCAGCGCCTCCAAAGGACGGAGGCGCTTCGTTTCAACCACCCGCATTCGTTGGCGGGACTGGACAAGGAGAATTTCGATGTCCCAAGCTATTTCCCTGACATTTCCCGATGGTTCCGTGCGCAGCTTCCCGGCCGGCGCAACTGGCAAGGATGTCGCCGAATCCATTTCCAAGTCGCTTGCCAAGAGCGCCGTCGCCATTGCGATCGACGGCGCCGTGCGCGACCTTTCCGACGCCGTCACCGATGGCAAGATCGAAATCATCACCCGCAAGGATCAGCGCGCGCTGGAACTCATCCGCCATGACGCCGCGCACGTGATGGCCGAAGCCGTGCAGGAACTCTGGCCCGGCACCCAGGTGACGATCGGCCCTGTGATCGAGAACGGCTTCTATTACGACTTCGACAAGAACGAGCCGTTTACGCCCGACGATCTGCCGAAGATCGAAAAGAAGATGAAGGAGATCATCGCCCGCAACGCGCCCTTCACCAAGCAGATCTGGTCGCGCGACAAGGCCAAGGAAGTTTTTGCCGCCAAGGGCGAACAGTACAAGGTCGAGCTCGTCGATGCGATCCCGGAAGGGCAGGATCTGAAGATCTATCATCAGGGGGACTGGTTCGACCTTTGCCGCGGCCCGCACATGGCCTCCACCGGTCAGGTCGGTACCGCCTTCAAGCTGATGAAGGTCGCCGGCGCCTACTGGCGCGGCGACAGCAACAACGCCATGCTGTCGCGCATCTACGGCACGGCATGGGCTGACCAGGCCGATCTCGACAACTACCTGCATATGCTGGCCGAAGCCGAGAAGCGCGACCATCGTAAGCTCGGCCGCGAGATGGATCTCTTCCACTTCCAGGAGGAAGGCCCCGGTGTCGTCTTCTGGCATGGCAAGGGCTGGCGCATCTTCCAGACGCTCGTTGCCTATATGCGCCGTCGGCTTGCCGTCGATTATGAAGAGGTCAACGCGCCGCAGGTGCTCGACACGTCGCTCTGGGAAACCTCGGGTCACTGGGGCTGGTATCAGGAGAACATGTTCGCCGTGAAATCGGCACATGCGATGACGCACCCACAAGACAAGGAAGCCGACAACCGCGTCTTTGCGCTGAAGCCGATGAACTGCCCCGGCCATGTGCAGATCTTCAAGCATGGCCTGAAGTCCTATCGCGAGCTGCCGATCCGGCTTGCCGAATTCGGTCTGGTGCATCGTTACGAGCCGTCGGGCGCGCTGCACGGGCTGATGCGCGTGCGCGGCTTTACGCAGGACGACGCGCATATCTTCTGCACCGACGAGCAGATGGCGGCCGAATGCCTGAAGATCAACGATCTGATCCTGTCGGTCTATGAAGATTTCGGCTTCAAGGAAATCGTCGTCAAGCTCTCCACCCGGCCGGAGAAACGCGTCGGTTCCAATGCGCTCTGGGATCGCGCCGAAGCCGTGATGACCGACGTCTTGAAGACGATCGAGGCACAGTCCGATGGCCGCATCAAGACCGGTATCCTGCCGGGCGAGGGCGCCTTCTACGGTCCGAAGTTCGAATACACGCTGAAGGATGCGATCGGCCGCGAATGGCAGTGCGGCACGACGCAGGTCGACTTCAACTTGCCGGAACGCTTCGGCGCCTTCTACATCGACAGCAATTCCGAAAAGACGCAGCCGGTGATGATCCACCGTGCCATCTGCGGCTCGATGGAACGCTTCCTTGGCATCCTGATCGAGAACTTCGCCGGCCACATGCCGCTCTGGGTATCGCCGCTGCAGGTGGTCGTCGCGACGATCACCTCGGAGGCCGATGCCTACGGCCTCGAAGTGGCCGAGGCGTTGCGCGAGGCCGGTCTCAACGTCGAGACCGACTTCCGCAACGAGAAGATCAACTACAAGATCCGCGAGCACTCGGTCACCAAGGTTCCCGTCATCATCGTCTGCGGCAGGAAGGAAGCCGAGGAGCGTACGGTCAACATTCGCCGCCTCGGCAGCCAGGACCAGGTTTCGATGGGGCTCGACGCTGCGGTCGAGAGCCTGACGCTCGAGGCGACACCGCCTGATATCCGCCGCAAGGCCGAAGCAAGAAAAGCCAAGGCGGCCTGAAAACAGCCGGAATACGACAGCGCCGAACCTCGGCGCTGTCGAGTAAAAGCGGTGCATTCCGAACCCGGCTGCTCTTCGAAGTATCTTTCAGCAATGATGGAAACCGGCGCTTAAAGCGCTGGCCGATCCGCGTGAGTTTTGCATCCGTCCGAGGCGCGTGCGCGGGAAAATCAATCCAGGCTGGCGCCGTCGCCGCTTTGCGGCACGAGCTGTTCATAGGAGGGCAGAGGCGTTTCGGGGGGCGGCTGGACGCCCGGTGGCGGCGGCGTGCCGGCCGGCACCTGCTGAACGGTGCGCGCCGCACTCTCCGGCTGCTGCGGCTGCTGGTCCTTCATCAGTACCTCGACATCGGTGTTCCTGCCGGCGACCACTTTGAAATCGCGCTGGTAGATCTTGTCCTTGTTGCGGGCGACGGCAGAATATTCGCCTTCGGCGAGAACCATGGTCGGAAAGGCGCTGACGCTTTCGCCGACGCTGTCGCCGGCTGCCGTCAGGATCGACCATGCCGTATCGGCGATCGCTTCGCCCCCGGCTTCCGAGACCAGCTTGAAGGTGATCTGTGCGGCGCGATGCTGGATCGTCGCCTCGGTGAGCTTACCGGCTTCGACCTGGATGTCGGCGCGGATGACGGCGTTGACGCTGCCATATTCGGAAACGATGTGATAGGTGCCGGCATTGAGGCGCACGACAGTGTTCGGCGAGACATCGGCCACCACGAGACCGCGCTCGCCATCGTCGCGGACTTCCGAGGAATAGATCGAGAAACTCAACTGATCCGGACGGATGCGGGAGTCGGTGCCGGAGACGGCGTTGAGCAGGATGCCGCCGGCATCGAGCACCATTACCTGCTTGTCGACCGCGCCGTCGGCAGGCACGGTCAGCTTCTTGGTAACGCCGGCGCGGCCGAAGGAGACGTTGACGAAATAGTCGCCGGGAGCAAGCTGAAAGGCGGCGGGTCCGCCCTTGGCGCTGGCGATCAGCGGCAGCTTACCGTCGGTTCCGGCGATCGGGCTGAAGACGTACCAGGACAAACCATCCTCGACAGGCGTGCCGTCGGCCGTCAGCTTGGCTTCCATCGCGACGTCGCGCAGCTTGGCGGCTTCGGGGGCGGTGCCGGGCGCGATGAAAGCGTTGAGCTTCGGCATCTTCGGCGTCGATTCGATCTGCTTGAAGTCCTTGAAAGCGTCCTGCGCGCCGGCGCCGAGGGGCGTCACTACCATCAGGGCGATGGCGATGCCGAGGCGTGCAAAAGGCGAAATGCCAAACATCTGTTTCGTGAACCGATTGACTTCTGAAATCGCAAAGGCCACTTCAAGACCAACGCGATGGCAAATTCAAGACCCACCCTTTGCAGCAGCATAAAAATGAAAGTTTCTCCCGCATGAAATCCGATATTAAGCTGATCGACTATCTCGCCGTGCGCCGCTCCATCCCCGCTTTCCAGATGTGCGAGCCGGGCCCCGAGAAGGCCGAAATCGAGGAAATCCTGCGTCTCGCCTCGCGTGTTCCCGATCACGGCAAGATCGCGCCCTGGCGCTTCATCGTCTATCGCGGACAGGAACGCGTCGGCCTCGGAGAGGCGCTGCTGAAGCTGGCGCTCGAGACGAAACCCGATCTTTCCGAAGAGATGATCCAGGTCGAGCGCACCCGCTTCACCCGCGCGCCCGTGGTTGTGGCCGTCGTCAGCAAGGCGGGGCCGCACATCAAGATCCCGGAATGGGAGCAGCTGATGTCGGCCGGCGCACTCTGCCTCAACGTCCTCCTGTCAGCCAATGCCCATGGCTACGTTGCCAACTGGCTGACGGAGTGGTTCGCCTATGACGAGCGCGCCTATCCGCTGCTCGGCGTCGGAGCCGATGAAAAGGTGGCCGGCTTCATCCATATCGGCTCGACGACATTTCCGGCAATCGAGCGGCCGCGGCCGGAGCTTGCCGACACCGTCACCTGGGTCGGCGGAGAGGATTGATGTTCTACACCACCGACAGCAACCGCCATGGGCTGGCGCATGATCCCTTCAAGGCGATCGTGTCGCCGCGGCCGATCGGCTGGATCGGCAGCAAGGGCAGGGATGGCTCGATCAATCTCGCGCCCTATTCCTTCTTCAACGCCGTCGCCGACCGTCCGAAGCTGGTGATGTTTTCGTCCGCCGGGCGCAAGCACAGCCAGCGCAACGCGGCGGAGACCGGCGTCTTTACCTGCAATTTCGTCAGCCGCGATCTCGCCGAAAAGATGAACCTCTCCTCGGCCGCACTGCCCTACGGCGAGAGCGAATTCGGCTTCGCCGGGCTGACGCCGAAGCAGGCCGAACTCATCGATGCCCCCTATGTCGGCGAGGCCTTCGCGGTGCTCGAATGCAGGGTGACCGAGATCATCGAGCCGAAGACGCTGTCGGGTACGCCATCCGAAAACGTCATGGTGTTCGGCGAGGTGATCGGCATCCGCATCGACGAAGCGATTGTCAGGGACGGCCGCCTCGACATGTCGATTGCCCGGCCTGTGGCCCGCATGGGCTACATGGATTACAGCGAGGGCAGCGATGTCTTCGAGATGCTTCGGCCGCAGGTCGCGGGCTGACGCGAAGGCATACAAAAAGGCATACAAGGGCTTAAGAAATATGGTGAACGAATCTTAAACCTTTTGCCGCTACGGTCGCAGCAATGAAAGGAACGCGAGGGAATCGCGTTCAAGTGCTGGGGCGTCGCGTGATCGTAGAAGCTTTCCTTCGTTGGATCGAAACGGCCAAGACCGGCGATCGGGCCCGGGCCGCGAATGCACTCGGTCGAGCCTATCTGCAATCTCAGATGAGCGCGGAGGAGCGGGCGGCGGCCGAGATGGCAATGACCTTTCTGCTCGACGATCCGTCGCCGCGCGTGCGGCTTGCGCTTGCCGAGGCGGTCGCCTGGTCGCCCGACGCGCCGCGCGGCCTGGTCCTTTCGCTTGCCGCGGATCAGCCTGAGATCGCCTGCCACGCCGTCACCTGTTCACCGCTTCTGACCGATGCCGATCTCGTCGATCTCGCCGCACGCGGCAATGGCGCGACCCGGATGCTGATCGCGGCGAGGGCGCGTGTGACGCGGCCGGTTTCGGCCGCCCTTGCGGAGGTCGGCGATAAAGAGGAACTGCTCTGCCTGCTCGAGAACGAGGGCGCGGTCATTTCCAGCCTTTCGTTGAAGCGCATCGCCGAACGGCTCGGCGACTGCTGCGATATCCGCAATCTGCTTCTCGAACGCAGCGATCTCCCGGCCGATGCCCGCCAGCTGCTCACCCAGCATGTCAGCAATGCGCTGGTCGGTCTGCCGCTTGTTCAGGCGGCGATCGGGCTGCAGCGGCTGCAGCGGATCAGCCGCGAGGCGACGGAAGCGGCAATCGTATCGATCGCCGGCGATATCGCGCCGCGGGAGATACCCGACCTCGTCGAACATTTGCGCCTCAACGGCCGCCTGACGCCGTCCTTCCTGATGCACGCCCTCTGCTGCGGCAAGGTGGACTTCTTCGCCGGAGCGATCGTCGATCTGACAGGCTGCGGCGAGCGCCGCGTGCGCGCGATCCTGGCGACGGGACGCATGCATGCGGTGCGCGCGCTCTATGAATCCGCCGGTCTGCCGAGGGATATCAGCGTGATCTTCGTGGAGGCGACGCTTCTGTGGCGCGAGGCGGCCCGCAAGGCGCCGGGCAGCGTGCTCGGCACTGTCTGCGGTCGTCTTCTCGAAAAATTCCGCCATCACGACGGCGCCCATGGTGCGGTCGGCGAACTGCTCGACATGGTGGAGAAACTGCACGTCGCCGAACAGCGGCAATCAGCCCGCGTCTATGCGGCGCTTGCAGCGGCCTAAAGCGCATCGCGATCTTTCAGATTCGCTCCTTGCGTTTTAGCTCTCTGTTTTCACACATGTCGTTGCTGCAAAACCGCGCACAACGTTGTGCGACATGCTTTAATCGGCGATCCGTGTCGCCACCCAGGAATAGCTGGCGGATACGAAATGCACGGGCTTGGAGAGCGTCTCCTTGACGTCCCGGCCCGAGGGAAGATGTGCGCGGACCTGGCCGGCGATATTTTCAGCGAAGCTGGCGAGTTTTCCCACGGGTTCTTCGACAGGCTCGGGCGCAGGAACGGGGGCCGGTATGGGCGCCGGCTTCGGCGGCTCGGCGGCGGCGACGGCTTTCGGCGCCTCGCAGACCGCGATCACCGAGGGATAGTGGACATTGGCATAGGACTTCAGCCGGCGCTCGGCCTCGGCATCGCAGGCGGCAACCGTTTCCCAACGCTTGTCGACTGTCGCGACATAGCTGCATTGGCTGACGGAATCGTCGCAACCGAGAATCGTCATCGCGATGAGCACCGCTTGCATATTCTGCTTCCTTGGCTATTGAACCTGACATTGCCTTAGACGGCGCAATTCCAACCGAATGAAGGCAAGAGGATTAACTCTTCGTCATCTCCGCGAAAAATTGCGCCTCGCACGCATCGGGAGCCAGCATGTCCGTCACCATTGCCCAGGAGCCACCGCGGCAGGAGGGCGTCATCCGCCTTCTCGATCTTTCCGATGCCTATGCGCAGTCGCTTTATCCGGCCGAGAGCAATCATCTGGTGGACCTTTCTCTCCTGGAAAAGCCTTCCGTGAGTTTCTTCGTCGCGCGCAACCATGGCGCAATCGTCGGATGCTGCGCATTGGTGGAGGCCGGCGACGGTACGGCGGAGATCAAGCGCATGTTCGTCGACCCGCAGGCGAGGGGACTGAGGATCGCCAGCGGCCTGATGAACGCGCTGGAGGCGGTCGCAAGGGAAAAGCGGCTGATGGCGGTCCGGCTCGAAACCGGCATCTATCAGCCCGAGGCGATCGCTCTTTATCGCAAATACGGATATAGGGAGATCGAGGCTTTCGGCGCCTATCTGCCGGACCCGCTCAGCCTGTTCATGGAAAAGCGGCTGGGATAGGGCCAAAAGGCCTGGTTCAGCCTTCTGCGACGCGGGGAACCGGCTTGGACGGCGGGGCCTGTTCGTCGATGACGAACTGCGGCCCGCTCTCGCTAGTATCGGCGTTGCGGGCCTCGTGGATCCATTCGCGCCAGATGGCGACGATGAGCGCCATCAGCACCGGGCCGATGAAGAGGCCGAGGAAACCCATCGTCTTGACGCCGCCGACAAGGCCGAAGAAGGTCGGCAGGAAGGGCAGCTTTATCGGACCACCGACGAGCTTCGGCCGCAATGTCTTGTCGACGATGAAGAGCTCGACCGTGCCCCAGACGAAGAGACCGACGCCGGCGACATGCGAGCCGCTCGCCAGGAGATAGATGGAGACCAGCGTGAAGGAGAGGGGCGCACCGCCCGGTATCAGTGCCATCACGCCCGTCAGCACGCCGAGCGTCACCGGCGACGGCACGCCGGCGACCCAATAGGCAAGGCCGAGCACGATGCCTTCGCCGATCGCAATCAGCGTCATGCCCATGACGGTGGAACTGATTGTCGCCGGAACGACGCGGGAAATGCGTTCCCAGCGGTTCGGCAGGATGCGCTCGCCCAGCATGTCGATCTGCTTGGAAAATGAGACGCCGTCGCGATAGACGAAGAACAGCGCGATCAGCATGAAGAGCAGCGTCAGCAGAAGATGGAAGGCGCCACCGCCGGCCGCAAGAACGGCACGGTAGATATTGCCGATATGGGCGCCACTGACCGCCTGGATGAGCTCGCCGAGCGCGCCCGGGCTGCCGATGTATTTTGTCCAAAGGTCGTCGAGATAGGGGCCGGCAAACGGCAAGGCGACGATCCAGCCAGGGGTCGCGGCCCCTGACCGGTTGGCGTCGATTGCCCAGGCAAGCCAGGTGCGCACTTCGCCCGTCGTATAGGTGACCGCAAATCCGATCGGGATGACCAGGAAGGTGACGATCATGATGATGGCGATGGTCGCGGCGATCGTCGTATTGCCGCCGACACGGGCGAGAAGCTTGCGGTAGAGCGGCCAGCTGGCGAAGCCGATGACGAGGGCGGCCAGCACCGGCACAAGGAAGCCGTAGAAGAAATAGACGCCGGCGGCGACGATCAGCACCAGCAGCCAGCGCGCCGCTGAGATGGAGGGTATCAGCGGCGTGCGTGTCGGCGCCGACGAGCCCAGCCATCGCGGTTCATGATTGCTTCTCTGACGGTCAAACACACCCACGCGCGCCTCTTCTTGTTCTTGTCTTCTGGTTATGGGCTATGAACCCGGCGGTTTCAAGGTCCGCGCCGTGAAAGCGTATACAAGGCGTCGCTATTCAGCCATCAGAGCCGATGTCTTACTGTTGCGGACGACGCAAAATCTTGAAGGCGTAGAACTGCGTCTTCTGCGCGGCCGAGAAATTATTGTCCGAGCCGAGAATGAGGACGTCGCTTCCATCCTTGGCCTTGCCGAACGACATCGCCTCGATATTGTCGGGGACAAGGCCGATTGCTCTGAGATCAAGGATCTGGCTCTTGCGAACCGGGACGACGCGCTGGTCGTTCTTGGCGAGCGAGGAGATGGCCGATATGTCGGTCGCGTCGGCGAGATCCATCATCATGATCTTGATGTTGTTGCCGACCCCTTCGGCATAGCTTCGCTCGACGGCGAGCAGGCGGTGATCGTCGAGCGCGAGCATTTCCGACATGCCGTTGTCATTGCCGCCGTCGGCCTTGGCGGCGGCCTGCGGTATAGGCGATACCGGGTAGACATATTGCGCCTTCGGCTCGCCGGATGCGCCGTCGTAACGGATGATGCGCGACAGGCTGCCCGTCGTCAGCGACGGCTTCGGACCGTCCTGGTAGAGGGCGGCTTCGAGGCCGACGAAAACGTCGCCCGAGGGTGCGACGGCGAGATCCTCGAAGGCGAGATTGTCGCGGATGCCGGTCGACCTGTCGATGGTCGGTGCAAAGCCTTCCGGCAGCTTGAATTCGCGCAGGAAAGAACCGTCCGGCGCAGCGACGCGGATGAAGGGCGGCAACAGCACCTTGGCGTCGCCTTCGCTGCCCCAATAGATGCCGTCCTTGCCGAGGCGGATCGATTCCGGATCGACGGTTTTTGCCGCGAAAGGCTCGCCGTTCTTGTCCTTCAGGGTCACGTGCTTGACGACGGAAACACCCTTGAGGCCGGATGCGTCGACATCGACGTCGAGTTCATAGAAGCGGGCCGGGGCCTTGTCCGAGCGATCGTCGCTGATGGCGATATAGTGGCCGGTGGCGGCATCAAAATCGAGGCCGGAAATGCCGCCGAATTCGACGCCGTTTTCCATCTGCCCGGTCGGGATGACGAATTCACCGAGATAGGAGAGCGCGATGCCGGCGGCGCAATCGCCGAACGGGCAGGCGGTCTCGAAGGTAGCGCCGATATCGGTGGCGCGGACAGTCACGGTGCTGGACAGGAGAACGAAAGCGGCAGTCGCGAGAAAACGCTTGGTCATGAAAAATATCCGGCAAGGGTTGAAAAGTTTCGAACGGAGGCAGGCGTTCCTCCCCGGGGAGGGCGCGACGACCGCTTCATGCGCCGGTTGTTTGACGGAGTTGTTACGGTTCTTCGTCAGTTCCGTGAAATCGCGAATGCTAAAATAAGGGCACGCCGAGAGTATTTGTCGCAGGTTCGGCGCGCCTCAGGCCTGCTCAAATGTCGAGGTTTTCGGCGAAGGCCGCACGCTCCTGGATGAAACGGAAGCGGGCTTCCGGCTTGGTGCCCATGAGATCGTCGACGGCGCTGCGGGTACCCTCAAAATCCACCTCGTCGATCAGCACCTTCAGCAGGGTGCGCTTGGACGGATCCATCGTGGTTTCCTTGAGCTGGGCAGGCATCATTTCGCCGAGACCCTTGAAGCGGCTGATCTCGACCTTGGCCTTGCCCTTGAACTCCGTCTGCATCAGCTCGGCGCGGTGATTGTCGTCGCGGGCATAGGCGGATTTCGCCCCTTGCGTGATCTTGTAGAGCGGCGGCACGGCAAGGAAGAGGTGACCGCCACGCACCAGCTCCGGCATCTCCTGATAGAAGAAGGTGATGAGCAGCGAGGCGATGTGGGCGCCATCGACGTCGGCATCGGTCATGACGATGATGCGCTCGTAGCGCAGGTCTTCCTGGCGATACTTCGAACGCGTGCCGCAGCCGAGCGCCTGGATGAGATCGGCGAGCTGCTGGTTTGCGCCGAGTTTTTCGCGGCCGGCGCTGGCGACGTTGAGGATCTTGCCGCGCAGCGGCAGGATGGCCTGGTTGGCGCGGTTGCGCGCCTGCTTGGCCGAGCCGCCTGCCGAGTCACCCTCGACGATGAACAATTCGGCGCCCTCGGCGGTATTCTGCGAGCAGTCGGCGAGCTTGCCGGGCAGGCGCAGCTTACGCACCGCCGTCTTGCGGTTGACTTCCTTTTCCTTGCGGCGGCGTAGGCGCTCCTCGGCGCGCTCGATCACCCAGTCGAGCAGCTTGGCCGCCTCGTTCGGATTGTCGGCGAGATAGTGATCGAACGGGTCGCGCAGCGCGTTCTCGACGATGCGCTGGGCCTCGACGGTCGCCAGCTTGTCCTTGGTCTGGCCGACGAATTCCGGCTCGCGGATGAAGACCGACAGCATGCCGACGGCCGAGATCATCACGTCGTCGGTGGTGATCTGTGCGGCCCGCTTGTTCTGCGTCAGCTCGGCATAGGCCTTCAGGCCCTTGGTCAGCGCGATGCGCAGGCCCGCCTCGTGCGTGCCGCCCTCGGGTGTCGGGATGGTGTTGCAATAGGAATGCACCTGCGGATCGCCACCATACCAAGTGATCGCCCATTCCATCGAGCCGTGGCCGCTGGCCTTCTCCGTCTTGCCGGCGAAGATCTCGCGGGTAACGGTGAACTCCTTGCCCATCGTCGCCTGGAGATAATCCTTGAGGCCGCCGGGGAAATGAAAGGTGGCCTTATCAGGCACCTCGGATCCTTCCGGCAGAACGCCGGGCTCGCAGCTCCAGCGGATCTCGACGCCACCGAAGAGGTAAGCCTTGGAGCGCGCCATGCGAAAGACGCGGGCGGCGTCGAACTTCATATGATCGCCGAATATCTGGGCGTCGGGATGGAAGCGCACGCGGGTGCCGCGGCGATTATGGACGTCGCCCAATTCCTCGAGCCCGCCCTGCGGCAGGCCGCGGGAGAAGCGCTGACGGTAGAGCTTGCGGTTGCGCGCCACCTCGACCTCGAGGAAGTCGGACAGGGCGTTGACGACCGAGACGCCGACGCCGTGCAGACCGCCCGATGTCTCGTAGGCCTTGCCGTCGAATTTGCCGCCGGCATGCAGCTTGGTCATGATGACTTCGAGCGTCGATTTGCCGGGAACCTGCGGATGGTTCTCGACCGGGATGCCGCGGCCGTTGTCGGTGACGGTGAGGTAACCCTGCAGATCGAGATGCACTTCGATGAAATTGGCGTGTCCGGCGACCGCCTCGTCCATCGCATTGTCGATGACTTCGGCAAAGAGGTGATGCAGCGCCTTTTCGTCGGTGCCGCCGATATACATGCCCGGGCGCATACGCACCGGCTCGAGCCCTTCGAGGACGCGGATCGACGAGGCGCCGTATTCGTCCGAGTTCGATCCGGCGGGCGCCGGGCGCGCGGAGGCGGCGGGCGGCGTCGCGGCGACGGGCGCTGCGGCTGCCGGCCGCTCGGCCGGCGCTACGGGCTTCTGTGCCTCCTCGCGTTTTTCAGAAAGGGGCAGTCCGGAAAAAAGGTCGTTGCTGTCGTCCATGGAGCCGTTCAGATCTTCATCCTGTCTTGGGCTTGCATCCGCCGCCGACCCAAAATCACCGCATTTCATGTCACGTTTGCGAATCAGGCAGATTCTGCCAGAAAGCACCTCTATACGCGACACCGCCAATTTTGGCGGAGTTGACACATGATTTGCGTTGCCGGGCGCGGAATGGCAAGCGGCGGCAGGCTTCAGGAAACCATCCGCATGCGAATGTCCACAAGTGATTGCACTGTTATATCGGTAATTGCGGCCTTTTTCCTGTCTGCGGCCATGCTGTCATCAGGCGGGCCGGCGCAAGCGGCCGGCGCGCTGGCGCCCTTCAAGGACGAACTGTTCTCGAAGCAGACCATCCTGCAGACCGGCGACGACGGTGCTTTCGAGGTCATCGACTACGACGAAATGCGCGATATCAACGGCCGCGACCAGATCCCGCAAAAGCGGGTGCAGCAGAAATATGTGGCGCTCGGCATCCGCAAGGCCCAAGCGGACGAAACGCTCTCGCTCGACGGCATCAAGCTCGATGTCACCAGGGTGGGACCGGCGCAAAATGCCGCATTCACGGTGATCTTCATTCACGGCCGCGACGGCGACCGCCGGCTCGGGGCCAACGACTACAGCTTCGGCGGCAATTTCAACCGGCTGAAGAACCTCGCCGCCGGCAATGGCGGCGTCTACTATTCGCCGACGGTCAAGAGCTTCGACAGCAACGGCGTTGCCGCCATCGCCGGCCTCATCCGCTATGCCAGCACCCAATCGCCCGGCCGGCCGGTCATCCTGTCCTGCGCCTCGATGGGCAGCCAGGTCTGCTGGGGGATCGCCCGCGACGAGGGCAGCGTCAAGCGGCTGAAGGGCATGCTTGTGATGAGCGGGGTTACCGATCCCGATTTCACCAGAAGCGCCTTCTACCGGGCGAAACTGCCGCTCTGGTTCGCGCATGGCAGCCGCGATCCGGTCTATGCCGCCAGCGACCAGCAGGCGTTGTTCGAAAGACTGCGCAAGGCAAAATATCCGGCGCGCTTCACGCTGTTTCAAACGGGCAATCACGGAACGCCGATCCGGATGATCGATTGGCGGAGGGTGTTGAACTGGATTCTTGCGGCGTAGCGGAGGATTTTAGGCAAAAATTTGCCCGGGATCGCCGAGATTTCCCTTACGTCAAGGGCATGATGCTTTTCTTTGCCGCAAGCTTTTGATATGGCCGCAGGCATAAGCAGATTTAGGGAAGGCCGGCATGACACCTGACGTGCGCCCGCTCGTGGCGGGAAATTGGAAAATGAACGGCACGCGTGCCTCTCTGGATCAGATCAAGGCGATCGCCGAGGGTGTTCGCCCGCCGCTCGCCGATAAGGTCGAGGCGCTGATCTGCCCGCCGGCGACGCTGCTCTATGTGGCGACCGCGCTTTGCACCGACAGCCCGCTTTCGATCGGCGCGCAGGACTGCCATCAGAAGGCGTCCGGGGCGCACACCGGCGACATCTCGGCAGAAATGATCGCCGACAGTTTCGGCACCTATGTGATCGTCGGCCATTCCGAACGCCGTACCGACCACGCTGAAACGGACCATCTGGTGCGCGCCAAGGCGGAGGCCGCCTTCGCCGCAGGGCTGACGGCGATCATCTGCATCGGCGAGACGGCGGACGAACGCCGCGCCGGGCAGGCGCTCGACATCATCAAGCGCCAGCTTTCGGCCTCCGTTCCCGATGGCGCAACCGCCGAAAATACGGTGATCGCCTATGAGCCGATCTGGGCGATCGGTACCGGTGTGACGCCGACATCGGGCGACGTGGAAAAGGCGCATGCCTTCATGCGCGCCGAAATGGCGGCTCGCTTCGGCGATCAGGGCCGCAAGATGCGCCTTCTCTATGGCGGCTCGGTCAAGCCGGCCAATGCCGGCGAACTGATGGGCATTGCCAATGTCGACGGCGCACTGATCGGCGGGGCGAGCTTGAAAGCCGCCGACTTCCTCGCCATCTACCGGGCCTACGAGGCGCTGCTCGCCTGAGGCGTTGTTTGTTCCCGGGCTAATTCGTTCAATCCGGGGCGTATTCTCGGCCGAAGGGCTTGGAATAGACGAACGCCTCATGTAAAGAGCCGCCAGAATTTCTAATTATGTCCGTCTTCCGGCGGGCAGGACTGGACCCATGCAGACAGTATTGATTGTCATCCATCTCATGATCGTGCTCGCCCTCGTCGGCGTCGTGCTCATCCAGCGCTCGGAAGGCGGCGGCCTCGGCATCGGCGGCGGTTCGGGCTTCATGTCGGCCCGCGGCACGGCCAATGCGCTGACGCGCACGACCGCGATCCTTGCCACGCTGTTCTTCCTGACGTCGCTCGGTCTCGGCATACTGACGCGTTACGAGGGCCGTCCGGGCGATATTCTCGACCGCATTCCGGCCACGAGCGGCCAGGGCAACGGCATTCTCGATTCGCTCGGCGGCGCACAGGCGCCGGCCAACCAGCCGGCCGGCAACGGCGTTCCGAGCAGCGGCGCCGCCGCACCCGCTCCGCAGGCTCCGGCAGCCCAGGCCCCGGCGGCCAGCGCGCCTTCAACGGATGCGCCGGCAGCAACCGCTCCGGCAACGACTGCCCCGGCAACGCCGGCAGCTCCGGCCGCGCCGGCGCCGGCTCAGCCCTCCGGCGTCCCGACGGGACAGTAAACCGGTTTTCGACATAAACCGCCGGCAGGCCCTCGGGTCTGCCGGTTTTCTTTTGTTCAGATTCCGCGTCAGGCTTCGAAAGTTCTGGAAAAGAATTTTTGGGCTGGTGGAATCGTTTTTGAAAAGGTATCCGGTGAATCCCATGGCGCGATACGTATTCATCACTGGCGGCGTGGTTTCCTCCCTCGGAAAAGGAATCGCGGCCGCGGCTCTCGGAGCCTTGCTGCAGGCTCGTGGTTATCGAGTCCGGCTTCGCAAGCTCGACCCCTATCTGAACGTGGATCCGGGCACGATGAGCCCGACCCAGCACGGCGAGGTCTTCGTCACCGACGACGGCGCGGAAACCGATCTCGATCTCGGCCACTACGAGCGCTTCACAGGGCGTTCGGCAACCAAGACCGACAACATCACCACCGGCCGCATCTACAAGAACATCATCGACAAGGAACGGCGAGGCGACTATCTCGGCGCGACGGTGCAGGTCATCCCGCATGTCACCAACGAGATCAAAGATTTCGTCACCGAGGGCAATAAGGACTACGACTTCGTCATCTGCGAGATCGGCGGCACGGTCGGCGACATCGAGGCGATGCCCTTCATGGAGGCGATCCGCCAGCTCGGCAACGACCTGCCGCGCGGCACCGCCGTCTACGTCCATCTGACGCTGATGCCCTATATTCCGGCGGCCGGCGAACTGAAGACCAAGCCGACCCAGCACTCGGTGAAGGAACTGCAGGCGCTCGGTATTCATCCCGATATCCTGCTGGTGCGCGCCGATCGCGAAATCCCGGAAGCCGAACGCCGCAAGCTGTCGCTGTTCTGCAATGTGCGCCCGTCCGCCGTCATCCAGGCGCTCGATGTCGCCAATATCTACGACGTGCCGATGGCCTACCACAAGGAAGGCCTCGACGACGAAGTGCTTGCCGCCTTCGGCATCGAGCCGGCGCCGAAGCCGCGCCTTGACCAGTGGGAAGAGGTCTGCAATCGCATCCGGACGCCGGAAGGCGAAGTGACGATCGCAATCGTCGGCAAATATACCGGCCTCAAGGATGCCTATAAATCGCTGATCGAAGCGCTGCACCACGGTGGCATCGCCAATCGCGTCAAGGTCAAGCTCGAATGGATCGAGTCCGAGGTCTTCGAGAAGGAAGATCCCGCACCCTATCTGGAAAAGGTGCATGGCATCCTGGTGCCCGGCGGCTTCGGCGAACGTGGTTCGGAAGGCAAGATCCATGCGGCCCGCTTTGCCCGTGAGCGCAAGGTGCCGTATTTCGGCATCTGCTTCGGCATGCAGATGGCCGTCATCGAGGCGGCGCGCAATCTCGCCGACGTACAGGCCGCTTCGTCGACCGAATTCGGCCCGACGAAGGAACCGGTGGTCGGCCTGATGACCGAATGGGTCAAGGGCAACGAACTGCAGAAGCGCACCGCGGCCGGCGATCTCGGCGGCACGATGCGCCTCGGCGCCTACAAGGCGGCGCTGAAGAAGGGCACGAAAATCTCGGAAATCTACGGTTCGACCGATATTTCCGAGCGTCATCGCCACCGCTATGAGGTCAATGTCGACTACAAGGACCGGCTCGAGAGCTGCGGCCTCGTCTTCTCCGGCATGTCGCCGGACGGCGTTCTGCCGGAGACGATCGAATATCCCGATCACCCCTGGTTCATCGGCGTGCAGTATCATCCAGAACTGAAGAGCCGCCCGCTTGACCCGCATCCGCTGTTTGCCAGCTTCATCGAAGCGGCAACGGAACAGAGCCGCCTCGTCTGACGAATGCGCATACCAGATCGCGCCGCCGTCGCGCGATCTGGATAATGGCCATGTTTGCGCTATGTTGGCGGCATGGCAGCCCGCAGCACGACCGTCTCACGCTTCATCGCCGCGCCGCGCGAGCGCATCTACAGTGCCTTTCTCGATGCGGAAGCCGTCGCTACATGGCTTCCCCCCGGTTCGATGATAGGCATTGTCCACGCCTTCGAAGGCCGGGAAGGCGGTGCCTTCAGCATGTCGCTCGTCTACCCCGACGACGAGGCCTCACAGCCGGGAAAAACCTCTGACAAGACCGACAGATTCGAGGGCCGTTTTGCCAGACTTGTGCCTGACGAACGGATCGTCTGGGCGACCGTATTCGATTCCGAGGACGAGGGATTTTCAGGCGAGATGACCGTCAGCACGATCTTGTCGCCTGCTGACGGCGGCACCGACGTGACGATCGTCTGCGAGAACATTCCAGCCGGCATTCGGCTTGAAGACAATGAAGAAGGTTGCCGCTTGACGCTCGGCAAACTTGCCACTTTCGTCGGTGGTTGAGATCGGCGGCCGATCCAGGACATGCCCCGCCGCCGAATCCAAGCGTCAGGCTGCGGCCGGAAGCGGTCCGACATAGACCGAACGGGGGCGGATCAGCCGGCCGTCGAGCGCCTGTTCACGGGCATGCGCCAGCCATCCAACCGTTCGACCGATCGCAAAGACGCCGGTAAAGGCTTCCCGCGGGAAGCCGAGGGCTTCGAGCAGCAAGGCGGTGTAGAATTCGACATTGACGTCGAGCGGCCGGTCCGGCTTGCGCGCCTTCAAGATCGCCAACGCGGCGGCCTCGACGGCTTCGGCGAGCGCGCCGCGGGCGCTGTCCACCTGTCCTGACGTGATCAGCGGCTTCAGCGCGCCTTTCAGCGCATCGGCGCGTGGATCGCGCACGCGGTAGATGCGGTGGCCGAAGCCCATCAGCCTTTCGCCGCGATCGAGCGCTTCGGCCAGCCAACGGCAGGCATTCTCCGCCGTTCTCACTGCATCCAGCATGTCGAGGACAGGCCCGGGCGCGCCGCCATGCAGCGGCCCCTTCAGCGCGCTCAGCGCCGCCAGCACCGAAGAGGTGAGGCCGGCCTGGGTCGAGGCGATGACCCGCGATGCGAAGGTCGAGGCGTTGAGGCCGTGGTCTGAGATCGTCACGAGATATGTATCGAGCGCCGCCACCTGCTCCTTGCTCGGCATTTTTCCGGTCAGCATGCGCAGGATATCGGCCGCCTGCGACAGCGCGGCGTCGGGCGCGATCGGCTTTTGGCCGCGCTGCAGCCGCAGCAATGCAGGCAGGAAGACTGCAGGCGCTGCCAGAAGGCCGAGCGCGGTGTCGAAATCCTCTCCGTCCGGCAGCCGTGCGATCAGTGCCCGCATCGCATCGACCGGCGGCAGTGCCAGCAGGGCAGCGTCGGCGGCCTGGACATGGACGAAGGTCTTCGTTCGCGCTTTCGCCAGCCAGCTGCGCAATTCCACTTCATCGACGCTCCGCTCCATCAGGCCATCAAGCAACAGGGCGGCAACGCCCTCATAGGTCCCCTCCGCGACGAGATGATCCAGCGAAACGCCGCGAATGATCAGCCGCCCCGCTTCGCCATCGACATCCGAGAGCTGCGTTTCGGCGGCAATGACGTCTTCCAAGCCATTTTTCATGTTGTTTCTCCTTTACGATAAGGATGATCCGACCTAGTCTCATTGACGTCAATCTTGATGCAATTGATCAATATGAGGCTCCGATGCCGTGGCTGACCGCCGAGGAGGCGCTGCAGGCGCTGAAGACCAAGCCGCAGACGCTTTACGCCAATGTCAGCCGCGGGCGCATCCGCGCCAAGCCCGATCCCGCCGACCCGCGCCGCAGCCTCTACCAGGCTGCCGACGTGCAGCGACTGGCCGAACGCCATGCCGGCCGCCGCAAGGCCGAAACGGTTGCTGCCGAGACGATCCGCTGGGGCGACCCGGTTCTCTCCTCGGCGATCTCCACCATCATCCCAGGACGGCTGTTCTATCGCGGACGGGATGCCGCCGATTTCGCCGAGGCAGCGACGCTGGAGCAGACGGCGGCACTGCTCTGGAACGGCACGGAAACGCTGTTCTCGGGCACGGTAGCCGGAAATGGCCCGCCGTCGCTTCAGGCTGCGTTCCTGGCGCTGGCCGGGCGGGTGATGGCGGATCTGCCATCGCTCGGCCGTTCGCAAGCCGCCCTGCGGCGCGAGGCGCACGGCGTTCTCTCGACCATCGCCGATGCGGTGGCGCCGGGGCCCTCAGACCAGCCGCTGCATCTGCGGCTGGCGGCGAGCTGGAAGCGGCCGGATGCCGCCGATTGCCTGCGCCGCGCCCTGGTATTGCTTGCCGATCACGAACTCAACGCGTCGGCATTTGCGGCGCGGGTCACCGCCTCGGCGGGTGCCGCACTGTCGGCTGCGGTGCTCTCCGGTCTGGCGACACTGACGGGGCCGCTGCACGGCGCTGCCTGGCAAGGCGTCGACGCCTTGATCCAGTCATCTTCGGCGCTTGGCGCGGAGCAGGCGATCCGCCGCTCGCTTGTCCAGGGCAATCACCTTTCTGCCTTCGGCCATCCGCTCTATCCCGATGGCGATATCAGGGCTTTGGCGCTGCTTTCGCATTTTTCCCTGCCGCCGCAATTTACCGAGCTTCGGGAAAGGGGCGAGGAGATGGTCGGCGAGAAGGTCAATGTCGATTTCGCGCTTGCCGCCATGGCGGCCGCGTTCGATCTGCCTCGAGAGGCGCCGATCATCATTTTTTCGCTTGCCCGTTCCACCGGCTGGCTCGCTCATGCGATGGAGCAGATCGAGAGCGGAGAGTTGATCCGCCCGCGCGCGCGTTATGCCGGGCCGGCGCCGCAGATGAGAAGCGGTGTCTGAGAATTCGCCGGCGGTCTCAGCGGTGTACTTTTCGCCTAGGGAAATATCGGAATTCGGCTATCATGCCCGATATGGAAGAAGACGGTTGGCGGGCGCTTTCGCAAAAGCTGCTCCGCCCGGTCACGGGGGCTTTCCATGCATACGACGCTTCGCAACCTGTTTGTCGCCGCGCTGGCTGCCGGCCTCATTCCGTATGAGGCGGCCTTAGCGCAGTCTGTGGGCTGCGCGATATCGCGTGACGCCGGCGCCCGTCAGGTGCTGAGCTGCCCCGGCGGCGTCAAGGTGACGGCAGAAGCCGGGGCGTCTTTCCGCCTCACCGACCGCAACCGTGACGGCAGTCCCGATTCGGCGTCGCTACGGCGCAAGGCCATTCTCGTCGATGTCGACAGCAGTCAGCACACAGGTGGCTTCCAGGTGGTAACGCCGCAGGCGATTGCTGCCGTCCGTGGCACGCAGTGGGCTGTCGACGTCGCAGGCGGCAAGACCTCGGTGCTGGTGGTCAGCGGCAGCGTTGCCGTCCGTCGGCCGGCCGGCGAGCCGGTGGTGCTGTCGCCAGGCGAGGGCGTCGATGTGTCCAGCTCAACCGAACCTCTTGTCGTGCGCCGCTGGCCTGCGGCACGCGTCGCTGCCCTTCTTGCCCGCCTCGGCCAGTAAATATCATGAGCCATCGTCTGCTGACCGTGATCGCGCTGCTGTTCGCCGGTCTCTGGGGCGCGGCGCTCGGTTATCTCAATCTCAACGGCGAGGTCGGCCTTCTCGACCGGATGGAGGCGACGCTTGCTGATATCCGCAGCCTCGTCGTTGGGGCAAGAGAGCCGCCGCCCGTCGTCTCGATCGTCGCGATCGATGACCGCACCGCCGCCGCCCACGGCTATCCGCTCGACCGGGCCACGCTTGCCCGTCTTGTCGGCGCGATCAATGCGGGTAAGCCGAAAGCCCTGGCGCTCGACATTCTGCTGGTCGATCCCGGGGCGGAGGAGGGTGATGCGGCGCTGACCGCCGCCTTGCGCCAGGGGCCAACCGTCATCGCGGGGGCGGCCACCTTTGCGCAAAGCAGGCAGCGGGTCACCGATGCCCCCGAGGATCCGTTGGCCGCCATACCCGAGGCAAACCAGCTTCTGCTGCCGCTCCCGCGCTTTGCCGAGGCCTCCGCCGTCGGCATCGTCAATGTCGCAACCGATCGGACCGGCACGCCGCGTTTCATTCCGCTGATTTCGCGCAGCGCCGACCGGCTGGATCCGGCTTTTCCGCTGCGTGCCGCCTCCGTCGCGCTGGGCGCCGATCCCAGTATCGAGCGCGGTGCCGTCATGCTCGGAGCGCTGCGTATTCCCACGGATATCGGTCAACGCCTGCCGGTGACCTTCTATGGCGGACGCGGCAGCATCGCCACGTTCAGCGCCGCCGATGCGCTTGACGGCAAGCTGCCGGCGGCGACGGTGGCAGGCCGTATTGTCGTCATCGGTTCGACGGTCACCGGCGGCGGCGACGTCTTCCCGACGCCGTTCGATCCCGTCATGCCCGGCGTCGAGGTGATGTCGACGGCAATCACCCATCTCGTCACCGGCGACGGCATGGTGCGCGACCACAGGATGAGGCTGATCGATGCCGGCATGGCCATCGGCCTGACGCTCCTGCTCGTTTCGCTGGTGGCTTGGCGGCGGAGTGCTGCGGGGTATCTCATCATGGTGCTGGTGCTGGTGGTCTGGGCCATGCTCAATCTGTCGGCCTTTGCCCATGGCTATTGGCTGAGTGCGGCGCTGCCGATCGCCGCGGCGCTTCCGCCGGCGTTGATGCTCGGTGCGGCCGAACTCTGGCTCGACCGCGGCCGCGCCCGCCATTTCGCCGAGCAGAGCGCGCTGCTGCAGCGTATCGAGGCTCCCGGCCTTGGCGAATGGCTGGCGCGCCATCCGAATTTCCTTGCCACGCCGGTGCGTCAGAACGCTGCCGTCATCTTCATCGATCTCTCAGGCTTCACGGGCCTCAGCGAAACGCTCGGGCCGGTCCAGGTCAGCGAAGTGCTCAGCGGTTTCTTCGAAATCATCGACGAGGAGGCCCGCTCTCACGGCGGCGCCATCACCAGCTTCATGGGCGACGGGGCAATGATCCTGTTCGGCCTGCCGGAGCCGGCCGATGACGATGCCGCCCGCGCCGTCGCCTGCGCGGTCAGCCTCTGCGAGCGTACGCGGACCTGGCTTGGCGCGCATGCGGGCTTTGCCGAGAAGAAGATCGGCTTCAAGGTCGGCGCCCATTGCGGCCCGATCGTCGCCTCGCGGCTAGGCACCGGCGACCGGCAGCAGATCACGGCGGCGGGCGACACGGTGAATGTCGGCGCCCGGCTGATGGAGGTCGCCGCCCGCAACGGCGTCGAGCTGGCGCTGAGCGCCGAAATCGTCCGTGCCGCAGGCCCCGACAGCGTGCTGCTGCGGGCCGGGCGGATGGATGGTCCGCTGGAAACGGAGCTGCGCGGCCGGGCAAGCCATATCGACGCCTGGCTGTGGCGCAGCCGCACGCTTTGACAATCGCTGCGGGAGCGGCTAGGAACGGCGCAAATATCCCGCCGGCTGGCTCCGGCCATGGCGCATTTCGCGCCTGACAGCTCCGAAAGATCGAACTCATGACAGAATTCAACGGCGTCGTTCCGGCGATCGCCAAGGCGTTGCAGAAGCGCGGTTACGCCGAACTCACCCCGGTGCAGAAGTTGATGCTCGATCCTGATCTTGCCGCATCCGACGCTCTGGTTTCCGCCCAGACCGGTTCCGGCAAGACCGTCGCCTTCGGGCTGGCGCTGGCGCCGACGCTGCTCGAGGGCAGGGAACGCTTCGGCAATGCCGGCGCGCCGCTCGCCCTCGTCATCGCGCCGACGCGTGAACTTGCCCTGCAGGTGAAACGCGAGCTCGAATGGCTCTATGAGATGACCGGCGCGGTGATCGCCAGCTGCGTCGGCGGCATGGACATCCGCAGCGAGCGCCGGGCGCTCGAACGCGGCGCCCATATCGTCGTTGGCACGCCGGGCCGGCTCTGCGATCATATCCGCCGCAATGCGCTCGACATGTCGGAGCTGAAGGCCGCCGTGCTCGACGAGGCCGACGAGATGCTCGATCTCGGCTTCCGCGAAGATCTGGAATTCATTCTCGACTCGGCGCCGGACGACCGCCGGACGCTGATGTTTTCGGCAACCGTGCCGGCGGCGATCGCCAAGCTTGCCAAGAGCTACCAGCGCGACGCTGTGCGCATCAGCACCGCGGCCGAGGAAAAGCAGCATGTCGATATCGAATATCGGGCACTGATGGTGGCCCCGAGCGACCGCGAGAACGCGATCATCAACGTGCTGCGTTATTACGAGGCGACGAATGCCATCGTCTTCTGTTCGACGCGCGCTGCCGTCAACCATCTGACAGCGCGTTTCAACAACCGCAATTTCGCCGTGGTGGCACTCTCCGGCGAGCTGACGCAGAACGAACGCAGCCATGCGCTGCAGGCGATGCGCGACGGCCGCGCCCGCGTCTGCATCGCGACCGACGTCGCCGCCCGCGGCATCGATCTGCCGGGCCTCGATCTGGTTATCCACGCCGACCTGCCGACCAATCCGGAAACGCTGCTGCACCGCAGCGGCCGCACCGGCCGGGCCGGGCGCAAAGGCATCAGCGCCATGATCGTGCCGCTGAATGCAAGGCGCAAAGCCGAGCGCCTGCTGGAGAATGCCGGCATTTCGGCCGCCTGGGCGCGGCCGCCGTCGGCCGAAGAGGTGAGTGAGCGCGACGACGAACGGCTGCTCGCCGATCCGATCTTCAACGAAGCGCCGCAGGAGGAAGAACAGGGGCTGGTGCAGCAGCTGCTTTCCAGCCACGGCGCCGAGAAGCTCGCCGCCGCCTTCCTGCGTCTCTACCGCACCAATCATTCGGCGCCGGAGGACCTGATCGAGGTCACCGTGCAGGATGAGCGCAGCCGCAAGCGCCGCGACAATGCCGAGCCATACGCGCCGGCACAGAAGGGACCCCGCGAGGATTTCGGTCCCAGCGTGTGGTTCTCCGTCTCGGTCGGGCGCAAGCAGAATGCCGAGCCGCGCTGGCTGATCCCGATGCTCTGCCGCAACGGCAACGTGACGAAGCGCGAGATCGGCGCGATCAAGATGCAGCCCGAGGAAACCTATGTCGAGATTGCCACGGCAAGCGCCGACGGTTTCCAGGAAGCGCTCGGGCCGAACAAGACCCTGGAACGCGGCATCCGCGTCACCCGACTTTCCGGCACGCCGGATTTCAGCCGCGCGGCGGCACCGAAGCCCTATGCCGGCAAGTCGCGTGACGAACGGCCGGGCGAGGGCTTCCGCGACGAGCGGCCGAAGAATAAGTTCGGCAAAGGTCCGGGCGGCGGATATGCCGCGGCTGAGAATGCCGGCGGGGAGAAGCGGGACAGTAAGCCCTGGAGCAAGAAACCAGGCAAGCCCGGCTTCGATGGCCCCAAAGGCGATAAGCCGAGATATGACAAGCCGAAATTCGAAGGCGCCAAATCTGAACGCCCGAAATACGAGGGCAAGGGCGGCGCCGGGGCGAAGAGCAAGTTTTCGAAGAAGAAGCCCGGCTGATTTCGCCGGAAGCCATTCGCCGGTTCAGGCGCGGGCTTTGGTGGCATGCCGCATCCGCATGAGGTCTATTGAAACATCGGATTTCATGATGGGGCAGGACTGCTGTCCGGGTGGCGAAGCTGCCCCTCACCCTAACCCTCTCCCCGTAAAAACGGGGAGAGGGGACGTGCCAAACGCAACGTCGAGGGTACGGAAAGCCGGTGCGGCATGTCCCTTCGCCCCGCTCGCGGGGAGAAGGTGGCGGCAGCCGGATGAGGGGCAGGCGGCGATCTCCTAGGGCGACAATTTTCTACTGCTTGTGTCTAAATGGGATCGGGAGGATGACGATGAAAAGCTCCGGCATGCCGCATCCCGATCCGGCCGCCTTCATCCAGGCCAATCTGTCGATCTCACCCGTTCCGGCCATTCCCGAGATTCTGCTGCATACGGCGGGACCCGCAAGCGGGCTCTGGCGGCTTGCCGGCCGTGGAGAAGCCGATCCGCCGCCTTACTGGGCCTATCCCTGGGCTGGCGGCGCCGTGCTTGCCCGCCACCTGCTCGATCGGCCGGAAAAGGTTATCGGCCGCCGCGTGCTCGATCTCGGCGCCGGCTCCGGGCTCGTCGCCATCGCGGCGGCGAAGGCCGGCGCTGCCGCCGTGACGGCGGTCGATGTCGATGCCAATGCCATTCCCGCAATCGGCCTTAACGCTGCACTCAACAGCGTGAACATCGTTGCCGTCGCCACCGATATCATAGAGGCACCGCCGCCGGAGGAGACTGATCTCCTCCTAGTCGGCGACCTGTTCTACGATCCCGCACTTGCAGTGCGAGTGATGGCTTTCCTGCGGCGCTGCCGGGCCGCCGGCATCGAGGTTTTGATCGGCGATCCCCATCGCGCCTACCTGCCGCAGAGCGTACTTCAGCGAATCGCGACGCATGCGGTTTCGGATTTCGGGGCTGGATCCAGCGACGGGGCGGTGCAAGCTGGAGTTTTTTCCCTTTCCTGAAACACCTGAAAGTCTGAACTATACCAGAAGGTCCGGCCGCAACAGCATGACCGGGCAGGGTGCTCCGGCGGGCAATTCCGGTGCATGCGGTGGGCGGATGATAAGGCAGTCCGAACGAGCGAAGGTTTTCATCATCGACGAGTCCTGCTTGTCGAAGGGTTCGGCGAGCCAAGTGCCGGCGGCAGACTTCGACAGTTTTGCCCTGATATAGTCTTGCCGATGGTCATTGGCGCGCAGCGGGACGGCCGCATCCATCGTCGCCTCGCGCCGTGCCGGCGGCAGGGAGGCGAGCTTGCGGATCAGCGGTTCCAGGAAGAGCAGCGAACAGACGAGGCTCGAGACTGGATTGCCGGGCAGGCCGAGCACATGCGTCTCACCGAAGCTGCCGACCATCAGCGGCTTGCCGGGACGCATGGCGATGCGCCAGAAATCCAGCTGCATGCCGGCCTCGATCAGCGTCGGCTGCACCAGATCGTGATCGCCGACCGAGGCGCCGCCGAGCGTGACGATGACATCGACCTTGGCTCCCCGCGCCATATCGATCGCAGTGGTGATCCTGGCCTTGTCATCCGGGATGATGCCGAGGTCGAGCACATCGGCGCCGGCTTTGCGGGCAAGGGCTGCGATACCGAAGGTGTTGGACGCGATGATCTGCGAAGGGCCGGGTGTGCTTCCCGGCGGCAGCAATTCGTCGCCGGTCGCCAGGATGGCGATCAGCGGGCGCCGGAACACCTCGACATCGGGCCGGTTCATGCCGGCTGCGACGGTCAGCCGCGAGAAATCGATCACCGTTCCGGCAGAAAGCACGGCTTCGCCTTCGACAAAATCCTGGCCACGGGGACGGATATGCTGTCCCTGCCGCACGGGAAAATTGGTTCGGATGCCGCCTTCGATCTTCTCCGCATCCTCCTGCAGCAGGACGCTGTCGGCGCCTTGCGGAACCGGCGCGCCGGTGAAGATGCGGACGGCTTCGCCGTGGCCGACGGTTCCCTCGAAGGCGTGGCCGGCGGCCGAGGTGCCGATGACCTTCAGCACAGCACCCGGCTCCGGCGCGTCGTCACGGCGCAGCGCATAGCCGTCCATCGCCGACGCATTGAACGGTGGCTGCGTCAGGCCCGCCGTCAGATCGACGGCCAGGACACGGCCCTCTGCTTCGGCGAGCGGCAGCGTTTCGGATTTTGCGACCGGCTTTGCCCGATAGAGCAGGCGGTTTTGCGCCTCGGTGACGGGGAGAAGGTTCATCTCGCCTCCGGATGACGGAAATCGCCGGATTTTCCGCCGGATTTTTCGAGCAGCCTAATGCCGCCGATCTCCATTGCCTTGTCGGCGGCCTTAGCCATATCGTAGATCGTCAGACACGCGACGGAGACGGCGGTCAGCGCCTCCATCTCAACGCCGGTCTTGCCGGTCAGCTTGACGGTTGCCGTGACGCGGAGGCCGGGCAGGGCCGCATCTTCCGCGATCTCGACGGTGACCTTCGTCAGCATCAGAGGATGGCAGAGCGGGATCAGATTGGCGGTCTGTTTGGCGGCCATGATGCCGGCAAGCCGGGCCGTGCCGATCACATCGCCCTTCTTGGCATTGCCCTGGCGAATGAGCGCGAGCGTTTCCGGCGCCATTTTCACATGGCCTTCGGCGGTGGCGACGCGCGCCGTCTCGGCCTTGTCGGAAACATCGACCATATGCGCCTCACCTGACGCGTCGATATGGGTGAGGCCGGGCTTACCGCCACTCATCTCATTCGGCCGCGATTGCCGCTTCGCCGACGAGCAACGCGCGGGTGGCGGCCGTCACGTCGTCCTTGCGCATCAGGCTTTCACCGACCAGGAAGGTATTGATGCCCGCGGCCTGAAGGCGCTTGCAATCGGCGTGGGTGAAGATGCCGCTTTCGCCGACGAGGAGCCGGTCATCAGGAACCATCGAGGCCAGCGTCTCGCTGACGGTCAGGCTGACTTCGAAAGTCCTGAGGTTGCGGTTGTTGATGCCGATAAGCGGCGAGGAGAGCTTCAGTGCGCGTTCCATTTCCGGCGCGTCGTGAACCTCGACCAGCACATCCATCCCGAGCGAAAAAGCTTCGTCCTGCAGACGCTCCGCCTCGTCATCGGTCAGCGACGCCATGATCAGCAGAATGCAATCGGCGCCCCAGGCGCGGGCCTCATGGACCTGATAGGTCTCGAACATGAAGTCCTTGCGCAAAGCGGGCAGGGCGCAGGCGGCCCGTGCCGCCGTCAGGAATTCCGGCGCACCCTGAAAGCTCGGCGTATCGGTGAGCACGGAAAGGCAGGCTGCGCCGCCGGCTTCGTAGGCCTTTGCCAGCGCCGGCGGATCGAAATCCGGACGGATGAGGCCCTTGGACGGGCTTGCCTTCTTGATCTCGGCGATCAGGCCGAAATGGCCAGCCTCACGCTTGGCCGTAAGCGCCTGGTAAAAACCGCGCGGCGCCGACTGCCCGGCCTGCATCGCCTTCAGGTCAGCCAGCGACACCGTCGCCTTGGCGGCAGCGATTTCCTCGCGCTTGTAGAGTTCGATCTTCTTCAGGATATCGCTCATCCGGCAATCCTAATCGATATCGTTGGAAACGGCGATGAGTTTGTCGAGAGCGAGCGCCGTGGCGCCGCTATCGAGCGAATGCGCGGCAAGGATCATGCCGTCGCGGATCGTTTCGACCTTGCCCGCGATGACGAGCGAGGCGGCGGCATTGGCCAACGAGACATCGCGGTAGGCATTTTTCGCGCCGCTAAGAACCTCGCGAAGTGCTGCAGCATTGGCGATACCATCGCCGCCCTTGATATCGGCGAGCACGCAGGGGCTGACGCCGAAGTCGGCCGGCGACAGCTCGAAGGTGCGGATCTTGCCGTCTTCGAGGGCTGCAACCTTGGTGATGCCGGTTGTGGTGATCTCGTCGAGACCGTCGCCATGGACCACCCAGACGCATTCGGATCCGAGGTCGCGCATGACTTCGGCCAGCGGCACCAGCCACTGCGGCGAAAAGACACCAAGCAGCTGGCGGCGCACACCGGCCGGATTGGAGAGCGGCCCCAGAAGGTTGAAGATCGTGCGGGTGCCGAGTTCGACGCGGGACGGGCCGACATGGCGCATAGCGGCATGATGAAGCTGCGCGAACATGAAGCCGACACTGGCCTCCGCAATGCAGCGGGAAATGATCTCGGGACCGACATCGATATTGACGCCAAGGGCCGACAGATTATCCGCCGCACCGGATTTCGAACTCAGCGCCCGGTTGCCGTGCTTTGCCACCGGCACACCGGCGCCGGCAACGATCAGCGCCGCCAGCGTCGAAATATTGTAGGTGCCGCTGGCGTCGCCGCCGGTGCCGACGATGTCGATGGCATCGGCCGGCGCCTCGACGGTCAGCATTTTCGACCGCATGGTGGTGACGGCGCCGACGATCTCGTCGACGCTTTCGCCGCGCACGCGCAGCGCCATCAGGAAGCCGCCGATCTGCGAAGGTGTGGCTTGGCCCGACATCAGGATGTCGAAGGCGGCGCGCGCCTCGTCACGCGTCAGCGGCTCGCGGCTTGCGGCCTTGGCCAGGAACGGTTTCAGATCGGACATAAAACCTCCCAGAGCATGACGCCGAAAACTGTGAGCGACCTTCGGCGGACATCATGCTCTAACTGTTGAATTCGGAACGGGATTCAGATTTTAAGCCGACCCGGCCTAAAATCATCCTGTTCTAGCGGGCCGCCGTCTGTTCGGCGAGCGTCTGGTTGACCTCAGCGCCGTACTGCGTCTGCAGCAGGTTGACCATCTGATCGAGGATATCATCGCCGGCGGCGTTGGCCAGGGCGGTGAGCTGGGCATCGCGGTTGTTCAGCACGTCGCCGGTCGGCTGGCTGTTGACCTCGGTGACCTTCATCAGGATCTGGGTCGAGGGATCGGCGCCGACAGCGCTCGCCACCGTGTCGAGAGGGCCGGAGAAGGCGGCCTTGACGCCGGCGCGGCCCAGAACCGGATCGTCGGTGGAGCGGGTGATGCCGCTCTTGCTTTCGACGGCGATGCCGAGTGGCGTCGCAATGTCGGCAAGGGCGGTGCCCTTTTGCGCCTGGGCCTTCAATTCGTCGGCCTTTTTGGCGAGTTCGGCCTTCTGCTGCTCCGCCGTCCAGTCCTCGACGGCTTTCTCGCGCACTTCGGCGATCGGGCGGTCACGGTCCGGCGTGATTTCGCGGACATTGAACCAGACATAGCCGTCATTGCCGATCGGAAGCGGCGGCGCATCGACGCCGACCTCGGTCTTGAACGCTTCGCCGAGCAGCTGCTGCTTGACGGGGATATCCTTGACCTCCTTGCCGTCCTTGTCGGCACCGGTCGCGTCGACGGCGTCGATGGTGACGGCGTTGAGCTTCAGCTGGCCGGCGATATCTTCAAGCGTGGCGCCGCCGGCGCGCAGATCCTCGATCTGGTCGTGAACGTTGATCACTTCCTGAGAGGCATTGGAAAGCGCCAGCTGCTTGCGGATATCCTCCTTCACCTCGTCGAAATTCTTCACCGTTTCCGCCTTGATGTTGGTGATGCGCAGGATGACGGGACCAAAGGAACCGTCGACAACCGGGGTCGTGCCACCATCCTTGGCAACCGCAAAGGCGGCATCGGCGACGGCCTGATCGGGAACCTTGTCCTTGGTGAATTCGCCGAGCAGCACGTCGCTTGCCGTCTTGCCCTGGTCGGAGACCAGCTGATCGAAGCTGGTGCCGCTCTTCAGCGCGGTTTCGGCGGCGGCGGCAAGATCCTTGCTGGTGAAGGTCAGCTGCTCGATGGTGCGGCTTTCGGGCGTACGGTAGCTATCCTTGCCCTTATCAAAAGCCTCACGGACCTGGTCGTCGGTGACGGTCGCGGCATCGGCAATATCGGCCGGCTGCAACTTGAGATAGGCGATCTTGCGATATTCCGGCGCGCGGTAACGCTGCTTGACCCCGTCGAACCAGGAGGCCAGGACGTCGTCGGTCGGCGCCTTGATCGGCTCGATATTGGCGTTGGTCAGCAAGAGGTAATCGACACTGCGGCTTTCATCGCCATAAAGCTTCATGGCGTCGACCAGCGTCTTCGGCGCGGTGAAGCCGTTGGAAACCGCATCAACGATCTGGCTGCGGACGGCGACCTTGCTGCGCTCCTGGATGTAATCGTCCTGGCGGATGTTGGCATTGCGCAGGCGCGAGACGAACAGGTCGCGGTCGAACTGGCCGTTAACGGCCTTGAACGCCGGATCATCGCCGATCAACTGGGCGAGGCGATCCTCGGACAGGCCGAGATTCATGTCTGCGGCGAGCTGGTCGAGCGAAGCGCCCGCGATGAGCTGAGAGAGGACCTGCTGTTCGACGCCGAAGGCGCGGGCCTGTTCCGGCGTGAGGCGCATGCCGAATTGCTGGCCGAGGCTTGCCACCTGACGCTGATAGGCGAGGTGGAATTCGTTCACATCAACACGCTGATCGCCGACGGTCACGACCGTGGTGCTGTTGCCGCCAGATATCAGCTCGCGCGATACGCCCCAGACGCCGAAGGAGGCGACCAAGAGAAGCAGGAGCAGCTTGGCAACCCAGGTCTGAGCGGCTCTTCTCAGAAAATGGAACATGGAAACGCAAACCTCGCAGTATTCATTGACCCGCGCGCGGGCAGACATTCGACGTTCCTTAGAACAAACCCGACAGGAAATGAAGGGTTGTCACGCGAAAAGCTGCGCAGAGCGGCGGTGGCGGCGCAAGGCGTTGACGGCAAACAAAAGATCGGCTTCGGCGGAACCTTTCGGGCCGCCATTTCGTTGAAGCGGCATCCCATGAAACAGGAGCAGACCATGGCAGATTTGAAAACCGCTTCCGCCGAATCCACCGCTGCGCGCGTCAAGGCGGATATCGCAGCAGACGATCTGTCGGCCCAGGTCACGGCACTCCGTGAAGATCTGTCCAGACTGACGGACAGTGTGCGGTCGCTGGGACAGGGCGCGAAGTCGGTGGTTACGGACGAAGCTTCGCTGATGACGGAACGGCTGCGCGACAAGGTTCGCGAAGAACCGATCATGGCGCTCGCGGTGACGGCGGGCATCGCCTATGTTTTCGGCCTGCTGAGCCGCCGCTGACACGGAATTCGGAACAGAAAAAGCCGGACGCAAGGCGCGCCCGGCCAGTCGTGTCTAAATAGTTATATCCGGGCCGTCAGCGGCGGATGGCGCGGCCGATGAAAATCAGAAGGCAGGCACCGACGAAGCCGGTGATCAGGTAACCCAGCCAGCCGGCCAGCGGTTGAATGTGCAAAAGACCGAGGATCCAGTTGGCGACGATCGCGCCGACGATGCCAAGCAATATGTTCATGAGCACGCCCATGCTGCTGCTCATGACTTTTTCCGCCAGCCAGCCGGCGATGCCGCCGATGATGATGGCTGCAATCCAACCCACGCCTTCCATGGTAATCCCTCCTGGTAAACCGACTCGCAAGTAAGCACGAAACCGCAGAAAGTTCCACTCCTGGAGGAACTTAGTCGATTATGGCTGCAGCAGGGTAACCGGCGTCTCCAGCAGGTAGGCCATCAGCTGGAACAGCAGGCCGGCTACAGCAAGCATTGCGAAGCCGAAAGGCATGATCAGGCTATTGCTAAACATTCTTTCCTCTCCCCTATTGAGTAAAGAATAAGCCTAAGTGCGGTCGACGCAAGATTATTTTTAATAAGTAGTTAAGTGCGATATTTAAGTAAAATTATAAATGCCACAGATGTATTATGATTCGAAGTAATATACACCGCTTACTGGTGGTGCTCTCGCCAATGTCAAACAATGCGTCATTTCGTGGAGTTTTTACCTGGCATAAGCTGGACCATTGTGGAATGGGCGCCAGAATGTACCCCGATTTGGCGCGGGTGCTTAAACTCTTCGGCTAGAGCCCGCTTTCATGTCCTGATGCGGCGGATTGATTTTGGCGCCGACTGCATCATTTTTCCGGGAGTTCGCCTCTATCAAGGAAAAACTCGATGTCAAAAGCTGCTGTCGCCTTTGCCTGCCTCTGCCTGCTCACGCTTTCCGCCTGCGGCAATACCGCGTACGGATTGAAGAAGGATGGACAGGAGGCCAGCCACGCAATGGACAACGCGACGCATCGGGTGCTTTCGGCCGGTGCCAAGAAGTAAGGGCAGCAGCGAAATGCGCGCCGTCACCGAGCGGCCAAGCTTGCATGAAAAAAGCCCGCCTGGGGTGAGGCGGGCTTGGCATAACAGAGAGAATGGACGGATGGAAACCGCCCCGACTAATACAGCATTTCCTTAAGCGTATGGCCTTGCGTCATTCGACGTAGCCGCGACCGACAGATTCCGGCCGCGACCGCCAGGATGGGGTTCAAAAGTTGCCCCAATTCTGAGCGCGAGCGCGGGCGCGAATAATCCGATATTCGCGACCGCCATAGAGCGAACCGATGGTCAGCAGAAGCGTCAGAACGTCCCAGATGATATGCATGGTATCCTCTTAGGTTGGACGGCTCTGCCGTCGATCGGTCAAAGTACAATAGCAATCTTTCAAACCTGCTTATATGACAAGAAATCGGGATATGCGGGGAAGCGGGAAGGGCGCTTCATGAGAAGACGGAGTCGCCATCTTGGGAGCAGTAAGGTGAATAGATCACCCGGTGGCGGGCCATGACGATTTTTACGGTCCGCCATATCACGGCCTATCGATACCGCAGGGAGGTCGATTTCGGCGAGCATCGCCTGATGTTCCGGCCGCGCGACAGTTTCGACCAGCGGCTGATCGAGGCGTCGCTGACGACCTACCCGGAGCAAAGTCATGTGCGCTGGATCCATGATGTTTTCGGCAATTGCGTGGCGCTCGTCGATTTTTCGCGGCCGTCGGCCGAGCTTCGCTTCGAAACCTGGATCACGCTCGACCACACACCCCAGCTCGCCCCGGATATTCGAATCGACGAGGCGGCGCTCACCTATCCCTTCTCCTACGACAAGGACGAAATCGCCGATCTCGCGCCGGCGATGCAGCGCCATTATCCCGATCCGGGCGATGAGATCGGCCGCTGGGCGCGCCGGTTTGTGCGCCTGGGGCACCCGACCGAGACCGGGCACCTGCTGATGACGCTCTGTTATGCCATTCGGGAAAGCTTCGTTTATGCGCGGCGCCACGAACACGGGACGCAGGCACCGCTTGAGACCTTGCATCTTCGCTCCGGCACGTGCCGGGATTTCGCGCTTCTGATGATGGAGGCTGCCCGCACGCTCGGCCTGGCAGCGCGTTTCGTCAGCGGCTATGTTTACGTTCCCGATCGGGACGGCTCCACGGTGCTCGGCGGCGGCGCCACGCATGCCTGGTGCCAGGTCTATCTTCCCGGGGCCGGTTGGGCGGAATTCGATCCGACCAACGGCATCGTCGGCAACCGCGATCTCATTCGCGTGGCCGTTGCCCGTGATCCGCGCCAGGCAGTTCCTTTGAGCGGCAGCTATGACGGAAACGGGTCGGATTTCGACAGCATGACGGTGCAGGTCAACGTGACCACGCAGCAGCCATGGATCAATGAGGGGTAGCGGTCGATTGCCAGCCGGCGATGCTGGATCGGCGCCGAACGATAGCCGCGGTCGGCGGAACCGGGCAGCGCGATCGGCGTTCCATACTCACCTCCACCCATGCAGGGGGAGGACGAGGAAACCGCAATGAAGATACGCGCCGGGTTTGATCTGGGCTATGAATGCATCCAGCCGACTCCGATGCTGCTGGTCCTCAACATTCACCCCTCGCGTCGCGCCGATCTTCTGAGCGAGCAGGTCCTGACATTCGATCGGCCGATCGACGCCTGGGAATATACCGACAGTTTCGGCAACGCCTGCAGCCGGATCGTCGCTCCGCCGGGGCTGACGACGATTTCGACCGAGTTCGAGATCTACGATACAGGGCAACCCGATACCGTGCCGACCGAGGCCGTACAGCACGCGATCAAGGACCTGCCGGACGAGGTACTCGTCTTCCTGCTCGGCAGCCGTTACTGCGACATCGACAGGCTTTCGGATTTCGCCTGGGAAACCTTCTCGTCGACACCGCTCGGCTGGGCGCGCGTGCAGGCAATCAGCGATTTCGTCCACAATCACATCACCTTCGATTATCAGAAGGCCGACGTTCTCAGAACCGCGCATGGCGGCTTCACCGACAAGAGCGGCGTCTGCCGCGACTTTGCGCATCTCGCCATGGCGCTTTGCCGATGCATGAATATTCCTGCCAGATATTGCACGGGTTATCTCGGCGATATCGGCGTTCCAGCCGATCCCAATCCCATGGATTTCAGCGCCTGGTTCGAGGTCTTTCTCGGCGGCCACTGGCATACGGTCGATCCCCGCCACAACACCCCGCGCATCGGCAGAATATTGATGGCGACCGGCCGCGACGCGACCGACGTCGCCATGTCGACGGCATTCGGCCCGGCCACACTTTCCCGCTTCGAGGTGATTACCGAGGAAGTACCGTAAAGGATGCTCAGGGATCGCCGGGGTGAGCAATCTATGCCTTCTTCAGAAATTCCGTTCTGAGCACGAGCCCTTTTACCTGCTTGGTGTTGCACTCGATCTCGCCGGGATTGTCGGTCAGGCGAATGCCCTTGACCAGGGTTCCACGCTTCAGCGTCTCCGAGGTGCCCTTGACCTTGAGGTCTTTGATCAGCGTCACCGAATCGCCGTCGTGAAGCTGGCTTCCGTTGCTGTCCTTTACGATGATGTCGTCGGCCATGATGTCCTCGCTTGATAGTGCGAGACGCAAAATCATGGCGACGGGGGATAGTCAACCGCTGCGAGGGGCGGCAGATCACGGCAGCCTGCAGTGCTCTGAACGGATTTTGCTAGCACAAGCCGTCGGGAACTCAACTCGCTTCAAGCTTGCCGCTCCAGCGGTTTCGCCCCTTCCAATATGAGCAAGCCGGGCAGTCCTCACCAAGCGGATAGTCGATTCCCTCTTCGTGAGGGCAGCCGATGATTCCATCCATCGCCGCCACTGATTTCACGTCATTCTCGCGCAGGAATGCCACGATCTCAGCGACAATGGTTTCGTCCGTCCTGAGATCACCGGTTTCAGCAAACCATCGGCGTAGGTCGGCCGGCTCCGCATGCGGCGCCAGGATGATGCTGACGGCCGCCTTCGTGGCTCGGCGATTGTCGGGACCATAGTAAGCGATCGTACCGATGGGATAGCTGCGGACACCTCGCTTGGTCTTTTTCTCGAGCCATTTTCGTGGCTGCCAGCCCAGTTTCATCGCACTGCTCACCTCTCGTGGTTTGCTATTCTATCCCGCCGGATTCACGAAACACAACCGATATACTCAACGAATATAGGCCGAAGATACGGCGCCGCAAGAAACAGTGGATCAGGGTATCGCCAAGGGAAAAAGCGGCTGCAGCCGACGACATCCGCCCGGCTGAACGCCATCATAGAGCGGGGCGATTATGTCTGGCGCGAGGTCGAGGTCGAGATCGAACGCCGCAACGCTTCCGGCTACGACAAAGCAACCAGCCTTCCCATCGACCTGAAAACGATCGCTGACGAAAACGGCCATACCGCCGATTTCACCCGCCGGCTGCATTCGATCCTCGAATTCCACGCCCGAAAAGAGCGCCTTATCGCACGGCTGAACGTTTCGTTCGCAGCTCTGATGCCGTCATAAGCCCAGGAGTCGGCCATGCACGCTTCTGGCCGGCCTTAATTGGCGCCTCTGCAAAACTGAGACCAAGGTCCGATCAGACCCGGACTTCGTGCCGATACCAAACGCTTGGTTGCTGCAATAGGTTCTCGCGGCGGGGCGGAATTGCGGAGTTTTATAGCCGTGACGAAATTTATCGTTGTAGGAATGATACTGACGCCGGTGATCTTCTGGGGTTCTATCGGCGTCTGGGTCTACTCGCTGTTATCGTGAGGGCTCCTCACACCTTCAGTCCTCGATCATTTCATCGGGCAGTCGGGCGAAGCGAAGTCATGGCCGGCGCCGGTCCTGGGCAATCTCAATCAAACCTGGATCATGGTCAAAGCTTCGGACCAAGAGTGCTGATCAACTGGAAGGCCGAGCCCGGTTCATTGTCTTGGCACGAGCCCGTCAAGCAGGAAATCCAGACCTTTCCTGAAAGCGCCGTCCCAATCATTATCCAGCAGCAGACGAGCACGCTCGATCGTCGGATATTTTTCGCTGAGATGAGCAAGGCGCTGCTGCGCGGCGGCCATGTCGTCGTCGGAAAGGTCGAAATTCGCCCGGGTGATGGTCGCGCCGATCACATAGTTCCAGAGCGACCATATCGCGCCGTTCAAATCTGCCTCTGCGACGCCGGCTCCGGATAGAATCCTGCCCAGCAGTTCCAGACGATTGAGGATGTTCGGGCCGAGTGCCCGGCGCGGCAGCAGCGATGCCGACCAGGGATAGCGGAGCATGCTGGCGCGCCAGTCCTCCAGCATGTGAAAGATTGCACCACGCCAGTCGGCAGCCTCGATCCCTTGCGGCGGCCCGCGATATTCGAGCACCGAGTCGAGCGCCAGATCAAAGACTTCCTCTTTGTTGTCGACGTGCCAGTAGAGGCTCATCGCGCCCGCGCCGAGGCGATCGGCCAGGCGGCGCATCTTCAATCCGTCGACACCTTCGGCATCCAGCAATTCGACCGCGGTCGCCACGATCCGTTCGATCGATAGCGCCGGTTCACTGCCCGCCTGCTGCATGGACGGGACCGACCCAGCTTGCCGTTGAGGCCGTTTACCCTGAGCGCCGCCGCCTTTGGCTGCCATGCGTCCTTCCTAAATGATCTGAAGGTCGTTTTAAGCCGACAAAGCTACGAATGTCGACTCCGCCCGATTGACTCGTACAACGTACGATGCGATTTGATCGTACGTTGTACGAGTCAACTATGCGACGATCGAACGAAAATTCAACCGGAGACCGCGGGCGACGTTGCTCGCAGTCCGCACGGCCAGAGAAATCATGTCACACACCATCAATCTGCTTATCGGAGGGCTGATCATCATGACCACGGGAATTTCCACTGCGACGACGGCGAATGCAGGCGACCTCAAGCCAACCATCGTCAATCCGAAAAACCTCTACGACCCGACGCCGAACGGCTACAGCATGGCGGTGATCGCACCGCGCGGCGCCAGGTTGGCCTTTATTTCAGGACAGGGTGGCCAGGACAGCAGCGGCGCCTTGTCGCCGGACTTCGCCGCCCAGGTTAAGCAGGCCTACGCAAATCTGCGCGCCGCTCTCGATGGGCTCGGCGCAAGGCCGGATCAGGTCGCCAAGCTTACTGTTTTCGTGGTCGATCACGACATGTCCAAGCTCGAAGTACTGACCAGAAACGTCAAAGAAACCTTCGGCGCGGCGCTGCCGGCGCAGACCCTTGTCCCGGTTCCCAAACTTGCAATAGACCCGATGCTCTTCGAGGTCGAAGCCGTCGTCGTTCTGGAATAACGGCCGTAAGCGACTAGGCTGCGGCAAGTCCGGCGGCTTTCTTTTCGACATGAGGATTATCGCTGCAGAAAACGGCGGAGCCGCCGTTTTCTCTCGCCGCCTGCACTCGATCTCTTAACGGCACGCCCCAAAGACCGCTTATTCGGGCGGCAGAACGCTGGCACATGAAAATGGAAACTGGCGGAAGAGGTGGGATTCGAACCCACGGTACGGTTTCCCGCACGCCGGTTTTCAAGACCGGTTCCTTAAACCACTCGGACACTCTTCCAAGTAATTGAGAAGCCCAAAGAAATTCCGTTGCTGGATTTCTGGTGCATCGGTGGTTTCTGCCGATTTGCTGCCCATTCACTCACAGGCCGGCTTTTTAGCAGCTTTGACCGCAGCGTCAACTTGTTCTGCAGAGAAGCGGCTTCGACAGCCGCTTCTCTCTGCCGTCGTCAGACCAGGACGGTGAAGTTGTCAAATGCGAGCTGCGGAAAGCCCGTCGGCTCTACATCGGGCTGAATATCGAAGCGGATGAAATCGACTGCTCCCAAGGCTTCCAGCGAAATGTGCTGGCCATCGCCAATGGTGTCCCCATAGACCGTTAGCGACATCTCGCTCACCTTGTTGCCGCCGATATAGCCTTCGAACGTCACAAGCGCATCGACACCTTGATAGGCCGGGTCGAAGACAGTCGCGACGTCGACACCCTCGATCGTGAAGAGCTTGCCGTCAACGCGGTCGAAGAAAGGATTGTAGGGGTTGGTGACGACGTATTCGTTGCCGCCGGATTCGGCGACCGTCCACAGATTGCCGTCGAGCTTGTCGCCAAACCTGAAACCGCCATAGCCCGAAGCGATATCCGGCTGCCCGGGATATTCCGTCGGAGCGTTTTCGAAATCGATGGAATACAGCCCTTGCGGCGGCGCATGCACGCCGATGTTGAGACTGGCGACATCGGTGCCGCCTTTTCCATCGGAGATCTTGAAGGAGAATTTTTCGGCGAAGACTTCGCCGGACTCAAGGCTTGCGGGATCACTGACCGTGTAACTATAGCTGCCGTTGCTCCAGATCGTCAGCGTTCCGTGTTCACCCTCGATGGTCAGATAGCCTGCTTCACCCGCCTTGTTGGGAATTCTTATTCCGTTGACGAATTGAACCTGAAGCAGGTCGCCGTCGGAATCTGAGGCGTTGTCGAGAAGGTTTCCTTCAATGGCTTCCGCTGGTGCGTAGTCGTGGATCGACACGTCAGGCACTGCTGGTTTGTGATTTGCCATAGCTCGTCTCCCTAAAGATGAGCGTGGAAAGGACGCCGGGCTACCACCCGAACGTCGCAAATAAACTTTCTACTCCACTTTGAGTCAAGCAACAAACTACACGCGCTAAGGGAGCGGGAGCCCGTACCTGGGCTGTCATACGCACCTATGCGGGAGATCACGGAAGGAAATCCACTACTATGGGGAGAGGTATCACGCCTCATCGGGCGCTTGAGGAATAGCTGCGTAACCGCATTCGACAACGGTCTCCTGCGTGTCGATCCGGTACGTCCTGCCCTTTCAAGAGCAGGCGGCGGGTCTAGGCAATGTCTCGCATCGGCACGCTCATTTCGAGCCCGATTGCGGCAATGGGAGAGCAGGGGAGGAGCTGCGGCGTTAGCAACTTATAAACCATAATCAATGGAATTGTTGCTATCGCTGGGAAAACGTTCGCAAATTTGCCACGAACTTAACAAGATTAAAGCCTCGTTAGGCGGGCGGGGATAAGGCGTATTGGCCCAGTGTGGGGCAAAGTTCCTTAACCATAATGATCTTTGAGCGGCGTGGGACATATGACATTGGGATACGGGGCGGCGTCTTTCGCAACGACAGCGCGGTGGCTGGCGATATCGGCGATGTGTGCGACGGTTGCTGCATGCGGCACGACACAGGCCGTGCCGAAGAAAAAAGCCCATGGCAAAGAATATTTCTCCGAATCCGAATATGGCGTGAAGGCCAGCCCCCGCGTCGCCACCGGCAACAACATCCCGAAGGGCGGCGGCCGCTACATCGTCGGCAATCCTTACGTGGTGAAGGGTAAATGGTATTATCCGAAGGAAGATTTCTCCTATAGCAAGGTCGGCATCGCTTCCTGGTATGGTTCGGCCTTTCATGGACGCCTCACGGCGAACGGCGAAGTCTACGACCAGATGCATCTTTCCGCCGCGCATCCGACTTTCCCGCTGCCGAGCTATGCTCGCGTCACCAATGTCGAGAACGGCTCGTCGGTCATCGTGCGCGTCAACGATCGCGGTCCCTATCATGAAGGCCGCATCATCGATCTTTCCAACAAGACCGCCAATATGCTGGATCTGCAGCACAGCGGCACCGGCAAGGTGCGTGTGCAATATGTCGGACGCGCCCGCATGGACGGCCACGATATGCCCTATCTGATGGCTTCCTACGTACCGAAGGGCAGCCGCATTCCCGGCGTCAATCCGGAAGGGCAGATTGCAAGCGGCGTCATGGTTGCCTCCAACAGCCGCAAGATCACCCGCGATCAGCTGCAGAGCGCCGAAGATTACCAGGCGCAGCCGGCCAAGGTGCCGGTGCCGATGTCGGCGACCTCCTTTGCCGGTTCGACGCCGAGCGTGCGCTACAATGCGACGCCCGCGCTTGCCCCCGGCGCCCATGTTCTGGTGGCGCCACCGGCACCGTCCGCAAACGCCGCGCCGGCCTTCGAACAGATGGTCGTGCTGCCGGAGATCGGTCCCATGCCCTATGAGCGGCCCTACGGCGGCTCCCAGCCTTCCCTCGCGCTCGGCTATCAGAACGGGGACGTGAAGACGGTGACCGTCGATCTCGCTTTCGACGCGGTGATGGTGCGCAATGACGGGCTGACGCAGGCCTCGATCCTTGCCTCGGCCAAGCGACAGCAGGCAAAATCCGCGGCGCGCTGAGCATCGCGATTGCATCGGATTTCGCCGCGCTCTAACCTTCTCAAAACTGCCGTTGACCGATGGGAATTGCGATGCTGAGGCCTGTGCTTCGCCCTCTAGAGCGGTTGCGCTTTTCACCGAAGCGCAGAGCCGCTCTAACCTTTTGTCTTTCTGCAATTCCGGACGTAAAACCGCTCCTGACTTTAGCTGCCGTTGCTCTTGCATGCCTGATGCCGCTCGCCGCAGGCGCGCAGGCAGCCGATGGGGGTGCTGCCGGTTTCGCCACCAAGGCGGCGCAGGCCTATATGATCGAGGCGTCCACCGGCACGGTGCTTCTCGCCAAGAACGAGGATCAGGGTTTTTCGCCGGCTTCGCTTGCCAAGCTGATGACGATGAACCTCGTCTTCGATGCGGTGACCAAGGGCCAGATCACGCTCGACACCGAATATCCGGTTTCCGAATATGCCTGGCGCACCGGCGGCGCGCCGTCGCGGACAGCCACCATGTTCGCCGCCCTGAAATCGCGTGTGCGCGTCGAGGATCTGATCAAGGGCGTCGCCATCCAGGGTGCCAATGACAGCTGCATCATCCTCGCCGAGGGTATGGCCGGAAGCGAGCAGCAATTCGCCGAATCGATGACGCGCCGCGCCCGCGAAATCGGCATGGACAAGGCGGTGTTCGGCAATTCCACCGGCCTTCCGGATGGTAAGAGCAAGGTGACGGCGCGCGAAATGGTGACGCTTGCCGCCGCCCTCCAGCAATCCTATCCCAATCTCTATCCCTATTTTGCCCTGCCCGATTTCGAGTGGAACAAGATCTTCCAGCGCAACCGCAACCCGCTGCTCGGGCTCGATCTCGGCGCTGACGGACTTGCGACGGGCTTTACAGAGGGTGAGGGGTATTCGATCGTTGCCTCGGTCCAGCGTGACGGCCGGCGGCTGTTTCTGGCGCTTGCCGGAATCGCCTCCGACAAGGAGCGGACGGAAGAGGCCAAGCGTGTGCTTGAATGGGGTCTGACGGCCTTCGAGAACCGGCAGATTTTCGCCGAGCATGAAGTGATCGGCGCAGCCAGCGTTTATGGCGGCACAGCGCGCACCGTCGATCTGATCGCCAAAGCGCCGGTCAGCGTCTATATTCCGGTCAGCAACCCCGACCGGCTGTCGGCGCGCATCGTCTATCGCTGGCCGCTGACAGCGCCGGTGCCGCCGGATTATCAGGCCGGCACGCTCAGGATTTTCGCCGGCAGCCGGCTTCTCAGGGAAGTTCCGCTCTATACGGCACAGGCGGTTGGCGAAGGCTCGCTCAGCAGCCGCGCGGTCGATGCCATGCTGGAACTCGGCGAATCGCTGTTCTTCTCCTGGCTCTGGGAAAAGTCCGCGCCCGGCTGAAGCGATTGTCCAGTGTCGCACGCCACATGTTCTGGACTTGAGCGCCCAGCCTTCTGATACAATTTGCCGGGGAAGGTGATTATGTCGCCGCGGCGAAAGGTTTTCCTTCCCGATGTCTTCGGATAGATAGAAGAGGCAGGGCGCGCGCGTGCGGCGCCGGGAATGCGGGAAGCTGTCATTGTCATCCGGTACGGGATTGTTCGTTACGTTTGAAGGCGGGGAAGGCGCGGGCAAATCCACGCAGATCCGCCGCCTCGCGGAGGCGCTGAAGGGCGAAGGTCACGAGGTGCTGGTGACGCGGGAACCGGGCGGGTCGCCCGGCGCCGAGGCTGTGCGCCACGTGCTTTTGTCGGGGGCTGCCGAGGCCTTCGGCACCCGGATGGAGGCGATCCTTTTTGCCGCTGCGCGCAACGACCATGTCGAAGAGGTGATCCGGCCGGCGCTTGCTGCCGGCAAGATCGTGCTCTGCGACCGGTTCATGGATTCCTCCCGCGTCTATCAGGGGATCACCGGCAACCTTGAACCCGATTTTATCGAGACGCTGCAGCGCATCGCCATCAATGGCGTCGTGCCGGATTGCACCTTGATACTCGACATTCCCGCAAAGGTCGGCCTGGAGCGGGCGCAGAAGCGCAGCGCTGCCGAAGCGCCCGACCGATTCGAGAAGGAGCGGCTCGAAACCCACGAGAAACGGCGCGAAGCCTTTCTCGATATTGCCGCGCGCGAGCCGGAGCGCTGCCGCGTGATCAACGCCATGCAGACGGAAGAGGCGATCGCGGCCGAGATCCTGGCGATCGTCAAGCAGCTCAAGTCGCCCGCAGACCGCGCCCGAATGCCGGAAGCCGCCCATCATGAGTGAAGTCCATTATGAGTGAGGAGAGGCCGGGACTGCTCGACGGCGCCATCTGGCCCGCCGAGAACACCAGATTATTCGGCCATGAGGAGGCGGAGGCCTTCCTTGCGCAATCCTACCGATCTGGCAAAGGCCATCACGCCATCCTGATCGAAGGGCCGGAGGGCATCGGCAAGGCGACGCTCGCTTTCCGTTTCGCCAACCACGTGCTCTCGTATCCCGATCCCGAGACTGCGCCCGAGACGATCGGTGATCCGCATCCTGACTCCGCCGTCAGCCGGCAGATCGTCTCCGGCGCCTCGCACAATCTCCTGCATCTCGCGCGGCCGGTGGACGAAAAGACCGGCAAGGTGAAATCGGCGATAACAGTCGACGAGGTGCGCCGCGCCGGCAAGTTCTTCTCGCAGACGTCAGGCACCGGCAACTGGCGGATCGTCATCATCGACCCGGCCGACGACATGAACCGCAATGCGGCCAACGCTATTCTAAAAATCCTCGAGGAACCGCCGAAGCGGGCGCTGTTTCTGGTGCTGTCGCATGCGCCGGGTCGGCTGCTGCCGACGATCCGCTCGCGCTGCCTGCCGCTGAAACTGTCGCCGCTTTCGGACGATGCGCTGGCGGCAGCCCTTGACCATCTCGGCATATCGGGAGAGGGCGGGGCGGTGCTTGCGGCGGCCAAGGGCAGCGTCGGCGAAGCACTGAAGCTCTTGAACTATGGCGGCGGAGAGATCATTGCGGCCTATGGCGAGGTGCTTTCGGCCGAAGGGCCGGCGGCCCGCAAGGCGATGCACCGGCTGGCCGATGCGCTGTCGGGAAAGGAAAGCGACACGATTTTCGATTTCTTCGTCAGCCATGTCGGCGACGACATCATGAATCGTGCGCGTGTGGCAGCGGGTGAGGGGCAGATCGCTGCTGCCGAACGTCTGGCGCGGCTCTATTCCGAGATCACCGAGCGGCTCACCATTTCGGATGCCTATAATCTCGACCGCAAGCAGACGATCATCAGCATTCTCTCCGATATCAAGCAGCCGGGCCTCTAAAGCGCGCCGCATCGAATTTGATTCATGCGACGCGCTTTAGCTTTTTGTTTTTATGCATGTCGTTGTCCCGGAACCGCTGCACACTTCCGGGCGAAATGTATTCGAATTCTGATGGCTGATCAGCCGGTCAAGAGCTTGCCGGCGACGACGGCGAGCGTGGCGGCCAGGACGATGCGGATCGTGCGTTCATGCAGCTTCGGCGCCAAAAGGCTGCCGATGATGATGCCGGGGATCGAGCCGATGAGCAGGGCAAACAGCATCGCCCAGTCGATCTCGCCGATGAGCCAATAGCCCATGCCGCCGATCAGGGTCAGCGGAACTGCGTGAACAATGTCGGACCCGACGATCTCACGCACATTGAGCCTGGGATAGAGGACCAGCAGGATCGTCACACCGAGCGCACCCGCGCCGACCGAAGTCAGCGTGACCAAGACGCCGAGACAGAATCCGAGAATGACGGTGAGGATCAGAATGGTTGTGGGCCGCGGCGGTGTGCGATCGCCGATGGCGCGGCGCGCCAATTCCAATATGGAACCGCGGAAGACCAGCATGATCGCGGTCATGACAAGCAGCCAGCCGAGCGCAACCGTGATGGTGTTGGTCACACCGATGCTTTTGCGATCGACGCCGGCCAACAGCCAGAGCATCAGCACGGCGGCCGGCACGCTGCCGGCGGCAAGGCTGCCGACGATCTTCCAGTTAATCCGTCCATGCATGCCGTGCACGGCAGTGCCCGCCGTCTTGGTAATCGCCGCATAGAGGAGATCGGTGCCGACCGCGGTTGCGGGATGAACGCCGAAGAGCAGCACCAGCAGCGGCGTCATCAGCGAACCGCCACCAACGCCGGTGATGCCCACAAGCGCGCCGACGAACAGGCCGGAAAGCGAATAGAGCGGCTCGAATGTCAAGCAAGCGCCCCCGACGGCGCGCGACCACGACTATCCCGGTAGATGAAAACTGGCACTTCGTTCTGTCCCGCCCTCTTTGGGACGACCGGTAAATTGCGTGCGAAGCGGAGTCAAGTTCACGACGGTGTCCCGGAAATCATCGAAGGCGCCAAAACTTGATGTTTCGCTTGTCGGTGACATGCGCTAAGAGCGGCTGACCATTTTTATAGAGTAAGCCGGACATTGGCCGCCATGACAGACAAGACACCCTTCTACATCACCACCGCGATTTCCTATCCCAACGGCAAGCCGCATATCGGCCATGCCTATGAGCTGATCGCGACGGATGCGATGGCGCGCTACCAGCGCCTGGACGGCAAGGATGTCTTCTTCCTGACCGGCACCGACGAACACGGCCAAAAGATGCAGCAGACAGCGCGCGCCGAAGGAATCGAACCGCAGGCGCTCGCCGACCGCAACTCCGGCGAATTCCAGGCGATGGCGACGCTGCTCAACGCCTCGAATGACGACTTCATCCGCACCACGCAGGAGCGTCATCACGAGACCTCGCGGAATATCTGGAAGCTGATGGCCGACAATGGCGACATCTACAAGGACAGCTATGCCGGCTGGTATTCGGTGCGCGACGAGGCCTATTACCAGGAGAACGAGACGGAACTGCGCGCCGACGGTGTGCGCTACGGCCCGCAGGGCACGCCGGTCGAGTGGGTGGAAGAGGCAAGCTATTTCTTCAAGCTCTCCGAATACCAGGAGAAGCTGCTGGCGCATTACGAGGCCAATCCCGATTTCATCGGTCCGGCCGAGCGCCGGAACGAGGTGATCTCCTTCGTCAAATCGGGCCTCAAGGACCTGTCGGTCTCGCGCACGACCTTCGACTGGGGCATCAAAGTGCCGAACGATCCGTCCCACGTCATGTATGTCTGGGTGGACGCACTGACCAACTACATCACCGCCACAGGTTATATCGAGGACAGGAACGGCCCGCGGGCGAAGTACTGGCCCGCCGATGTGCACATCATTGGCAAGGATATTATCCGCTTCCATGCCGTCTACTGGCCGGCCTTCCTGATGTCGGCGAAGCTGCCGCTGCCGAAGCGGGTCTTTGCCCACGGCTTCCTGCTCAACAAGGGCGAGAAGATGTCGAAGTCGCTCGGCAATGTCGTCGATCCCGTCAATCTGGTGAACCATTTCGGTCTCGATCAGGTGCGCTACTTCTTCCTGCGCGAAGTGTCCTTCGGCCAGGACGGCAGCTACAGCGAAGAGGCGATCGGCATCCGCATCAATTCCGACCTCGCCAACGGCATCGGCAATCTCGCCAGCCGCTCGCTGTCGATGATCGTCAAGAACTGTGACGGCAAAATCCCGGAATGCGGGCCGCTGACCGACGAGGACAAGGCGATGCTGGCGCAGGTCGACGCGCTGCACGCGTCGACGCGCGAAGACATGGGCAAGCAGCAGATTCACCGGGCGCTTGCCTCGATCATAGCCGTCGTTTCCGATACCGATCGCTATTTCGCCGGCCAGGCGCCGTGGGCGCTGAAAAAGACGGATCCGGCGCGCATGGGTACGGTGCTTTACGTCACCGCCGAAGTCGTGCGCCAGATCGCCATCCTGTTGCAGCCGTTCATGCCGGACTCATCGGGCAAACTGCTCGATCTCGTGGCTGCGCCTGCCGACAAGCGCGATTTTGCCGCCCTCGGCGAGGCCGGCCGCCTGATCGCCGGAACGCCGCTCGAGGCGCCGACGCCGGTCTTCCCGCGTTACGTGGCTCCGGAGGCTTGAGGCCGTGCTGATCGATACGCATTGCCATCTCGATTTCGCCGACTTCGAGGCCGAGCGCGACGAGATTGTCACGCGCGCGCATCAGGCTGGTGTCAAACAGATGGTGACGATCTCGACGCGCGTGCGGAAGCTCGACGGGTTGCTCGCTCTCACCGAAAAATATCCATCGGTGTTCTGCTCGGTCGGTACGCATCCGAACAATGCTGGCGATGAGCTGGACATCCAGACGGAAGATCTGGTGCGCTTGGCAAACGCCCATGAAAAGGTAGTGGCGATCGGCGAGGCCGGCCTCGACTATTTCTATGACACGCAGAAGCCCGAGGACCAGCAGACCGGCTTTCGCCGGCATATTGCCGCCGCTCGGGAAACGCAGCTTCCGCTCGTCATCCACAGCCGCAGCGCTGACGAAGATATGGCTTCCATCCTGACCGAGGAAACAGGGAAGGGGGCTTTCCCCTTTATCTTGCACTGCTTTTCAGCGGGTCCGGAACTGGCGCGAACCGGTGTCGAACTCGGCGGCTATATCTCCTTCTCTGGCATCCTGACGTTCCCGAAATCGGAAGAGCTGCGCGAGATTGCCAAGACGGTCCCGCATGAGCGGCTGCTGGTGGAAACGGACGCGCCGTATCTGGCGCCGAAGCGCTGGCGCGGCAAGCGCAACGAGCCGTCCTATGTCGTCAACACGGCCGAAGTGCTCGCCGAGACGATCGGCCTTTCCTACGCCGATACCGCGCGGATCACGACCGAGAACGCTTTGCGCCTGTTTACGAAAATGCCGAGGATCTAGCGGCGTGCTCTACCGGCGGCGTTTCACCATTCTCGGCTGTTCGTCGTCACCGGGCGTGCCGCGCATTACCGGCGACTGGGGCGCCTGCAACCCCGACAATCCGAAAAACCGGCGCACGCGCGCCTCGTTCATGGTGCAGCAATTCGGCCCTGACGGCGTCACGACGGTTGTCGTCGATACCGGGCCGGATTTTCGTGAGCAGATGATCAGGGCAGGGGCGGACCATGTCGATGCCGTGCTTTACAGCCACCCGCATGCCGACCATATTCACGGCATCGATGATCTGCGCGGCTATTTCCACAATACGCGCCGCCGGGTGCCGATCTTTGCCGACCAGTATACGATGGACAGGCTGCGTGAAGCCTTCCGCTATTGCCTGGAAACGCCGCCCGGCAGCAATTACCCGCCGATCGTGCTGCCTGTTGTCATCAAAAATATCGACGAACCCGTCGAAATCCGCGGTCCCGGCGGCAAGATCGACTTTTACCCGCACATCCAGCAGCATGGCGATATCCATTCGCTCGGGTTCCGCATCGGCGATGTGGCTTATTGCAGCGATATCAGCGATTTCCCGCTGCAGACCGTCGAGAAGCTGCAGGATCTCGATGTGCTGGTCATCGACGCGCTGCAATATACCTATCACCCGAGCCATCTGTCGCTGGAACAGTCGCTCGATTGGATCGGCCGGCTGAAGCCGAAACGGGCGATCCTCACCCATATGCACACGCCGCTCGACTACGACGTGGTGATGGCCGAGACGCCGGACCATGTGGTGCCGGCGTATGACCAGATGAGCTTCGAGACCGAGATCAGGCTCTAGACTAAAGCTTGAACCCGCTCGCTTGCACGTACGGCCACAGTTCGACGCCACCGCGGTGGATCATGTCGAGCGAGACGTAGAGGATGATTAGCAGACCGACATAGGCGATCCAGCGATGGCTGCTGAGCAACCGGGCGATCAGGTTTGCGGCGATACCCATCAGCGCGATTGACAGGGCAAGACCGATGACCAGCACGCTCGGATGTTCGCGCGCAGCACCGGCAACGGCGAGGACGTTGTCGAGCGACATCGAGACGTCGGCGATGACGATCTGGGTCGCCGCCTGGAAGAAGGTCTTTTTCGGCGCGCCTTCGCCGCCCACCGCCTCGTGGCTCTCGTGATGACCGGCGCGAAGCTCGCGCCACATCTTCCAGCAGACCCACAGGAGCAGGAGTCCGCCGGCCAGCAACAGGCCGACGATCGCCAGCAGATAGACTGCAACGCTGGCAAACAGAATACGAAGAAGGGTCGCGGCGACGATGCCGACGATGATCGCCTTGCGGCGCTGCGTAGCCTCGAGGCCGGCAGCGGCAAGACCGATAACCACGGCGTTGTCGCCGGCGAGAACGAGGTCGATAGCAATGACCTGCAGCAAAGCCGTCATACCGGCTGCCGTAAACATGTCCATATGAAATATCCCCAATGCGTCCAGAGCCGTGCTAGCGTCTCGACGGTTTAACGTCAACCGCTGAAGGACGCCGTAGGCGATGCAATTCAGCGGGCAGTGCATCCGAAACAGCTGGCGATGACGTTATGAACCGCCTGCGCCGCCGCCGCCAAAGCCATCGTCTTCGTCGTGGAACATTCATCTCGGCTGCCGGTTCTCCGAGTCAGGAAACCAGGCGTCGGGTCGGCGGCTGGAACGCGCCATCGAGAGGAGAGTTCCGTGAGCAACATTCACAACGATACCAACCCGGGTTTTTCAAGCCCCGTGGGCGGCGGCAGCCTTACCGCATTTTTCGACAGCCGGTCGGACGCCGAATCAGCGGTCTCCCGTCTTGAAGACGCAGGCGTCCCCGTCGCCAGAATAAGGTTGATGCCGGGATATGAGGCGGATGAAAAAAATGCCGGCGTCATGAGCGATGATCGCAGCGGCTTCTTCGATGCCCTTGCCGACTTCTTCTTCCCTGACGAGGATCGCGCTATGTACGCAGAAGGGCTGCGGCGAGGCGGCTTCCTCGTCCAGGTCAACGATATCGACGACGCACTCTACGAAACCGTTCACGATATCCTGGACCACGAGGGCAGCATCGACATCGACGAGCGGGCGGATCTCTGGTTATCGGAAAGCGGACGCCAAGGCGGATCCAATACCGGTTATGCCGGTGCAGCCCGCGGCGGCAAAGCCGCGGACGATCTGGCCGTATCGGAAAGCGCGTTCGAAGCGCCGGCTTCCGACGAGGCGCGCCCGGTCGCAATGCGCGACACAACGCATGGAAGCGCCAAGGTTCGTGCTTACAGATTCACCGGCGCCTCCGCATCGTCAAACGATGCGGATCGGCAGTCGCAGACGCAAGGCGGATCACAGCAGAGCCAGAGTTTCCGGCGCGATCATTGATGTGCAGCGAGGCCGGCGGCAATGCCGGGCGTTGCTTCGCTGACTAATTCGAGGACATGTCGATGCAATCATCCATCAATCGCGACGGCTTTCTTCCGCCCGATCCCGATGAGCTGGTCGCAGAGGGCGAACTGCCTTTTGCCGATGCGGCCGCCGAGTCCGCGCGTGACAAGGCCGACCAAAGTCTGCACCACCTGCAGCGGGAATTGAGGCTGCTGCACGCCCGCATCGGCCTTCTGCGTGACGATGCGGAAGCGGCGCTGAAAGCCAAGGCTACATCCGTCGATGCGAATGCCCATGTCCAGCTCGGTGACTATCCGTGGCTGAAACTCGCCTTCGCCACCGGCGCAGCCTTCGTCGCGGCGAGGGCGATCAGGCGCTTGCCGTTCGGCGTATTGCTGGGCGGATTTGCCGGTCATGTCTCGCAAACCAGACGGTGGTGAACGATCCAGCGCGCCTCGGTATCGAGAAGACTTAGTCGTTCTCAAAGGCTGTGAGATAGCAGCCGCCTGCGGAAATCAGGGCAGGGGCAGCCGGCGGCGGACGATCGCCGTGTGGAAATTCGTCCCATGGATCAGGCCATCGTCGCAGAAGTCATAGCGAGGATTGTGCAGCGGTGGCGAGTCACCGTTGCCAAGGAATACGAACACACCGGGCGCATGCTCCAGAAAGTGTGCGAAATCCTCGCTTCCCGTCATCGGCTCCCGTGCCATGCGAACATTTTTCTCAGGGAAAATGCTGTAAGCGGCGGCGAAAGTCTCCTCGACCAGATCGGGATCGTTTAGGAGCGGAACGAATTCCCTGGTGTAAGTCACCTCGGCCGAGACATTATAGGCGAGAGCGGTTCCCTCAGCGATGATGCGCATCTGCTTCTCGATTTCGGCGCTGACTTCCGAACGGAAGCTTCGTGCGTCGCCCAGGATCCTCGCCTCTCCGGGCAGAGCGTTTCGAGTTCCGTCGGTGATGAGTTCAGTGACCGAAACCACGGAGGTGTCCGTGGGACTGAGGCGGCGGGAGACGATCGTCTGCAGGTTGGTCACAAGGGCGCAGGCGGCGATGAGAACCTCGTTGCCCCCGTGAGGGCGGGCAGCATGGCCGCCGACGCCGCGAAGCACGATCTCGAAATTGTCTTCGGCCGACATGATCGCCCCCGGCCGGGTTTCGAATGTGCCGACGGGGAGGCCGGGCATGTTGTGAATGCCGTAGATCTCCTCAAACGGATAGCGCTCCATCAATCCGTCCGCGAGCATGGCAAGTGCGCCGCGTCCCCATTCCTCCGCTGGCTGAAAAATGAAGCGGACGGTTCCGTCGAAACCACCTTCCTCGGCGAGCAGCTTGGCGGCTCCGAGGAGCATGGTGGTGTGCCCGTCGTGGCCGCAGGCGTGCATGACCCCAGGGTTCGACGATTTGTAGAGAAGATTTCCCTGCTCCGGGATTCGAAGCGCGTCCATGTCGGCCCGCAGCGCAATCGAGCGGTTGCCGGATCCGCGCTTGAGCGTGCCGACGACACCGGTTCCTCCAACACCCTCCGCCACATCGTCGAGGCGGAACTCGCGCAGCTTGGCGGCGACGAAGGCCGAGGTGCGTTGCTCCTCGAATCCGAACTCGGGGTGGGCATGCAGGTCGCGCCGCCACGCCGTCATTTCGTTCCTCAGAGCATCGATATCGATCGCCATCTCAAACTCCTCCGCCCGTAATCTGCTTTACAACGTCGAGAAGCATGTTCGCTCCGGCGACCAGATCTTCGTCCTGGGTCTTTTCCCTCGGATTATGGCTGATGCCGCCGAGGCTCGGCACGAAGATCATCGCCGAGGGGGCGATCCGCGCGATCATCTGCGCATCATGGCCCGCCCCCGACGTCATGCGGCGAACCGTGTGTCCGCGCCCGGCCGCCGCTTTCTCGATCAGTTCGATGATCTTCCCGTCGAACGCCACCGGCTGAAAGCGGGCGAGGCGTTCGACCTCGAAGGACACGTCCTCCTCCTTCGCCAGTTGCGCAAGGTAGGCTTCGAGAGCGGCCTCCTCTTGCTTCAGCCGATCCTCGTCCGGATCGCGTAGATCCACCGTAAAGGTTGCGCGGGAAGGGATGACGTTGATCGCGTTCGGCTCGAAGCTCATGCAGCCAACCGTTGCCACTGTCGGCGTCTTCGAGTTCCTTGCGCGTTCCCGCAGGAAGGTGATGACGAGCGCGGCGGCATGTCCGGCGTCGCGACGCATCGAGATTGGTGTGGTTCCCGCATGGTTGGCGTCGCCGCTGATGGTCACCCGCTGCCAGGAGATGCCCTGCAGGTTTTCCACGGCGCCGATCTGAATGCCTTCGCGCTCGAGAACCGGACCCTGTTCGATATGCAGCTCGATGTAGGCATGTGGCCGGATGAAGCCTGGCTGATGCTCTCCATCGTAGCCGATGCGCCGCAGCTCCTCACCAAGTTTCGTGCCATCTGTTCCCACAGTTGCGTGAGCGGCGTCGACATCGAGGCCGCCCGCATAGACGAGCGATCCCATCATGTCGGGGGCGTAGCGCACACCTTCCTCATTGGTGAAGGCGGCGACCACGATCGGACGCGACGGCTGGAAACCCGCTGCGACAAGCGTCTCGATGACTTCAAGGCCAGACAGAACGCCATAACATCCGTCATAAATGCCCGCGTTGATCACGGTATCGATGTGCGATCCGAGCATGAGCGGTGCTTCGTCGGAAACGGCTGCGGGCCTCCAGATGCCGAATATGTTGCCGATACGGTCGACGGCAACTCCCAAGCCGGCCTGCTCAATCCACGAGACGAACTTGTCACGTCCGAGCTTCTCCGTATCCGAAGCCGCGAGACGGGTCAGCCGACCGTCGTCGTCACGACCGATTTCGCCGAGCTCAAGGATCCGGCCGAGCAGCCGTTCGGAGTTGATGGAAATCTCGCTCATCACACCACCTTTTCCTTAACTCCGCTTTGGCCGGAGTTTTTCGCTGCTATGTCCGCCGGCGTTGCGCCGACAAACTTCTCGTAGAGGAGGGGGTCTGTCGCGCCCTCGGTGTTGATGAGGAAGACGCGGGATTGCGCGTCAAGGCCGACCTTCGCCCGCAGTTCCCTGTCGGCGGCAACTTTCAGAAGGGCCGCGAGACCTACGCCGCCGCTTTCGCCGGCAACGACCGCTGGGTCGGACCCACCAGGGCTCGCAAGCAGTTTCATCGCTTCGATCGCGTCGGGGTCGTCGACCGTCATGAATGCGTCCGCAGCATGCGACAGGATCCGCCACGCCACCAGCGACGGCTCATAACACTCCAGCATCGCCATCACGGTGGCCTCTCCATGATCGACTTTCACCGGATGTCCGGCGCGCGCTGTCTCGACGATGCAGGCTGCGCGGGAGGGATCGACGACCACGAAGAAGGGGCGCTTGTCACCGAAAAGGACGGAGAAGTGGCCCGCAACCGTAGCGGCGATGCCGCCCACGCCGGCCTGCACAAAAACATGGGTCGGCGGCTCCGGCATCTGGCGGAGCGCCTCGGTCAGCAACGCGGTGTAGCCCTGCATGACGAAGCCCGGGATGCGTTCGTAGCCCGGCCAAGACGTGTCGGAGACCGTGATCCAGTTCTTCTCCTCGGCAACGCGCGCGGCTTCGCGAACGGAGTCATCATAATTGCCGTCGACGCGGATCATATCTGCGCCATAGCGGGCGATTGCGTCGATCCGCTCCTTGCTGACGCCGGAATGAACGAAGATCGAGCATTTGGCGCCGACGAGCTGCGCCCCCATGGCGACGGAGCGCCCATGATTGCCGTCGGTTGCGCAGGCGACCGTCATTTTCGATGCGATGGCTCTCACATCGACGGTCTGCAAATCTGCCACGTCCACTTCGCGGCCAAGGCGCTTCGAAGCCTCCTCCAGAACGAGCCGGATCACGGCATAGGAACCGCCGAGCGCCTTGAAGCTGCCAAGACCGAGGCGATGGCCCTCATCCTTGATCAGGATCGAACCGACCCCGATCTCACGCGCAAGATTTGCGAGCGAGAGCAAAGGAGTCGGCTTGTGGCCCTCGCGATGATGCAAGAAGCGTTCGACGGTCTTGGCGGCTTCAACTCCCAAAACCTCGGCGTCGGCTGCGTCGATGGGTTTGCGGTAGTCGGCGTGTTGGTTCAGGAGAACCATCCGGACATCCTTTCGAAAATGCGTACGCCCTGATAATTACTTCATCCCGATAGAAATTGGCGCTGTATTTCGATACCAATTATGCAACATTCGCTCATTACCGCCGCCAAAATGGAGGGTTTTCTTACTTTGTCGCCAAATGCTCCTCTCAAAGGGATCACTGTATGATCGACAAGATTTCAGCGGATATGGTGGAGCTTGACCGCTTCGACCTCGCCATTCTCGAGATTCTCCAGCGGGACAACAAGACACCGCAGCGCTCGATCGCGGAAGTCGTCGGTCTGTCGGCACCAGCCGTGCAGCGCCGGATCAAGCGGATGGAGGAGACGGGTACGATTGCCGCCAACGTCGCGGTGATCGAGCCTTCCCATGTGCGGCACGAGATCACGGTCTTTGTCGAAGTCGAGATGCACAGCGAGTTCGGCGCCACGCACGACGCGACGAAGAAATCCTTCGCCGAGGCTCCTGAAGTCCAGCAGTGCTACTACGTGACGGGCGAAGTGGATTTCATTCTGATCGTCGTCGTCCGAACCATGGGAGACTACGAAGCCATTACCCGGCGCCTGTTCTTCGCCAACAGGAACGTCAAGCGGTTCCGCAGTTTTGTAGCGATGGACAGAGTGAAGGTGGGCCTGAATATCGCGCTGGACCCGCAACGCGATCGGAGCTGAGCCGGACTGGGGCAGCGCAACGTTGGAGCGGCGCAAGCCTTTGGCGTCGCTGATGAAAGATTTGTTCCATAATCTATCTTATGTGATCTTTTGATGTAGCCGCACAGTTAGAATGTCCTGATTCTGCAAAGTAAGAATGTCACTCTCTTCCCGTTTTGGATGACGGCGGAGATTGCGGATGGGATTGATAGCGATGAGCGAGCGCGACCTGCAGCGGATCG